>CAYNXM010000263.1:0-15640 GCA_964401105.1 uncultured Lyngbya sp. | reverse complement strand
ATACAGATTGTGTTCAAGTTCGGCTTTTTTTGTTTCTAACTGTTCGATTTTTTCTTCAAGTTTTTCATATTCTCGGCGTTCTTTGGAGGAGAGTTTACGGTTGCCTGCTTTATCCCAAGAAAATCGTTTATCGGATTGAGTCACAGAAGCTGTAGATTGAGCTTTTTCCGGTTGAGATTCTTCTTTTTTAGCGGCTTCTTCTTCAATCGCTTTATAATCTAAATAAAGGGAATAATTACCGGGATACTGACGAATTTTTCCCTCAGACTCAAAGGATAAAATCATCTCAACCGTTCGATCTAAAAAATAGCGATCGTGGGAAACGGTAATTACACAACCGTTAAATTCTTCTAGATAATCTTCTAGAACAGATAAGGTTTGAACGTCCAAATCATTAGTCGGTTCATCTAAGATTAATACATTGGGCGCACCCATCAAAACCTGTAACAGAAATAGTCGTCTTTTTTCCCCACCCGAAAGCTTATGTAACGGTGCATATTGTTGATTGGGTGAAAACAAAAATCGTTCTAACATTTGAGAAGCACTAATTTGAGAACCATCGGCTGTTTTGACATATTCTCCTACTTCTTTGAGGTAATCAATCACCCGCTGTTCTTGATTCAATGCTTGCATTAAATGTTCGGATTGTTGATCAAAATAGCCGATATGAATGGTTTCTCCAATTTCAATCGTTCCAGAATCGGGTTCAATTCGATGGGTAACTAAATTCATCAGGGTTGATTTACCCACACCGTTTTTACCGATAATTCCAATCCGATCGTCCGGGTTAAATTTATAGGTAAAATCTTTAACAATGGTTCGATTATCATAGGTTTTAGAAACCTCGTTGAGTTCGATCACTTTTTTACCAATGCGCCGGGAAGGTGCGGAGATTTCAACTTTCCCTATATCCGCTTTAAACTCCGTTCCTTGCATTTCTTGAATCCGTTGAATTCTAGCTTTTTGCTTTGTTGCTCGTGCTTTTGGGCCTCGTTTTAACCATTCTAGTTCTCGACGCAATACACCGCGATGTTTTCGCTGTTGACTCACTGCGGTTGCTTCTGCCTCTGCTTTCTTTTCTAAAAAATAGGAATAATTGCCATCGTAGTTATACAAATCTCCCCGATCTAATTCAACAATGCGGTTAGTGACTTGATCTAAGAAATAGCGATCGTGAGTAATTAACAGTAATCCACCCCGTAAGTTTTTCAGATAGCCTTGCAACCATTCAACAGACAAAGCATCCAGATGGTTTGTCGGTTCATCCATTAATAATAGATCGGGTTCAGACAATAAAGCAGCCGCCAAAGCAATTCGTTTACGATATCCCCCCGATAACGTTTGAATTTTAGCCTCAAAATCTTGAATCCCTAACTGAGTTAAAATAATCTTGGCTTGAGTTTCTAATTCCCAAGCTTGAAGTGCATCCATTTGTTGCATGACTTCTGAAAATCGCGTCATTAACTGGTTGTTTTCAGGTTCTTTTGCAATTTTAATAGAGAGTTCTTCATAGGCTTGAATTAAGCGCATTTGCTCTCCACTATGAGCAAACACCTGTTGTAAAACTGTATAATTTTCGTTTAATTCTGGTTCTTGAGGTAAGTAAACAATATTAGCTTTAGAATTCACCCAAAGCTGTCCAGCATCAATCGGTTCAATTTCAGCTATCATTTTTAATAGGGTGGATTTTCCAGACCCATTCGTTCCAATTAATCCAATTTTATCTGTGTCATCAATACTCAAATTTGCCTGATTGAGGATATTTTTGATCCCAAAATCTTTCTGAACGGATTGTAGAGTAATAATTGTCATTGAATTTCCTTTATCTTAAGCAAAAATATAGAATACTGATTTTCGTAATTCTTTAATTATAAACTTAATGATATAATTTTCTGGGAGGACTGGGCATAATAGAGAGACCGGCAGCATCATTGCAGCAAGCGAGAGATTAAATTTAACGTCTCTATCGGTCATCACCTCAGCTAGATATCATATCATCATCTTTTAGAGCAGAGTGGCTAATAATTTCTGATTTTTGGCGATTAAGGTGGGAAAATGGGGGAATAGAGAAGCAGTTGAGAATAAAGAAGTCCCCTCAGCCATTAATTACTGAGTTAAGAGTTTTCTGACTTCACATTCTCGGTTGATATCTTTTATACCTTAAATAGAGATAGAATCAACTTCAAGTCATTATATCTTCAGATTAGAGTGATTAATTTTAGGAGGTAATACCAATTCATGCATGATTTTACCACTAATAAACCCTCTGTAGTCCCCTCCTCCCCCCTTGATAAAGGGGGATATAGGGGGGTGGGGGACAGCGACAGCAGGGGGTGATGGTATAACCAGACAAGATATAAAAATATTTAGATTAACAGTTTGTTTCTCAATATAAAAAATTACAGTTCGTCAAGCTTATTTAGCTTTATTATCCAATGAACGACGACCACAGAGTAGAAAATCAAGGAAAAATTTTAATTGTGGATGACACTCCCGATAACCTACGGTTGTTATCCACCACTTTAACTGAACAAGGTTATGATGTGCGGTGTGCAATTAATGGCAAATTAGCTTTAATGACCATTAAAAATGAATTACCCGATTTAATTTTATTAGATATTAAAATGCCAGATATGGATGGTTACACTGTTTGCAATCAACTAAAATCACAGCCAGAAACAGCAGAAATTCCTGTCATTTTCTTAAGTGCTTTAGATGATGTATTTGATAAAGTTAAAGCGTTTAATACAGGCGGAATAGATTATATCACAAAACCGTTTCAAGTTGAAGAAGTTCTGGTAAGAGTCAAAAATCAGCTTACTATTTTTCGCTTAAAACAGCAACTTCAAGATAAAAATAAACAATTACAACAACTGAATCAAGACTTAATTCGTTCTAATCAAGATTTAGAACAATTTGCTTATGTGGTTTCCCATGATTTACAACAGCCATTACAGAGTATTACAGGTTTTGCTGAACTCATATTATCACTCCAAAGTCAGATTAATTTAGAACAAGAAGCAGATGAATATGTTACACCTATTCTAGAAGAAGGTATCCGAATGCAGGAGTTGATTCAAAGTCTATTAAACTACAGCCGCGTTGGACTGAATCAAAGAGAATTTTCAGCGGTTGATTGTAATTTAGTTGTCGCAGAAACCATACTGAAGTTGAGACAACCCATACAAGAGAGTGGCGCGATCATTACTTACTCTAATTTGCCAACTCTTCATGCCGATCCCATTCAAATGGGACAAATTTTTCAAAATTTGATTAGTAATTCTATTAAATATAGTTGGCCTAATCGATTGATTAAAATTAATATTAATGCTGAAGAAAAAAAGGATGAATATCTGTTTAGCGTAGAAGATAATGGGATGGGGATTGATCCACAATGCCATGAGAAAATATTTCAATTTTTTCAACGATTATATACTGAAAAAAAGTGTAATGGATATGGTATTGGTTTAGCGACTTGTAAAAAAATTATTGAAGGTCATCAAGGAAAGATTTGGTTAGACTCTCAGTTAGAAAAGGGTACAACATTCTATTTTACTATTCCTATTCAAAATTAGATATAGCCATGAATGAACAACATTCCCAACTGCAAGTAATGACTCAATTGTTACAGCAGGAAATGGAGCGCCGCCAGCAAGTAGAAGCTCAACTGAGAGAGTGTGAAAACCGCTTACTCGATCTATTTCATTTTGCACCCATTGGTATTGCTGAAATTTCGTTAACTGGCAAGTTTTTGGAAGTCAATTCAGCATTTTGTCAGTTTGTAGGTTACACCTCAACAGAATTGATTAATCAAGATTTTAATCAAATTATTGATTTAACCGATCGACAAATGAGTTTAATTCATTTTCATCAATTAGTGCAGGGTGAAGTCAAGCAATATCGCCTAGAAAAACGCTATCGTCATAAAAATGGTGATTCAGTTTATGGTATTGTTCAATGTTATTTAAGACGAGATCAAGCAGGACATCCTATTTCTGCGATCGGTCAAGTTTTAGATGTAACTCAAAATAAAAAAGCAGAAACAGAACTTAAACAACAGGAACAATATCTGCGTCTGATTTTAGATAGTATTCCTCAGCAAGTCTTTTGGAAAGATACTAATTTAGTCTTTAAAGGATGTAATAAAAATTGGGCAAAATATGCTCAAATCGAACAAGCAAGTAATATTATTGGAAAAACAGACTTTGATTTATTTCCGAATCAAGAAGTTGCCCAGTTTTATCGGAATCAAGATCGACGAGTGATGCAGTCGAAACAACCGGAAATGAATGTGATTGCACCGAAACAAAAACTAGGAGAAGATGGTCGAACAATTTGGTTAGATATTAGTAGAATTCCCATGTTAGATGAGCAGGAAAATGTCATAGGAATATTGGGTGTTTTAGAAGATATTACTGAACGCAAAGAAATTGATGAAAAACTCAGGTTAACTCAATTTTCAATTGATAAATCAAGAGATTATGTTTTACTGACCGACACAAAGGGACGGTTAATTTATGCGAATGAAGCTGCTGCTAATATTTTAGGCTATTCTCAGGATCAGTTACTGAAAATGAAGGTGGATGACATTGACTTAAATGCTTCAGAAACTGCTTGGTCAATTGCTTGGGATGAATTAAAACAGCAACGTTCAGTTACATTTGAATCTCGTCATCAAACACAAACAGGGGAAATAATTGATGTTGAAATTACCCTGAATTATTTAGAATATAATCAGAAAGAATATAGCTGTGCTATTGTGCGGGATATTCGCGATCGCAAACAGGCAGAAATGGCATTACAAGAAGCCAAAGAAGCCGCAGAGGCAGCCAACCAAGCCAAAAGTGAATTTTTAGCAAGAATGAGTCATGAATTGCGGACACCGATGAATGCAATTTTGGGTTTTACACAATTAATGAATCGAGATTTACAACATCATCCGACTCAACCGATTCAGCAGCATCAACAACATTTAGAAATTATTAATCGTAGTGGAGAACATTTATTGAATTTAATCAATGATGTTTTAGAAATGTCAAAAATTGAAGCAGGGCGAGTTTCTTTAAGTCTGAGTTGTTTTAATTTATTGAAATTACTCAACTGGATTAAAGAAATGTTTTTATTAAAAGCACAATCTAAAGGATTAGAACTGAAGTTTAATCTGGCTGATTCTCTGCCTCAATATATTCAAGCGGATGAAAGTAAATTACGTCAGGTTTTGATTAATCTCCTGGGTAATGCAATTAAGTTTACCTCAGCCGGCTATATTCAATTAAATGTTCGGTATGATTCACCTCGGCTTTATTTTGAAGTAGAAGATACAGGACTCGGGATTGCAGAGGATGAACTTGAAACAGTTTTTGCTCCATTTATTCAAACTGAAAGCGGACGAAATTCACAACAAGGAACCGGGTTAGGGTTACCCATTACTCAACAGTTTATTGAATTAATGGGAGGTGAAATTTCAGTCAAAAGTAAACTGAATCAAGGAACTATTTTTAAGTTTTATATTCAAATTGATCGAGTTGAAGCCACGCTCATTCAATCTCAGTCTCAGCCAAAAAATATCATTGGGATTGCCCCGAATCAACCAAATTATCGGATTTTAATTGTTGATGATAATTGGACGAATCGTCAATTGTTAGTTCAACTCCTGAATCCTTTAGGTTTTGAAATTAAAGAAGCAGAAAATGGTGAAGAAGCCATTATAAAATGGCAAGCATGGAAACCTCATTTAATTTTTATGGATATGCGGATGCCTGTTTTAGATGGTTATGAAGCCACCCAACAGATTAAACGCCATTTAAGCGGTCAAGCCACGGTGATTATTGGTTTAACAGCTAGCGCTTTACAGCAAGATCAAGCGATTGTTTTATCGGCAGGTTGCGATGATTTTGTCCGCAAACCCTTTCGTGTAGAAGTCTTATTTGAAAAACTGACAGAACATTTAGGGATTCAATTTTTATCTGAAGAATCTTCGGCTTTATCTGAAGAAACAGTAAATGATTTAGCCGCAAATGAAAAATCTTTACCTCAACTCACACCCCAAGATTTAGAGGAGTTATCAACAACTTGGTTAACACAACTTCAACAAGCTGCGATTAAACTCAATTCCGATCGAATTACTGAATTCATTAATCAAATTCAGCCGGATCATGAGTCTCTCGGGAAACAACTGACTCAGCTTGCCAATGATTTTCGTTATGATGTGATTCTTGAATGGGTAGAATCTCAGTTAGAGAGGCAATAGGCACTCTTGCTATGAATTGAGTAACTCGTCAATGAGTAGAATTTGGAGTAACTCGTCATTGAGTAACTCGTCATTGAGTGGGGAAGAGATGATAAATGCCTGGGTTTGTCACTTCTTACTCCCGTACAGACGTTGCATGCAACGTCTCTACTTCTTACTCCTTACTCCTTACCCCCGCGAAGGCGGGGGCAGGCTTCTTACTTCTGAGTCCCCACTGCCTTTTATTTAATGTCAATTCCCCCAAATCTTTTTCAACACTTCATCAGGGGAAATATCCGCCATCTTCCCAGTGGATGAAGTTATCCCCATGACGCGGTCGCTTTTCGGCAATAACTTCTCCGGATCGGTTGGCCCAAACAACGCCACCGTATAGGTTCCCACCGCAACTGCTAAATGCATCGGGGCGCTATCGGTACACACCATTAAGTTAGCCGCCGCAATCATCGCTGCTAATTTACCAATATCATCCGGGGTGGTAGTCTTCACTTCTGGACAGATTTCCTGGACTTGGGTGACCAATGTCTTATCCTCCGGCCCTTCAACCATGACAACAGGTAAATTGGGTTGCCGTTGTTGAATATCCTGGATAATTGTTTGCCAGTTTTCTACCGGATACAACTTATCAATGCCCTTTTGCTGGGCCAGTTGACTCGAACCCCCATGAATTAAAATATAACCACTGTCTTTGACTCCCAGGCGTTGCTGTTCGGCTTCAGCCCAGTCAAGATCCGATTTAGGGACATTAATTGACAGGGGCGGACAGGGGGTGTGAATTCCCAGCCCTTGCAGCAAATCATGGTACATTCCAGCGGCATACTGTTGGGGTTTCAAAGGCACCGCATCCGACAAGAACAACTCACCGCTGCTACCTGCATATCCCACCCGTTTGGGAATGCCTGTTAGCCACAGCAATAATCCCACTGTCCAACGCTGCCCGAGGGACAAAACCACTTCAAATTCGCGATCGCGGACAACCCCCAGGAAGTTGCCCCAGTCGGCTAGACTGTTTTGATTCTTAAAATCATAGGGAATCACCTGATAAACCGACTTACATACCCGATAAGCCCCCTTTGCCCGAGGTTCAGTTACAACGGAAATTTGGGCTTCAGGATAAGACTGTTTGAGATCATCGAGTGTGGGGAAAAACAAAATTTGGTCGCCAATCCCGCCAGGGACAAGGGCTAGTATTCTCATCTCTATTGAGTTAATCTACGGATCAGCTCAATTTTACAGGCAATCCCTGGTCATCCCAACCCAAATCTCATAATGCATTTATTAATTCCGGCAGCGGGCAAAGGAACTCGCATGGGAAGTCAACGCAATAAATTATTACTGAACTTGCGAGGGCAACCGATTCTGGCTTGGACATTAGCAGTGGCATCCGCTTCTGAATCAATTAGTTGGATCGGTATCATTGGTCAAACGGTTGATTTCCCCGACTTTAAAGCCATTCTCAGCCACTTATCCCTGACTAAACCCATAGAGCTTATTCAGGGGGGAACCACGCGCCAGGAGTCTGTCTACAATGGCTTACAGGCTCTACCCCCAGAGGCGGAGCGGGTCTTAATTCATGATGGGGCGCGATGTTTGGCTACACCGGATTTATTCAACCGCTGTGGGGCAACGTTACAAACCTGTCCCGGTTTAATTGCAGCGATCGCGGTGAAAGATACAATTAAAATTGTGGATCAAAATAACACAGTTCAGGATACCCCCGACCGTAGCAATTTGTGGGCAGCCCAAACTCCTCAAGGATTTGAAGTGAAATTATTAAAACAATGTCACGACCAAGGAAAATCTCAGGGTTGGCAAGTCACCGATGATGCGGCTTTGTTTGAAAAATGTGGTTTACCGGTTCAAATTGTGCAGGGAGAAGAAACAAACCTAAAAGTGACAACGCCTGTTGATTTAAGTGTGGCTGAATTTATTCTAAGTCACCGAGAAAATAGCGAAATATAGAATAAATAAAAGAGACGCTCTCGTAAGAACGCCTCCGCAATGACTATAATATTGAGTCGCCATTAATCAGAGGTTTTAATGGCTAAAACTCGCAACCTTTTATAGTCCGCAATCCAAGTCTTGTTGTGATAGAGTTTGGGACGCAGCTTTTTCTCAATTTTGCTGTAAATTTGGTGATGTTGTTCAGTTGGAATATCCTTGAAAAAGCAACCCGCAAACATTTTTAGCCAATTTCGCAGACCTTGTGAACCGCCATCAAGGGGAGTCGGCCGATCGAATAAATTGGCATATTTGACCTGAAAACCGTGACTTTCTAACAAGGTACTGTACTCAGAAATTCGAGGAAAATACCAAGGATTTAAGTTAGGATGACTCGGGTATCCTGCCTCTTCTAATACCTGATTAATCCCATTGATAATAGTTTCTACATTACCGTAACCTCCAAATTCTGCTGCAAAACGCCCCCCTAGTTTTAAAGATTGTCCAATCCCACAAACCACTGCTTCAGGGGGCTTAATCCAATGCAAGACTGCATTAGAAAATACTGCATCAAACTGTTGTTTAATCTCTAAACGAGTGGCATCAGCCACCTCAAAATTGAGTTGAGGATAAGCCTGGCTGGCTTGTTCGATCATAGTAGCAGCACCGTCAATACCCATCACTTCTGCACCAAAAGCAGTAATGCGATAGGTCAAATAACCTGTCCCACAACCGAGATCAAGAATACGTTCTCCATATTGAGGATTCAGCAGTTGAATCAGATCAACCGCCAGACGAGAAACAAAGCTATGATGGTTGTCGTAAAGTTCTGCGTTCCAGTCTTGAATAGATGGAACTGGAATATTTCGGGTTGTCTGAGTACTCATTCGGCTTTGAAGAGCAGGTACAAGTAAGTGATCACTTCTCTAGTATGCCTTATTAAGCTGACAAATATTTATTAAATTAAAAAAAGTTTAAATTAAGATTCCCTTAACTCACGCTGCGGTTGCAATCGATTCATGCTTTACCAAAATTTTATTTATTGAAATAATTTTATTAAGATTTTAGCTTTAAATCTAACCCCAGGAAGACTCAATGGCACAGGTTATTCTTCAAGATCTTTACAAGAGTTTTTATCCCTCTGGTAGGGCCCAGATCGCACCGGATCGGGGGATGGGGGAAGCTCAGGCCATTCTACGGCGGATTAACTTAACAGTCGCACCGGGAGAATTTCTTGTGATTGTTGGGCCTTCTGGGTGTGGAAAAAGTACCCTATTACGTTTAATTGCTGGACTCGAAACAATTACAGCAGGAACAATTTCAATTAATGGCAAACGGGTCAATGATCTACCTCCTAAAGATAGAGATATTGCCATGGTATTTCAAAATTATGCGCTGTATCCTCATCTTACGGTTTATAATAATTTGGCATTTGGTTTACGCCGCACCCGAGCAGAAAGACCACAGCCTCAACACCCGTTACAAGCCTTTCTGAGCGCGATTACTCGTCCCTTACCCCAGCGATGGCGTTACACCGCTCAACGAGAGCAAACCATTGCCAAGCGGGTGAAAACGGTGGCATCTTTACTTCAAGTTGAAATGTTGTTAAACCGTTATCCGAAACAACTCTCTGGGGGACAAAAACAACGGGTGGCCCTGGGACGAGCCATGGCCCGCAATCCGCAAGTGTTTCTCATGGATGAACCCCTGTCGAATTTAGATGCTAAATTACGCACAGAAACCCGCGCTCAAATTGTTCAGCTTCAGCAACAGTTAGGGATTACAACTCTGTATGTGACCCATGACCAAACTGAAGCGATGACCATGGGATCTCGGATTGCCGTAATGAACCAGGGCCAAATTTTGCAAGTTGCCCCACCATTAGACATTTATCGAAATCCAGCTAATCGATTTGTGGCTGAATTTATCGGTTCTCCGCCGATGAATTTTATCACGGTCGATTGTCGTGAAGAATTAGAGATCGTGCATCCGGCGTTTCGGTTACAATACCCCTCAGTTTGGCATACTGCTCTTAAATCTTATCACAATCAACCCTTAATTTTAGGGGTTCGACCCGAACATCTCAAACTCAGTGATTCTCAATTACACCATTTAACAGCAACCGTAGATCGGATTGAAGCATTAGGTTATGAAACCTTGCTATTTGTTCGTCTTATTTCTGCCAATCAAGTGTTATTTGATTCCCTGCAAGTTCGAGTAGCGGATCAAATTCATTTACAACCGGGTGAAACAATTAAACTTAGGATTTTATGGGATCATATTCATTTTTTTGATTCTCAAACTCAGGCAGCCATTCAGACTCAAGCCTAATTCATTAATTCAGTTTTTGATTAACAGATTTTATTCCTTGAATTTCTGATAATTTTTCAGTAAAAAATATCTAGGAATAGTGAATTATTTATTGTATGGATATCTCTCAATTCATTATCAAAAGATAGTGGTGAATCTTTTTGAATTTGATCTAGAAAAATATTGTGAGATTGAATGATTGTAATCTCAATCCCATATCTAGCAGCGATCGCGCGCGCGTTGTTTACACATCAGGTGCGTGGTGCGTCACGGGACGCACCCTACAATCTTAATTTTGTTGAAGACATGAAACTCAATCAGTCAAATACAATGACGATCATTAAGAGAGTCTTTCTGATTGACTCATTCTAAAACGAATCTGCTAAAATAGTTAAAACAATCTCAGTCACTGACGGAAAATGTTTGGCGCGCAGCCAACCCGTCAATACAGTGGTCTTGCACAAGACTGAGACTTTCCCAATTGTCGAGGTATTGTCTGATGCCTGTGCTTATTACTCTGATCGTTGCTGCACTCTACGTCGGTGGTGCTTGGAAGTTCTGGAAAGGATTTAGCCGCACCAACTTTGTGAAAAGTTTTGAAAATCGTCTTTATCTTTCATTACTCTGGCCCGTACTGGTCGTCGCGAATAAATCTTACCGTCAAAACTTTTCTAAAGCACTGAAAGGATCGAGATGATACAATAGTGGAATGTCGAAAAAATCGAGTTCACCGTCTGTATCAAATTTTCCAGGAACAGATTCTCCAGTCTGGCTGCCTTTAATTGAACCAGTGGCTGAACGCTTTAATCGTGAGTATCAGGGAGAATCTTTCGAGTTACCCGATGAAGTGGAAGCCATGCCGATTTTTCGCGATCGCATAGCAGGAAGCTTAGCCGCGAAAACAACTTCTCCCTTCTGGAAACTGGTTCAACCCAAAAAAAACCAGCACTGTTTAGATATTGGATGTGGGGTGAGTTTCCTGATTTATCCTTGGCGAGATTGGAACGCATTGTTTTATGGTCAGGATATCAGTACTGTAGCCTGCGATGCCTTAAACTCCCGAGGACCGCAATTAAATTCTAAACTATTTAAGGGCGTTAAACGAGGGCCGGCTCATTTATTGCAATATGACGCGGATCAATTTGATATCGCGATCGCAACAGGATTAAGTTGCTATTATCCCATAGATTATTGGGAAATGGTACTTTCAGAAGTTAAGCGAGTCCTAAAACCCAAAGGATCATTTATCTTTGATGTCATCGATCCTGATTTACCTTTAGCTGAAGATTGGGCTATTTTAGAAACCTATTTGGGGACTGAAGTTTATCTAGAAGCGATCGCAGATTGGGATCATCTATTAGCCAAGGCAAACACTACTGTGGTTAAGCAAGAAACCGGTGAACTATTTCGGATGTATCATTTACGTTTTGCCTAAGTTTCTAATCCCTTTATTTGATAAATTATAAGCCAGGTTAGACACAAAATCAACCTTGACGAGAAATCCATCACTTTTGATTTGTGCCATAACCCACAGTCGCAATTAAGAGTATCTTTTTAGTAGTGATTGAGATTAATCCCGGCTTCTTTTGCCATGGCTTGCAGTCCCTTGCGTTGCAGGGTTTTAATTGCTTTAGTAGAAATTTTTAATCTCACCCAGCGTTTCCCCTGGGGCCACCAAATCCGCTTCCATTGTAAGTTAGGCTGCTGCAATTTGTGAGTCCGACGGTGGGAGTGAGACACCGCCATCGCATTATTTGCTTTTTTCCCGGTCAGTTGGCATCGACGCGACATAATTAATTTAGATCCTATTTTTACAGTCCAATCGTTTATTATAGCCTGTTGTGCGGTAGCTTTTCTATAATCGCCCCCTTAGCTATCACTGATCTCCGTTGACAAAAGACTATAACCAAAATGATTCACTCTCGTCTCAAACCGATATCTGAGATAAGCTTTATAAACAGGTTTCAGAGGGTTTTGTTGAGTATTCCACCAGGTAAAATAACGGTCATTTACCCCTTGACGAATCGTTTGAGTCAGAGGATATGATTCAACTTCAATAATATCATAAATTTGGTTCAAAACGTTTTGAGGAGAGGCAATAAAATCTTCATACTTTAACACTAAAACTTTCTTGAGGTCGGGTTTATCTGTGTTAAAACGTTCATGGCAAATTAACCAATGTTGAATTAAGTGATGAAGTGAGGTTTGACTCCATTTTTGAGTCGCATAAGACACAGCAATTGGATGACGCAATAAAATAATAAATACAGCTTCTGGAAAAAGGTATTGTAAAAAGCGAGTACGAACTAAATTAGGAGGAGATTTTTCCAGTAAAAATTGCTTTTCTAAGTCCCAATAATCACTCCATTCTTGAAATATTTTTATCCTATTTTCAGGGATAGCCAATAGTGAATGTTCATCTAAAAATGATGCAGTATTAAACCCAAACCGACCCGGCCCTCCATAAACCCCTGCCACCGGATAAACTGATTGTAAAAATTGACCTTCATCTTCGTAAACCCCTGTATTTTCAAACCCACTAATTTGAGGATGTTCCTGTAAGCAACGACCGAGAAGAGTTGTACCACTGCGATGCAAACCGCCAATAAAAATATGTTGATGTTTTCTTTCAGAGGTGTTCATATTTATATTCAAATTTTCATCTCTATTAAACTTAGCTTTATTAAGAACACATCATCTTTTAGTTAATCAAACTTGTAAACCAAAATAGGTAATGATCAGTTCATCTTCACCAGAATTGATAATTTCATGTTCTTCGTTGGGTTCAACAGCAATACAAACACCGGGTTCTAAAGTATATTCTGTTCCATTAATCCGAATTATACCTAAACCCGATTCAACAAAGAAGACTTCACACATATCGGTATGGCTATGAGCAAAGGCAATTTGATCGGGTGCAAATCGCGCCTGAGAAAAGTTCGTTAAATGGGGTAAATCACCAGATTTTAGCATTGTTTTTTTCTTGATTTCTCGGTTATGAGAAACGGTTTGTTCAGGGAGTTTATGTAAATGAATGAGTTTCATAAAATCACAGAAATAAGAGTTTAACTAAGATACAATAACTTTATATTTTAATCTAATTTAACTCACTATCATAACAAACCTGATATTAATCGGCAACGATTTAAAATATTTTTTCATAAAAATTAGCAATTATGAATATTTTTATAAATGAATTTATTTTGATCTATATTGACAAATCATTTAGAATTGCTATAGTTTAAAAAAACTATTAATCAGGGTCATGGTAAATACAATTGGAGAAGGCGATAAGGATTTAGTACCTGTTAACTACAGTAGTTTACTGGCTACTATTTTAAAATCCCTCAATCATGCAGAGACTAAAAACCCCTTCAGACTTTCGGACAACGCTAAACGGCTATTTATAGAGATTGACGAAATTGCTTATTATTTAGCAACAACAAAAGCAAGTGAGATTGAAAGTTTATTAGGAAAGAATTGGAGAAGTTCTAAAGTTGCAACAACTCATTCAACAAAACCCTCGACAGATAGTTTCATTAATTATACCCGAAAAATTAGAGAGTGTTTAGATCAACAGTTACAGCAAGTAGTTAGAGAAAAAGGATATAACGCAATTCAAGACTATATCTCATCTTTACAAAACTCTTTAAAAGCTTTTCAAGGTGAAACAGGCAGTAAAATTAGCTTAAATTACAATTTTGAAAAGAAATATCAAGGACTATCCAAACAGCGATTAACTTTAAGATCAGACAATGAAGAAAGTCCTTTGTTAAAATTTCATCGTTTAACGATTACAATTAAAAATCATAAAGAAACATTCGACTCACAATTAAACGAAAGTATTAATAACTATATTGATTGCAATTTTAGTCAGGAAAATAAAGAAGAATTAGGAGATATTTTAGAGTATTTATATACAGGAAGAGAACAACCTGAATCAGATTGGTATAAGTTGAAAGGCTTAATGGACAAAGAAGCGATCGCTAAAGTGCAACGAACTGCTAAGATTAAGTATTTAGAATATTTATTAGAACAGATTGGTGAACATAAAGATACAATTTATTTAGAAATTTTACTAACTCGTTTACAAGCATTAGAACAATATATTGATGATCCTAATAAAACGGATGGAGATTATGAGGTTAATTATGCATCAGTCAATTGTAATCTAAAAGAGATTTTTTCTCGTGCTGAAGCCTTTGATTCTTTACCTATTATTCCTGATATTGAAGGCAACCTGGGTGAAGTAAGAGATGATAATAAAGGGATATTAAGCTTTATTTTTGGCTTAAAACTTAAGTTAAATGGAAAAGTTCAAACCGAAGGAGGCAAAAGTGTATTAGAATATCATTTAGATTTACTGAATCCTGATAGTGAATACCATCAAGCGGAATTAGGAAATAACTCTAAAAAAGAAAGATTTGTTCAGAAAATATTGAGAATTGCTGTCTTATACTTCTTTGTCTTTTCCGGAAATGATCCTAAACAACCGGGTTATAGCAAAGAGTCTGATTTAGAATATGATGTGATTCATACATTTGAGGATAAATTATTACCAATTTTAAAAGGTTCAGATGAAAAGAAAGAGAAAGGACAACTTAGAGGACTGATCAAGGGAATTAAAAAATATAATACTGAATATAAAATTAATCAATTAAAAGAGTTATTACAGTTTAAATTAAAACAGACTCAATTATGGAGTTCAAGAAGTTATCCCATTCATATTAATATTAAACAAGGGATTTTAGAAACAGATACGAAAACAATTAATGATCGTAATACATTCTTCAAACATGAATTAGAAAAGAAAACGGCATTAAAATATATTTCTGTTAATGATTCTAGCATTGATACTAGTTCTCTATGTTCTTTAACAGGAAAAATTGAAATTAGTGAAATTGGTTATTTTGATACCTCAGATAAGCAAGAATTTTCGATGGAATATTCTGCAAAAAACTTTCCTACTATTCCAGTCATATTACTACCTAGAGAAGAGAGATGCAGAGAAGTATTTGGTAAAAGTTTTACCAAAGAAAATTTAATCGGATTTCCTTATGAGCATGAAAGATTGCAAAAAGATATTTTTAAAGAAGATAAAATAACTGAAGCCTTTATTTATCGGTTTACATTTGCTCTCCT
>CAYNXM010000262.1:0-10329 GCA_964401105.1 uncultured Lyngbya sp. | reverse complement strand
GGAAATGACTTGAGTCACAACACGACAATTCATAGAGGTTAAAATTCTGTCAATGTAGTCTAAAGCAACTTGATCCTCTGGATCGACTACACCTAGGAAAAACTCTTGATTTTTCAGGCTTAGAGGTAGAACTTGATAATGTAAACAGACTTCAAATGGTAGAATACTATCAATGAGCGGAAAAATTTGATCTTGATTTAAGGCAATAAATGGGGTAGTTTTTGTTGTTGTTAGCATTGGCTTATCTTTTATTGTAAGTGTGAGCAACACCAACCTCGTTCATCTCATTCTATTAACTGAAACATCTACTAAGATAGTGATGAGAAAAGGCAGCTTTCTAATTTGAGTTAATAGAATAATTAAATATTTTAGGGAATCGAGGATTTCTACTGATTCTTACAGTTTAACAAGATTAGATCTGATAGAAAATCAAGAAAAGTAATCGCATTCCAACCTCATAAATCAAAGCATATATGAGTTGTTGCTTTTTAATATACCCATCTCCGGACTAAATAATGACACTTCCTTGAATATTGAGAGGAAATAGATTTATTGTGCTGGGAGGACTGAGGATATTACCGTCGTTATCAACTTAGTTAGAGATGCTCACAGATCCGGGGTGCTATCTATCTTTTATCGAAGTGAATCTTCTCTATGACGGAAAATATTTGGCGCGCGCGCCAACCCGTCAATTCAAATTAATATTGAGAAAATTTTGAGCCACTGTAAGGCCGTCTATCATTATTCTGGTAGGGAAGCTCAATTTCCGTACAAATGCGCCCCAATTTTGTAACATTATATTGCGTAGTCGATCTCGAATCAAGTATTGGTTAAAGGAGGATTTGGCTTGAGACGAAATATCGCTTTAGGTTTCAGTACAATTTTGCTAACCGTGGGTTGGCCTGGGCTTGGACTCTCTTCATCGGCATCCGATTTAATACCGATCAAATCAGGCTTTAACAATAAGTTTTCCATTCTGCAAGAGACTTTCCCCCCAGCCGATGAAATCACACCATCGCTGAGCGTTGAGGCCTCTTTGCGTTTAGTTTTGCGTCTAAGTCAACGTCGAGTCTATGTGTATCAAGACCAGCAAATTCTCGTGAGTTATCCAGTTGCGATTGGACGTAGGGGATGGGAAACCCCCACAGGTCAATATCAAGTCATTCAAAAAATTAGTCACCCGATATGGCAACATCCCTTCACTGGAGAAGTGGTTCCACCGGGGCCCGAAAATCCCCTCGGTATACGCTGGATTGGCTTCTGGACAGACGGCACCAACTATATCGGCTTTCATGGTACACCCAACGAAGAAACCGTTGGACAAGCGATTTCTCACGGCTGTGTCCGGATGTTTAATCAAGATGTTCTTGCCTTGTTTGAAACAGTTAAATTGGGGACACCTGTGATTGTCGAACCTTAATGAATCTGTTTAAAAAAAGAATAGAATTGCTATAGACAACCGTTCAACTTCTCCCCTAAAATCTAAAGTCTGACGTTTCACCATCAACCATTCCATGCTTGCTTCTCCATTAGAGATAGAAGATCCCAATCTTTGGCCGAGTTTGCTGCAACAACTGTTAGACCGTCAGTCCTTGTCTCAAACTCAGGCTTCAGCGTTAATGGAAGGATGGTTAAGTGAATTAATTCCCCCGGTTTTATCCGGTGCAATTTTAGCAGCCTTGCAAGCAAAAGGTATTTCTGCTGAAGAATTGGCGGGGATGGCTGAAGTATTACAGTCTCAATCTTTGGGTCAAACTGAACCCGATAGCGTCAAACAAATCTCCTCCAATTCAGCCATCCGTGTGATTGATACCTGCGGCACCGGAGGAGATGGTGCTTCTACCTTTAATATTTCAACCGCTGTGGCGTTTGTAGCGGCAGCAGCCGGGGTTCCGGTGGCAAAACATGGAAATCGTTCGGCATCGAGTAAAGTGGGCTCAGCCGACGTTCTGGAGGCGCTGGGGGTGAATCTGAGTGCTCCCAGTGAAAAAGTGAAAGCCGCTTTAACAGAAGTAGGAGTGACGTTTTTATTTGCTCCCGGTTGGCATCCAGCGATGAAAGCCGTTGCACCGTTACGAAAAACCCTGAAAGTGCGAACCGTATTTAACTTAATTGGGCCGTTAGTCAATCCATTAGCCCCTCAAGCACAAGTGATGGGGGTATTTTCGCCAATATTACTCGAAACGATTGCCGAAGCGTTAGGGAAGTTGGGGACAGAAGTTGCAATTGTTCTTCATGGACGGGAAAAACTGGATGAAGCGGGTTTAGGAGATCTAACGGATTTAGCTATCTTATCAAAGGGAAACGTACAATCTACCACTGTTGATCCGCAAGCTTTAGGATTAACACCTGCTCCACTGGTGGCTCTGAAAGGGGGAGAAGTGGCAGAAAATCTCGAGATCTTACGCAATGTTCTCCAAGGCAAAGGGACTGCGCCACAGCAGGATGTGGTGGCGTTGAATGCTTCTCTGGCGTTGCAGGCTGCTGGAGTTGTTCCTTTAACGGCTCACGCAGAGGGGATTAAAATTGCTCAAGAAATTTTACAAAATGGTTCGGCTTGGCTGAAACTAGAAGAATTAATTCAGTTTCTAGAAAATTGAACTTTTGCTCTTTCCTAAAGCTTCTCAAAACTTTTGAAATACAAGAATTATTATCTCTTTCAAGAGGAAAGATTGAACTACATAATTGGAAAGAAATTGAGAAGATTGCTCAGTTAGGAAAATGTTAATTAGAAAATGTATTACACTTTAGTCAATACTTCAGTTATATAGTAGAGACATTCCATGGAACATCTCTACTGGATAATTGTTTAAACCCGATCAACGTGACGTAAATTCTGAAGCAACCAACATACTACCTACTCCAGAGTCACTAAAGATTTCTTGTAGTAAACTGTGGGGAACTCGACCATCTAAAATATGGGCTGCCCGCACCCCTTGGGCTAAACTCCGAACACAACAATTCACTTTAGGAATCATACCACCCGCAACAATCCCAGTTTCAATTAATTTACGGGCTTCTTGAATATTCAGTTTAGCAATTAAAGTGTCTGGATTTTTATAATCCTCTAAAATACCGGCCGTATCGGTTAACAGAATTAACTTTTCTGCGTTTAAGGCTGCTGCAATTTCACCTGCCACTGTATCGGCATTAATATTATAAGCTTGCCCGCTTTCATCGGCGGCTACACTGGAAACGACAGGAATATAACCACTATTGACTAAAGATTCTAATAGTTTAGTATCCACACTATTGACTTCTCCCACAAACCCAATTCCTTCGTCTCCTTGAGGACGAGCCACAATTAAGTTAGAATCTTTACCACATAGCCCCACTGCCGATCCCCCAGCGCGGTTAATCAGGGAAACAATTTCTTTATTCACCCGTCCGACTAATACCATTTCGACCACATCCATTGTCGCGGCATCAGTCACCCGCAAACCGTTTTTAAACTGGGCTTCAATCCCTAATTTCCCCAGCCAGGTATTAATTTCTGGGCCGCCACCATGAACGACAACAGGACGAATACCCACACAGGACATTAATACAATATCCCGCATCACTTGATCTTTGAGGCTGCTATCTTTCATCGCCGCACCGCCGTATTTTACCACGATCACACGATTGGCAAACTTTTGAATATACGGCAAAGCCTCACTGAGGATCTTAACGCGGCTAATTTCATCGATTTGGTCAAAGTCACTTTGTTTGAGCATGGGTATTCATTTCTAAGGTTCAAACCTTAGATTTTAGCCGATGAGGGGCTTTGATGAGTCGCCACCACCGATGCAAAGGAAAATGTATTACAGGTGCCCAGAGGCTGCTGAGAATGGCTGAACTCAGGGCCACTTGCTGTTGATAGACCCAGAGATCTGCTAAGTTGCGATCGCCAATTTGACTAAATTGTAGTGCCCTTATGGTTTCAAATAAAATCGCCATTCCAAATACAATCAGGGCAACGGAGATAAAATCTTCTTGAATTTTTTTGACAAAAACTCGGTAGAGTAAAACGGTTAAACTTCCCACAATTATCATCGGATAAACATGAGTTGGAACCGCGCCACTCATACCATCTAAAACTAATCCTAACGCTAATCCCCCGATGGCTGCCTGAAAGATTGGGCGTTTAATACTCCAGGTAACTAGCCAAATTAAAATCCAGTTTGGGCCGATATCAAAGACTTCAATCCATGGCATCCGCACTTGCATTAATAAAATACAAAAAATTGCAGATCCAAAAACAATACATCCATTTAATAGAGGAAAAATTGGAGACAACACGAATTTTTAAATCAAATAAAATTTACTATTTTTTCTGGAAAAGTCAACGATCAAAACACTTTTTTATCTAGTAGGAAAGAATAGTAATTATCTTAAACAGAGCAACAATTGATTATTGATAATTATTCACTCAATCTTTCCTCTTCCCTGCACCTGTAGCGCTAAGCGCCATAATAGTATAATTGTTTAATTCTGCGAAGCTGAGGGTACAGGCGCGGTTGAAGGCGGCTTTGTTTCACTAGATTTCAGATTAGGATAAACCACAACCCATTCTAATGAACCGAGAGGAACAAAAAATTCGATCGCCGCTTCCGGTGCAGGGACTTTATTGGGATCAACTGAAATCACTTTTCCCACCGGCCATCCGGCGGGTACGAGTTGACTAAAAGCCGAAGTCACAACGACATCCCCAACCTTGACTGTAGGGATATTTTCAAAGAATTCCATCACCCCTTCGTTATCATTTTTGCCCCGCAGAAAACCCATTTCACGAGTCCGACTTACCGCTACCCCCATACGACTATTCGGATCGCTGACGAGTAAGACTTTGCTAGTATTAGGAGTGACGTGAGAAACTCGACCGACTAAACCGCCCGGCCCCATGACTAAATCATTTTGTTTGATGCCTTCATTGCTGCCTTGTCCGAGAAGAATTTGTTCCCACCAATGATCCGGACTACGGGCAATAATGGGTGCAACGACCCCTTTATCATTGGGTTTAGATTTGACGTAATTGAGTAATTTTTGTAAGTTTTGATTTTGGGACTCTAACTCTTGAACCCTCGCTTCTAATTCTTGAATCTTGGGCCGATCAAAGGTTTGAGGAGACTGAGATTGACCGAGACGTTCGGCAACTGCTTCAAACGGTTTGGTTGCCCAATAATATAATTCAAATAAAGCCGTTCCTTGAGTTTGCCGTACTAACAATGCTGTCAGTACCGCTAATCCTAATAGTAGCATTTGTGAACCATATCGATTCCACCAACTGTGTGTATTCATTGCTTGTTAATTGCAAACATTACATTAAAGGTTTTGTGTAAGTAGAGACGTTCCATGGAACGTCTCTACGGGAGTATAAATTAAGGGCGACAATCCCAATCCCAACCCCAATCCCAATCCTACTCATTACTTAAATCTTCACTGATTACTGATTACTGATTACTGATTAATTAATCTAAATCCCGATTACAAGGTTGCCTCTTAACTATGCCGTTTGAGATTGTCCACTGAAAACCCGCTCCAGTTGTTTATAATTCTCTAAGGCTCGACCTGTACCTAACACCACGCAGGAAAGGGGGTCTGCGGCAACGTGAGTTACAATTCCGGTTTCATGACTAATCAGGGTATCAAATCCCCTCAGCAAGGCTCCACCGCCCGCTAACATAATCCCGCGATCGATAATATCGGCTGCCAGTTCCGGGGGAGTCCGTTCTAAAGTGCGTTTAATTGCCTCTACAATCACAGACAGGGGTTCTGCCATACTTTCGCGGACTTCTGCTGTTTTAATCATCACGGTTCGAGGTAAACCAGACAAGAGATGAATGCCGCGAACTTCCATCAGAATGTCTTCGTCTTGAGCAGAAGGATAAGCAGACCCCATCTGAATTTTAATTTCTTCAGCGGTTCGTTCTCCGACAATCAGGTTATGAACCTTTTTCATATACATAATAATTGATTCATTGAGCTCATCGCCTGCCACACGCACTGACTCACTCAATACCGTTCCCTGTAAACTCAGAACTGCGACTTCAGTTGTACCGCCGCCAATATCAACAATCATATTACCCGTTGGATCGGTAACCGGAAGTCCTGCCCCAATGGCTGCGGCTACAGGTTCATCAATCAGACGAACTTCCCGCGCCCCTGCCTGAATCGCCGCTTCCATCACTGCCCGTCGTTCCACCCCTGTGACTCCACTCGGAATACCAATCACAATTCGAGGGGCAACGAGAGTTTTACCTTCATGCACTCGCCGAATAAAATGCTTTAGCATCTGTTCGGTGGCTTCAAAGTCTGCAATGACACCATCTCGTAAAGGCCTGAGGGCGATCACATCATTGGGGGTGCGACCTAACATTTTTTTGGCATCTTCTCCGACGGCCAACGGAATTTTTTGTTCTCGGTCTAGTGCCACTACAGAAGGTTCTTGGAGAACAATGCCTTTACCAGAAACATACACAAGGGTATTTGCGGTACCGAGATCGATACCCATGTCCCGCGATATAGAAAAACGATTGAAAAGACCCACAGCTTTTTATGCCCCCAAGCTAGAACCAAGTGTTAAAATCTAAAAAAAATTGAAGAATCCGCATGACTTTATCGTTTGTGGATTGTATGACGTTTTGTTCATAATAGTCCAGTCCTCTGAGCCGAAGTAAAATAACCAATAGTATTGATATTGAACCGAGATCTCAGCTTTTAGACTCATGAGGTGAGTTTTGGGCAACTGTTACGGTTACAGATAGTACATCCCAACTCAATAAAGCCGATTATCGATTTCCCGAACCCGAGAAACCTATAACTTTGTCTGGCTCGTGTTCCTCTGACTAAAGCCATCCGAGGCTTACAAACAGTAGTTCAGCATTGGGCGGAGCATCTCAGGATAAAAGTATAAATCAGATACAATAAATGTACTATAATCAATAATTTGATCAATTAGTTGGAATGAGCCTAAATATTGTGACTTTGGTCGGTCGTGCCGGCCGAGATCCGGAAGTAAAGTATTTTGAATCGGGTAATGTGGTTTGTAACCTGACCTTGGCGGTCAACCGCCCCACTCGCAGAAGCGATGAGCCAGATTGGTTTAGCCTTGAGATTTGGGGAAAAACCGCTGAGATTGCTGCAAATTATGTCCGTAAAGGCAGTTTGATTGGGATTAAAGGGTCTCTCAAGTTTGACCACTGGCAAGACCGAAACACAGGGGTTCAACGAACCAAACCCGTGATCCGAGTTGACCAGCTTGATTTATTGGGGTCAAAGCGGGATATTGAGCAAATGCCAAACAATAGTTATGACGAATTCTAGCAACCGTGAGTTCACAACCATTAGATTCAGTTTTAGAAGCATACGAAGCGGGTCAAATTGCTTTTGAACGAGGACGCTATCGTCAATCTTTACAGTGTTTTGAGGCGGCTTGTCAGCAAGTTGAAAAGAACTCTCCCTTAGGGGGTGAGGTGCAAATTTGGCTGGCAACTGCTTATCAAGCATTGGGTCAACAACCAGAGGCGATCGCCCTATGTCAAAAACTAACTCGTCATACTCATTATCAAACTCGCAAGCAAGCCAAGCGTTTACTCGAAATTCTGCAAGCTCCGCCATTAAGTAATAATATTAAGGGCTTGATAGAGTTTCCAGATATGAGTCAATTGGATGATAATTCTTCTCAAAAGTTAATCGGCAGTTCATCAACATCATCCTCGCCAAAACGCTCTTCCCGTCCAGTTAATCAATCTCCAGTAGTGGATTTAACTCAAGTGAATACTGAAGATAATCAATTTCTTTGGATTGCTTTAATTGGGGTTATCGTAGTCGTTGGGGGTTTACTATTTTTTGCCTAGTTCGTTATTTGAGGGAACGGGGAAGAACTAGAAGAAGTCAGTCAAAAGGAATAACTTTCCTCATCACTCATTACTCATTACTCATTACTCACGACTCAATGACGAGATTCATACCAAGAGTGCCCGTTCCCTATTCCCTATCTAAAATTGAGTGATTTCTAACAGCGGTTGCCAATTAGAAACATCTTGTAAAATAGACTGATAACCTAAAGTGTTAGGATGTATTCCATCTGAACTTAAACGCGATCGCCACCAATGGTTACCTCGATTTAACCACATTTGAAATAGGTCTAAATAAGGAATTTGTCGTTCTAAACAAGCGAGACGAGTAATTTCTTTATATTGAGATTGATTTTCATGATTGTAATATAAACAGCCATGAAATGGCATTTTGCTTTCATCAACAGGAATCATGCCGATAAACAATACAGGACAGAGTTGTTGAGCTTGATCTAAAAGTGTATTAACCTGAGTTTGAAATTGTTTAAAATCTGTATAATTGCGCCCTTGGGGAGATTGTACTCGGGCAGAATCATTCACACCCACCGACAAAATAATCAAATCGGGAACACGATTTCGCAGTTCTCCGCGATCGCGAAACTCATGCTCAAGCCGTTCTAAGACCTGCACCGTCCGATTGCCCCGAATTCCTAAATTATACAGCACATGACCTGGACTCTCAACCGACATCCAGCGCCTTCTGAGTTGTTCAACCCAACCCCCCCCTTCTGGATCACCATAGCCATAAATTAAGCTATCTCCCAGTGCAATTATCCTCAAGGAATGATGTTGAACAACTGAACCCTGGAGCATGGAAGATGGACGAGTCGGGACGAGTGCTTGCATAGCAATCAAATCAATCTTTTATATGTAAAGTTTAAAACGCAAACCTTGACGTTTAGTCTCAGTTTATTAAAAAAAGTAAATAGTTCTATACAATTGTGACCGATAACGGCAATTGACACAAGACCTAAATTCTATCCTTGAAGTTGCTGATCCTCTGCCGTGATTGATATATAGCGCCCAAAGAATCAAAAAGCTTGTCATTGAGCTTGACTCAATCGCAGATGTACGCGAAACTTAACGTATAATTAATGTGCTTGCTTACAATACTAATAACTTTCGTAAAGTTATGACTCGTTCTTAATCAATTCGTCAAAATTGATGTACGGAGTGATTGAGTCAGTCCTAACTCTACCCATCACTTCAGGTAAGCTGATTCTCTCTCAAGAGAGTTGACCCATCGCCTGAATAGCTCTTAAAATCCAGCAAATCTTATGGAAACCTTAGAGTTTGTCATCTATCCAGACGGTCGAGTACAGGAAAAAGTGACGGGCATTGTCGGTCGCTCCTGTGCCGAGGTGACAGCGGCTATTGAAGCCGAATTGGGTGTTGTCCTGACTCAGGAGACCACTTCTGAATACTTCACCCAACCTCAACACCAATCCAATTCTGAAACCACCCATGTGGGCTATAGGGATTGGTAAGCCATATCCTTTAAATTTCACTTAATTCATTCAAAATCTGCGATTATGTCACACTTTAGTCAAGTTAAAACCCAAATACGCAATCTGACTTCTTTAAAAGCGGCTTTAACAGATCTGGGTATGGATTGGAAGTCCGGCTCAAATCCGGTTCGCGGCTACCAGGGACAAACCTATGCGGCTGAAATTAGTATCGAACAAGAAAATGGTTATGATATCGGTTTTACCTGGAATGGCAAAGAATATGAGCTAGTCTCTGACTTACAATTCTGGCAGCAAGCGGTTCCAGTCGATCAGTTTCTCAGCAAGGTTACTCAACGTTATGCTTATCATACCGTTGTCAATAGCAGTGCCCAGCAAGGGTTTCAAGTGACCCAACAACAAGAAAATAAAGATGGTTCAATTCGCTTAGTGGTTCAACGTTGGAGTGCATAATGTCTCAAGAGTCTGCATCATCAACAAACCCTGATTCTCATCGCTCAGGTTTTGAGCCGGAATTGGGAGGAGTGTTGCGGGATGCTGGGCAGCGCTCAGGACTCGAGCCGGAATTAGGTGGAGTCTTGCGTCAACAAGGGGTTTATGTGGATGAACCCACTTGTATTGGCTGTAAACACTGTGCTCATGTGGCTCGCAATACCTTTTATATCGAACCTGATTATGGGCGATCGCGAGTGTTTCGTCAAGATGGCGACTCAGAAGAGACTATCCAAGAAGCGATTGATACTTGTCCGGTCGATTGTATTCACTGGATGGACTACACTGAAGTAGCTCGGCTGGAACAGGAGCGCCCATATCAAGTCGTCACCATGATTGGATTGCCAACGGATGCTGGCTCACGCCGGCGCAAACGAAAACGCTCATAAAATTTTAACGTCGATTAGCGGAATTCCCCATCCGCCTACGGGGTGGGGATCGATAGCGGGATAAAACTAGGAACGAGTTTGAGATAGATGAGTTGATGGTTTACTGCTGATGGGTTACTGTAGTAACAGGTCGATTTGAGAGTA
>CAYNXM010000261.1:0-17729 GCA_964401105.1 uncultured Lyngbya sp. | reverse complement strand
ATTACTTTAACCGGTGATGCACCGATTGCTGATTATCAAAGCGCAATTAGTCAGATTGTTTATAACAATACCAATCCTACTCCGACATTAACAGATCGCGATGTCACCGTTGTGGTTAATGATGGAACAACTGATAGTAATATTGCTAACTCTATTATCTCAATTGAACCAGGAAACACAGTTCCTGATGCAGTCAATGACGAACGAACCACTTCACCCAATACAGCAGTAACAATTAATGTTTTAGAGAATGATACAGACCCCGACAGCGGTCCACTTCCTCTGAGTATTGTCCCCGACGGCTTTGACCTCACTTCTACTAATGGTGGTACGATTGCACCCAATGCCAGTGGCACAGCGTTAGTTTACACCCCAGCAAATGGGTTTACCGGAGTTGACACCTTTACCTACACCATCACCGATGGAGAAGATATAGATACAGCCACTGTTACGATTGATGTGGTTGGTGATGTACCCACTGCGGTTAATGACCGAAACACAACTGCTGCCAATACAGCCGTCATCGTTAACGTTTTAGAGAATGACTCAGACCCGGATGACGGCCCAGATCCTCTGAGTATTGTCCCCGACGGCTTTGACATCACTTCCGCTAATGGGGGTACCGTTGCACTGAATGCCAGTGGCACAGCGTTAATTTACACCCCAGCCAATGGGTTTACTGGGACTGATACCTTTACCTACACCATCACCGATGGGATTAACACAGACACAGCCACTGTTACGATTGATGTAACCGATACTGCACCCGATGCGGTTGATGACGAACAAACCACTGCACCCGGTCAAGCCGTAACAATCAATGTTCTAGAGAATGACTCAGATCCTGATGACAGCCCCGACCCTCTCAGTATTGACAGCTTTGATCCTACCTCAGCCAATGGCGGTACTGTAAGCCTCAGTCCAGATGGAACGGGATTGGTTTATACCCCAGCACCCGGATTTCTGGGAGTTGATACCTTTACTTATATCACTACCGATGGGGCGCAAACAGATACAGCTACCGTTACGATTACTGTGGCAGATACTGCACCTGATGCTATCAATGATCGAGAAGCTACGACCGCCAATACAGCAGTCACGGTTAATGTTCTAGAGAATGATACAGACCCCGACAACGGCCCAGACCCTCTGAGTATTGATAATTTTGATGACACCTCAGCTAACGGTGGTACTGTCGCACCCAATGAGGATGGTACAGCGTTAGTTTACACTCCAGCAGATGGGTTTACTGGGACTGATACCTTTACCTACACAATTACTGATGGGGTACAGACCGATACGGCAACAGTCACCATTGATGTCACCGAAGGGGTACCTAACGCGACTGATGATGAGGAAACAACCGCTCCTGAAACGGCTGTTACGGTTAATGTTCTGGATAATGATACAGACCCAGAAAATGATCCCCTCAATATTGACAGTTTTGATGGGACTTCGGCTAACGGCGGTACTGTGACCCTCAGTCCAGATGGGGTGGGCTTAATTTACACTCCTCCAACCGGATTTCTGGGAGTGGATACCTTTACTTATGTTGTTACCGATGGGGTACAAACCGATACAGCCACCGTCACCATTAATGTTGAGGATCAAAGTCCCAATGCGATTGATGATGAGGAAACAACCGCTCCTGAGACGGCTGTTACGCTCAATGTTCTGGATAATGATACAGACCCAGAAAATGATCCCCTCAATATTGACAGCTTTGATAATACTTCTGCCAACGGCGGTACTGTCACCCTCAGTCCAGATGGAACGGGATTGGTTTATACTCCAGCACCCGGATTTCTGGGAGTGGATACCTTTACCTACACTGTTACTGACGGAACACTAACCGATACAGCAACCGTTACTATTAATGTTGAGGATCAAAACCCCAATGCGATTGATGATGATTTAATCATTCCGTTTGATACTCCGGTTACCATCAATGTATTGGACAATGATATTGATCCAGACAATGACCCAGTCACGATTAGTGCGGTAACGCAGCCAGCGAACGGCACAGTAGAAATTGACGACAATGGCACTCCGGATGACGAGAGCGACGATCAAGTTCTCTATACTCCTAATCCAGGATTTACTGGAGTTGATCCCTTCACCTATACCATCACCGATGGTATAGACACAGATACAGCAACGGTAACAGTTAGTGTTAATGCACCTCCCGATGCCGTAGATGATGCAGAGACCACAACCCCTGTCACTCCAGTTACAATTGACGTTCTGGCAGATGACACAGATCCGGATAATGGGCCTGAACCCTTGACTATAGCTAGTTTTACTCAGCCAGCCAATGGTGTTGTGGCTCGTGATGACAACGGCACACCGGATGACGAGAGCGATGATCAGTTAACCTATACTCCTAATCCAGGATTTACTGGAGTTGATCCCTTTGACTACACCATTACCGATGGTATCAACACAGATACTGCAACAGTAACAGTTACAGTTAACACCGATCCAGTGGCGGTTGATGATTCCGATCAAACTAACGTTAACGCACCAGTTGATATTGAGGTATTAAATAATGATACAGATCCAGATGGAGATGTCTTAACCTTTACGATTGCTTCTGACCCAACTAGCGGCACAGCGATACCTAACGATAATGGTACTCCTGATGATCCCAACGATGACTTTATTACCTATACTCCCAATGATGGGTTTGTTGGAGATGATACCTTTACTTACACCATTGATGACGGTAATGGCGGCACGGATACAGCAACGGTAACGGTGACAGTTGACTCACCCAATTCATCACCTGTAGCCGGAGATGACGACGCTACGACTCCGGCTGATACGTTGCTAAATCTGGAGGATGTTCTAGAGAATGACACCGATCCAGATGGAGATACCTTGACCATTACTGATGTTTCTATCCCAGATAATGGTACAGCAGACATCAATAATAATGGTACTCCTGATGATCTTAGCGATGACTTTATTACCTATACTCCCAACCCAAGATTTACTGGAGAGGATACCTTTACTTACACCATTGATGATGGCAATGGCGGCACAGATACGGCAACGATTACAGTCAATGTCACTGAACCCATTGTTATTCCTCCAACTCCAACTCCAACTCCAACTCCGACTCCGACTCCAACTCCAACTCCAACTCCGACTCCGACTCCAACACCAACACCAACACCAACACCAAATCAGCCTCCAGTTGCAGAAGAGTTGACCGGTTCAGGGGATAATACAGGTAATTCAATTACCGTTCCAACTTTGACTGCCACCGATCCAGATGGGCCAGAGAGCGAATTAGTCTATCGCATTACCGAATTACCTGAGAACGGAACTCTGTTCCTCGATGGGGTGGAGGTGACTAACCTCGAACAGGTGATGGGGTTAACTCCTGAACAAACCGGGTTGTTAACCTTCTTACCAACACCGGGCAGCTTCCCAGAAGGTGGCCAGACTAGCTTCGGCTACGTTGCTATTGATGGGGAGGGCGCGGTTTCAAATGAAGCACAAGTGACATTTGAGATTGCCCTACCCACTGATATTCCTCGGGAAGACCCTGATGAGGATATTTGTCCTTGTCCGCCTATTCCAGACTTTGAAGGGGTCGCCCTTCCAGAACGGGTTGAAATTGGTGCTGATATTCCCCCAGATACGATTCCTCGGACAGATGGAGATGACAGCGATGATGTATTGCTGGGAACCGCAGATAGCGATGTCATTCGCGGTGCCTTAGGCAGTGACACTATTGAAGGTGCTGAGGGGGATGATAGTCTGTTTGGTGGGATCGATCTCGAAGCGGCTTTGACACGAGATGATTTAGATACTCCGATTGTTCGGGATGTCTTCGGTAGTGATGCCATTGACGGCGCAGACGGTAACGACTTCATCTCTGCTAATCAAAGCAGCGATACGGTGACCGGTGGTCAAGGCAACGATACTATCTATGGTGGTAAAGATAATGATGTCATCTTTGGGGATAACGGTAACGACGTTCTTCATGGCGATAATGGTAACGATACCGTGATTGGCGGTAATGGGACAGTGGGTGTAATTCCCCGCGATGAGAATGACAATGAGATCGAGGATAACGATACCCTCTATGGTTATCGCAATGATGACGTGATGCAAGGTGGCCCCGGTAATGATGTCATCTTTAACGGTAAAGAAAATGACTTTACTTACGGCGGACTGGGGAATGATGCGATCTGGGGTGACCTGGGTGACGATACTCTCTTTGGCGATGCCGGAGATGACACGATGTTTGGGGATACTAATGACCCCCAACAAGCCGAAATCATTGGCCCTGACTTGATGTGGGGGGGTTCTGGTGATGACTTGATGGTTGGTAACCGGGATAATGATACCCTTAGCGGCGGTATTGGTAACGATACAGTTCGTGGGGGCCGAGAAAACGATCTTCTCTTCGGAGATGTGGGTAATGACTTACTCTATGGCGATCGCGGTGACGATCATCTCTGCGGTAACGAAGGGGATGATACCCTGTTTGGGGATGAAGCTGGTATTGCAGGTGATGACACCCTTTGTGGGGGTAGTGGTGATGATGTCCTCCTTGGCGACAAAGGAAATGATATCCTGGAAGGCACTGCCGGGAATGATACCCTTTATGGTGGTGAAAATGAAGATACCTTGGAGGGAGGTTCTGGGGAAGATTGGCTGTTTGGTGATGAAGGCAATGATGTGATGAAGGGGGATAGCGGAGAAGATCGCTTCATTCTGTTTGCCACAGATAATGGTACGGATACTATTACTGATTTCCAAATAGGTCAGGATATGATTCTCTTAGCAGGTGGCTTGAGCTTTAGTGACCTCAGCTTCACTCAAAGCGGAACTTCTACCATTATTACGGCGAATGGTCAGGATTTAGCTATTCTGGAACAAACGGCCCTCAATACCTTAAACGATGCTAATAATTTTGGTACTTTTTAAGGTGAGGTTTTAATCCCAGTTCTTTATTTGTAGAGATGTTCTGACTGAATGTCTCTACCAAGACTTTAGAGGAGGATGAGAGCCATGTGGATTTATCCCATGGATGAAAAATGACTCGCGGAATTGATTCCGCCTATCCTACATGAATGTGAACTGTTGAGGGGTTTGGGGAGCTATAAGTCCCACGCTGTAATCTACGATTCAGCGTTGGGATACATGGACTCCCCAAGCTAATTATAATGGCTCGTTGGCGTAGCCTGCGCCGAAGCGCATAGCCGTTATCATTAGCATTTACCATAAACTTTATATATGGTATCATTGCATTGATGATACTCAACTACACCTACCGAATTTATCCAGACGCTCAACAGCAAGACTCTCTCAACGAGTGGCTTGATATTTGTCGAGCATCGTATAACTATGCACTCAGGGAGCTAAAAGATTGGATAGCATCTCGCAAGTGTGCAATAGATCGGTGTAGTTTGGAGTCAGAATACATTATGGGTGCTGATTATCCGTTTCCTGGATATCATCAACAGCAAAACAACTTACCCAAAGCAAAAAAAGAGTTTCCTAGGCTCAAGGAAGTGCCATCCCAAGTACTTCAAACCAACATCAGAAGACTACATGATGCTTGGGATTTTTTTCAAAAACGTGGTTATGGCTTTCCCAGATACAAGAAGTTTGGGCAGATGAAATCATTGCTATTTCCTCAATTCAAAACTAATCCGATTACTCGATGGCAAATCAAACTGCCAAAGCTAGGATTAATCCCAATCAACTTGCATAGACCTATTCCTGTTGGATTTGTCGTCAAACAAGTGAGAGTCCTCAAAAAAGCTAAAGGGTGGTTTGCTGTTGTAGCTATTCAATCGGACATTCAAATACCTGAAACAAGTTTTCATGGTCATCCAATTGGTGTAGACGTTGGCTTGCTTTCTTATTGTTGTACTTCTGATGGATTTGTAGAGCACAAGCGTAAGTTTTTCAAACCGAGTTACCGTAGGCTGAAAGTGCTGCAAAAACGTCTGTCAAAAAAACAGAAGCGTTCTGCAAATTATGAGAAGGCCAGAAAAAAAGTGGAAGCAATGCATAATCATATTGCTTGGCAGCGCAAAGATTATCAATTCAAGCTGGCTCATCAACTCTGTGACATGGCCGACTCAATCTTTGTAGAAGATTGTGATTTTAGCATTATGCGCTCATGGTTTTTGGGAAAATACACTCTAGATGCAGGATTCGGTCAATTCAGACAAATACTCAAGTACGTGGGTAGAACGAGAGGTGTTTTTGTAGATGAGGTTGACCATAGGGGTACAAGTCAAGTCTGTCCCAATTGTCGTTCCTCTGTCCAAAAAGAACTCAAAGATAGATATCACGTTTGTCATGAATGCGGATATGGGGTGGATGAACCAGTTGATAGAGATATTGCAAGCGCACAAGAAATATGCAACCGAGGGGTAGAGAAACATAGTACCCAGGGACTCTGGGGGAAAGAAATTGGCTATCAAGTCGGGCTGTCCGGGGCATTTTGCCTAGATAAGTGGCGAAGGGTAGCAACGCCCAATAGCAATGTTGGGAAGCCCACACTATAATCTTTGATTATAGTGTGGGAGGATGTCACTATCGAACCTATATGGTTCTATAATAAGGATATATAGTTAAAGAATTTCGATGACTTACGCTTTAGTTACAGGTGCTGCTAAACGAATTGGCAGGGAAATTGCTCTGTGTCTAGCACAAAAGGGATACGATATAGCGATTCATTATAATCATTCGAGCAAAGAAGCCCAAACCCTCAGCCAACAGATACAATCTCTCGGTAGAAACAGTCGGATGTACCCAGCCGATCTGACGAGAGACGAGGAGATCGTCAGCCTTCTGCCACGGTTGAAAGCAGACGATCTTAGTCTGGAACTATTGGTCAATAATGCCTCGATTTTTGAACCGGCGACTATCAAGGAAACAGATTTAGAGTTGTTTGACCGTCACTGGGCGGCTAACTTCAAGGCTCCTTACTTTTTGAGCCGCGATTTTGCTCGCTTATATCAAAAAGGACAAATGATCAATATCGTTGACACCAGAGTCGCAAAAAATGATTTTGCTTATGCCGCTTATACCTTAAGCAAAAAGGCACTAGCTGAATTAACTCAGATGGCTGCATTGGAGCTGGCTCCAGATATTCGTGTCAATGGAATTTGTCCTGGGTTTATCTTGCTGCCTCCTGAAGCAGAGCCAAACGCTAGGGAAAGAATTAAGCAAAAAGTGCCGCTGAATCGCCAGGGTCATTTACAACCTATTAAGCGTGCTATAGAATATTTAGTGGATAACGATTTTGTCACAGGGCAACTGTTATTTGTCGATGGAGGCGAACATTTAGGTTTTCCTGAGGTTAGGTTAAACAAAAAGCCAACTAAAAGCTAGGCTTTACCCCCTGTATCTTGAGCAGGTTCGACTTTTGCGATCGCAAATTCATCCAATTAAAAAATCCCGCCTGAACAACAAGGCTAGGTGATTGTGTGAGACATTTAACTGAACATGGAAAAATTAGAACACCTAGGGTTAGTACATATCGAGAATTTAAGACTGCGGACGATTATCGGCTTTAATGATTGGGAAAGAAAAAAAAAGCAGGATGTGACGATCAATATAAAAGTCCGCTTTGATGTTGCAAAGGCGGGACGGAGCGATTGTGTCGAAGATACTGTTAACTATAAGGCTATAGCCAAGCGTATTATCCAAACCGTAGAACAAAGCCAATTTTATTTAGTAGAAAAACTAGCCCGAGTTATTTTGGATATAGCAATGGAAAATCCGCAAGTCGTCGAGGCTTGGGTAAAAGTCGAGAAACCTTTTGCGTTGCGTTTTGCAGATTCTGTGTCTATAGAATTAAGCGATCAAAGAGATGAATGAAGTGATCCTCAGCGTGGGGTCTAATATCGAACCCGAAAAAAATATCCGCAAAGCGCAAGATCAATTAGCTAAAACCCAGACTTTGATCAAAGCCTCTCAATTTTATCGAACAAAGCCAATTGGTTTTACGGAGCAAGCTGACTTTCTCAATGGTGCTTATCTACTGCTGACTGAAGATAGCCTCGAAACTCTAAACAAAAAGCTTAAACAAATCGAAATTGATCTGGGACGAGTCAAAACCGAAAATAAAAATGGGCCTCGGTGTATCGATTTAGACATTGTGGTTTGGAATCGAAAAATCATAGATCGTGATTTTTATAATCGTGATTTCATCAAAACAACTGTATTAGAGTTGATGCCCGATTTGCCCTGGATTGAAGAATCTGGCTAATATTAGGGTGGAAACAGATAAGACATGACAAAATCTGGGTTTCTCCTCAAACTTAATTCTGTGCCTCATCCACCCTACAATACTAATAACAACCTATCGTAATCCCAACCAAGTAAATAAATCTTGATGGGTGAAGAATTCTAGCAGTAACAAAATTACAAACCCAAGCATGGCAAAACGGCCGTTAATCTTCTCAGCATAACGGTTCCAGCCCAAGGATGGTTCGGGTTCTGGCGGCATTTCTGGGGTTTGAGGGGAACGCGATGGGGCGGGGTTAGGAGTTGGAGAACTCATATCTACTTATTCTTCTACACGCTGGACAGACTCAATTAATGATCGCACAGTTTGGGTGCCTTCGGAGGGTTCAAATGTTACCGGGAATTTACCTCGACTCAGCATTCGTAGTCCCAACGGCCCTAAACTGAGTAACCCTTGAATATCGCGGAAATAATTCCCCACAACAAATATCCCGAATTTCCGTTCATCAACCCAACCCCCTTGTTTGACTAAGTCCACCATTACCTTACGATGACGAATTGGACGACTATCGTTAGCATCTTTACGATCTAGAATTTCATGTTTAATTTTAGTAATCTGATCTAGGGGTGCCACTTCCATCGGACAGGCGCTATTGCAGTTATAACAGCGGGTACAACCCCAAACGCCTGCTGTACCTTCGTTGTAGGTTTCCAGTCGAGATTCTGTCCCATCGTCGCGAGAGTCCCCTACCATCCGTTGTGCCTTCGCTAAAGCATGGGGGCCAACAAAATCCGGATTGACTTCTAAGGCATTACAATCAGAATAACAAGCGCCACACAGGATACAGTTGCCGTTTTGCTCTAGTTTTTTCCGTTCTTCTGGAGACTGTAAAAATTCTCGTTCGGGAATTGATCTGGCTTTAGTGCTAACATAAGGTTCAACCGCTTCTAATTTATCCCAAAAGCGGCTCATATCTACGACCAAATCCTTAATCACCGGAAAATTTCCCATCGGCGCGATCGCAATTTCGGGTATAGTATTAGTTGATGGAGCGTTACTCAAAGCTGCAATTTCTTCCAGACGCTTAATTTCACTGCCAATATTTTCTTTACAGGCTAAAGCCGGACGACCATTAATCCGCATCGAACAACTTCCACAAATCGTATTACGGCAATTTTTCCGAAACGCTAAACTGCCATCTTGTTCCCATTTAATCTGATTGAGACACTCAAGAATTGTGGTTCCGGGTTCAACGTTTAACGGATAACTTTGAATATGAGGGGCGCTGTCTTGGGTTTGCCGAACAATATTAAATTGAACTTCCATTTGATCGGTGATTAAATACTCATTGTTGAATCTGTCTGATTTAATTTTATCTCAATTCAAGCGAAGCAACTCAATAAATTAAGTTAATTTTTAAGTTATCAAATTAAGAAAAAATTAAGACAAATCAGTTATTTCAGATCTTTTAAGTAATTATTGATTATTCTGTTGTTTCTTTAAACAGAAAATTAGGAGATGTTTGAATTTGAGAAATCTTAGCAGCGCTTACTCCATTTATCATTGTCCGATTTAACATTGGATTATTTTGATGAGTAAATCCAATATTACTATCTGGATGAAACATCACAGCCGTTAAGCCAGTTTGATGAATACGAAATTTATGTAAGCTATTGGCTGGAATTAAAAAAATACTCCCTGGTTGAAGATGAACAACAGCTTCTGGTGTTTCAATGTCAACATTACCCTTAACTATTATTCCAATCCGATAACTAGGATGGGTGTGTAATGTTTGATCTATTCCGGGTGGAAAATACATGGCATTCAAGCAGGGATCGCCTAATATGATCGGTGGAATTAATACACTATTTGCACCTCCATCAATATAAGCCAATCGACCAGTTTGTTCAATAGATCCACCTAAATTAAAAATTCCATTATAGTTAATAAAAGTAATTACAATTCCAGAAGAATTTTCACCTTCTATTTTACCTTTATTCGGTAAACAAAAATACATTCCTGGATGTAAACGATAATACTCTTTGTCTTTTTCTCTACTATTTTGCCGATGAAGAACAGGATGACCTTGATAAATAAATCCGAAATGAGTTCCCTCAGCAGGTAAATTAAGAGATTGTTCTTTCCAGATTCTCACAATAGCTGGAAATTGATCTTGACTTAGATCTTCAATCAAATCATTGTTTTGGATAGAATAATATTTTATATTCATGATAATGACATTTCAATTCACTTTTTAATTGCCGGGTAAAAATAAACTATTTTCAATTTCATACCGTAATTCAGGTGATAACATACATCCATCCGTTTGTAAACACTCTACTAAAAGCTGAATCGTATAATAATACTTTCTTAACTGCTCCTTTTCCTGAGATGTAAAGTATCCTTTATTGCCAATATAAAGCCGCTTTTTAGCCGTTGCTCTGGCTTTATCTGCAATTTCTTTAGTCACTTCATCATCATTAGGCTGACCTTTTAGTTGTTGTAAGAGTTTTTTCAATATAGCTCTTTCATTTTGATTGAGTTGTTTAGAAATTATAGCAATATTGATCGCAATTAGCATGACTGTATTAGCGGAATTGGCTGTAATAATCTGCTCATTTGAATTCTCAATAGTTGCATCATAGTCTTGTGCGATCGCAATCCCTTCTTTTAAGCTGACTCCCTCTAGAATTCGGGTTAAGAAACTTCCACAAACTAAATAATTAGCTGAGTGATCTAACCGGAGTGCAACAGTCCGATTTTCATCAATATCGAAGTCAATATCAAAGTAAAAAGCTCTCAAAGCAGCCGGTTTAATTTGAGAACATTCTAATGTATTTATCTGCGTATCAATCCCTACTAGAAAATGCTGAATTTTATCCGAACCAGCAAGTAATTTATCTGCATATTGCTTTAAAGGAAGAAGTAGCATAGAAGCATCTCGCAGCATCTCAGTGACTAATAAAAATATTTCTCGCCAGCGTTGCTGAGTGGCGTATTTTACTAACTCTTTCAATATAGTATCTAGAGGATGGCTATTAAATACAATTTCCCGCGCTGTAAAGTATTCATGAAAGGTTAAATGGGAAAAAGAATAAATTCCTTTTGCTCGTTCAATTAATAAACCATGTTGCGCTTCTATTGAACGAACAATTGCTTCACTATCAAGCTGTAATTCATCGGATTGAGAATTAATATGGGGTAAGTTACGAATATAATTTGCAATGAATTGTTCAAGAAAAGATTGCTTGAAGAAATAATCTTTTTTCTTAAACGTTACTAAAGCAAGCTGACTGAGTAAATCTTCTTTTCGCTGGTGAGATAACTTTTTATAGCCTTGATCTCGTTGAATTCCTCGCTTAGCATCCCATTTTTTTAATAAAGCGTCAATTCCTTCTTTATACAATTCAGAACGACTATAAGGAAAATTACCCGATTCTTCAAATGTGAGACAAATTAAAGTGAGCAAAAGCGGACTGATAGCCAATTGTTGAATCCGAGGATGTTGAGCTAAATCTTTAATAAATATCGAAGCTTTTACTTGTTTTTGACAAAACCACTTATTAGCAAAATCTGCAACTTGAGTTTGATCAAAATCTGCAACTTCTACTTCTGTAAATTTTTCAAAAGTATATTCCCAAGCCGCAATTCGACAAGTCATGACAAAATGATTATTCCAATACTGTTCAGAAAAGTCCCGAATTTCTTTAATAATCCGGTAGTGATCTTCTTCTCTCACTTCATCCAAGCCATCTAATAAGATTAATGCCTTACCTTGATGCAAAATAGTAGACAGTTCAATCAGTTCCTGTTCTTGAATCTCTTTCGGAATTCTGGGTAAGGGATAGTGAGTAATTCTTTGACTGATGTATTCTAGTAAACTCGGTTGATTTTCTACTTCTGCAAAATCTTTTAATGTTACGAAAATAGGAACTCGATCTGCCTCAAAATAGCCTTCATTACATTGAATTGCTAAGTACTTTAAAAATGTTGTTTTTCCAGCTCCAGGTTTTCCTAAAATAATTAACTTCTGATATGTTTTGACGGCTTCTAATCCCGGTATTCGTTCTTCTGTAATCTTTCCTAAGCCAAATCGTTCAAAGTCTTCAGAATCACATTCTTTTAACAGTTGGTCAATACGTTTGTGCTGATTTCCTGTAATTTGCTCTAGGATATTAACATTCGTATAAATATCTTGCACTCCAATCGGATAAGACATATCCAATACCCGCATTGTGCCACACTGCTCGCGAATACTGGTATAAACTTTCTGACGTAACTCCTGTATCAGCAATCCGGTAGTCTGGGGAGAGTGAGCTTGAGTTGAAGGACTAGTGATAGTGATGCTTGAGGATGGAGACAAACCCGCTACTTCCTGCCAATCTAAGCTTAAATGCTCACAAATTCTCATAAAAATAGTTTGGCTAACTGCATCCCCATTAAAAAATTTCGTGATGGGTTGACGACTACAACCCACAACGGTTGAAAGATGCTTTTGAGTCCATCCTGCTCTCGTCAAGGCTTGCTGAGCAGCCTGAATCCCTTGTATTGAGGCTGTTAGCGAAGGCTTTGCCATGTCCAAACTCTCCTTAACTCCACATTCGTTATTCTATCAGAAGTCATACTATAACAGACATTACCCTAGCATATTGTGACTTTCTCATTACTTAAATAGGATTTATTCATAACTTACTTGACTTATTGTCAGGGCTAAGATAGGATTTACTCACTACACTCAATAAGATTACTGTTGGAACAGAGCGTATATTGAGTGTTGCCATCATCTAATTAATCTACTTTGGAGAGGTTGCAGCATCCCTTTAAGAAAAATGCCTGCTCTTGAATTTGGAGAACTTCAATGCAAAAACACAATCCTCAATTTTCTACACCCCTAATTATTTTTGCGATCATCGACGTATTAATTTTTTTTGGAATACTGATTCACTGTGATTATTTACCTATTACAGAAGCATCGTTGTTGACTCCTTTATATCAACCTCGGCAAACTCGCATCGGGGGTTCTCGATAATTTTTACTTTCAAAAATATCAAATATTTTGGAACAGTAATCATGAAAAATCAACTCATCGATAAAATTCTACAGGAACGTTATCAAATTCAATCATTACTGGGTCGTCAAACCGGTAGAAGAACATATTTAGCCAAAGATTTACACAATCAATCTTAAGTTGTTGTTAAATTATTATTATTCAATCCCGACTTTACCTGGGATGATTTAAAACTATTTGAACGAGAAGCAGAAACCTTAAGAAATCTCGACCATCCAGCCATTCCTCAATATCTAGATTACTTTGAAGTCGAAACCAAAATTGGTAAAGGTTCGGCTTTGGTTCAGAGTTATATTGAAGCGAAATCTCTGCAAGATTGGGTAGAGTCTGGACGCAGTTTTAGTGAAGCTGAATTAAAAGCGATCGCTACACAATTATTAGAAGTTATGCAATATCTTCATAGTCGTCAACCTCCGGTTATTCATCGGGATATTAAACCCAGTAATATATTACTCACAGATCGCAGTGGGAATAGTTTAGGAACCGTTTATTTAGTGGACTTTGGTTCAGTTCAAACAGTCATTCATAGCGGTACAATTACAATTGTGGGAACCTATGGTTATATGCCACCCGAACAGTTTGGCGGCAAAACAACCCCCGCTTCAGACTTATATAGTTTGGGGGCAACTTTAATTTATTTAATGACGCGATACGCCTGACGGCACGCTTTGCGATCGCATCCAGCAGACTTAAAAATTAAACCTAAACCAGAGAATACTGAAATCAATTTAAAGAAAATAGGTGAAAAGTTACACATTATTATTCCTTCATTTTTTAAGGGATATCAGGTAATAATTTATCAAAAAAATATAACTTATATTGTTAAAATTTGTTGGCTTATAGTTCAAATAAAATAATTGTATACTAAAGATATTGTTAAGCTATAAATGTCTTTGTATCTGATCAATATATTGTTCAAAAGTGATAATTTTTTGATAGAAAATTTAACTATAATAGAAGCAGAAGGGTTATTTCAGGAACTGATTGATTGGCTAGATTTATCAATTCAAGAAACTGATAGAAAAGCTTAGCCAAGTCAGAGCCATGAGTCCCAAGAGAAATTAACCCTAAAAAATTTTTCTAAAAGTTCAAATAATAATGTTGTCAATTCTTCAAACTCATCGAGAACTGGGCAACCTTCAAAGACTAAATGCACTATTTATAAAAAAAGTGATAATATTCTAATAATTACTGCTCCTGGTCAAGTTAGTCTTGGAGATTATGGAGATTATGGTTGGGCTGTCATACTAGTTTTTAGTGTAATATTTCTTGTCATTGCTATGACTGGAAAAATAGCTTTATTTTTGTCATTCATTTTTGCTGTTGTAGGATGTTTTGGTATTGCTGCCGAGAGTCTGTCTGAAAATATAATACTTGAGATTGATAAAAATAGGAATATTGCTATTGTTTACGCTGTTTATCAGCAAGGTCAGCGAAAGGAACATTTAAGTCAGATTTTCTTTTTCTTAGAATCTATTCGAGACGTACAAGTTGTTTGTCATTTATCCTCTTACTCTGTTGAACTCAGAACTCGCTACCATGAGCAACTATTAGTGGGAAATCGTCAATCTTGGCTATCTGAACATGAGGCATATTGGATTGCTTACGAACTGGGTAAGTGGCTGAAAGTACCAGTCATGGAAAAGGAGGTCGTTGATACTCCTTGTTAACGTATTTAATAAATTTGAGGAATTTATAGCACTCTACAGAATTGACTAAAAAGGGGCAATTTGCCCCCATTGTTATGCTATGAAATGAATCACTAACTGTTTTTATAACACTGCATAATCCAATTCATTAGCACTGACAACAACACCGTCAAGAATTGCCAGAGTTTCGTCACCCAATGCTTAAATTCAGTTCCAGTAATTGCTCTTGTTCTTGCTGTTGCAATAATTATCGTCCAATATTAAGCTGATTAACAATATCAAAAATAGAGTTTTATTGACTCGATAAATCGCTTCTATGTAACAACAATCGACCTATTGTTAAATGATTTATTTTTTTCTAATTTTCTGGAATTAAAGAATAACTAGCTTGCTGAACTCGATCCTGTAAAAACTGATAGGAAATTTCTGTTGCATCACACTCAATTGAGTCAAGCAACGGAATTTTATAAGCATCATTAAGCGGAATCACTAATCCAGCTTTCAAGGCTTCCCATAACTGTTTTGCTGTATTCGCCGGAGAGTCTTGATTGATAATTGCCAGGGTATCTAAGTTAAATGTGTGACCAATACAAGCAGCTAATTTAAGTACATTAATACTGGGATTAGAAAGTTCTTGGATATTTCTAGAAATTAATTCAATAACATTGCAGTCTATAATATCAACGAACTTAATTTTATCAATATCCCATAACCATTGATGAGTCTTCAAGTCAAAATAAATAAGCTGTTAATCAGTAATTTTAATCTCAAAGCTTTGAGGATGGATAATAATATTTCTAGGATTAATATCTTTATGGATAATTTGATGGTTGTGAAGATGAGCGAGGATATCAGCAAGCTGAATCGCTAACAATAGAAATTGTTGAACTTCAAGAGGACGCTCAGCCAAAAAATGCTCGAGATAAATCCCTCCAGAATCCGGTAATATTAAAGCTAAACCATTGTGATAACTCTCCATTCCTAAAGGTTTAACAACACCTTGAAATTGAAGTTAGCTTGAGATTTCATACTCATATTTCAGTTTAGTAATTTATTCTAAAGTGGGATATTGACTTCCGAGGAGTTTAATAATGACGTTTGTTTGATCAGTTTATCGGATGCCTCGATATACAACGATTTTTTCAGTTGTACTAACTTTTTAGAGTAAATTGTAACCTGATAACTGAGTGTTCATTTGGGTTTGGTGATGAGGGTTGATAGCGACTATTGATCAAATCTGGAGTGACGATGACCGAAAGGCTTATCCCCACGGTAAGTCCATAAAACAGAAACGACAACCGTCTCTCTACGGAAAGATAAAGAAAATAAAAATATTTTTTATATGCTTTGTTCTCAGTAATATTACAGAAGCCAGCAGAAACGACATCTCAATTCAAGGCTAATTTAGCAGTTCTCAATTCAACACAGATGTATTATTTAAACGTATAATAGCTCGGAAACACATAGCAAGAAATATAAAAAAAATATTTTTAAAGTTATTGTTAATTCAAAAATCCTCTAGGATGAGAAAAATTTCATAAGTTTACTGGCTTTTTAAGCAAGGTTGATCGTAATGACTTCTTTTCATAGTGCATCAATTCCTCAATTATTTGAGGAACAAGTTTTGTGTTCGTCTGATGACATTGCTGTGACTTTTGAAGCGCATCAATTAACCTACTCAGAATTGAATGCTCGTGCCAATCAACTGGCTCACTATCTGCAAGATTTAGGCATTCAACCCCAGACGCGGATTGGGATCTGTGTAGAGCGATCGCTCAATATGTTGATTGGGTTACTGGGTATTCTCAAAGCAGGTTGCGCTTATGTTCCGCTCGATCCTACCCATCCTGTAGAACGAACTTGCCTAATATTAGAAGATGCTGAAGTCTCATTGTTGCTGACTACTCAACAACTTGTAGAGACGTTGCATGCAACGTCGCTACTTCAACATCAAACCCAAGTCATATGTCTCGATGCTGATGCTGCCCATATTGCCCAATATAGCGAAGAAAATCTAGAAGTGGCAGTTACGGGTGATGAGATTGCTTATCTGATTTATACCTCCGGTTCGACAGGCATTCCCAAAGGCGTACAAATGGCTCACAAAGGGGTGACTAATCTCTTAAAAGTATTCACAACTACCCTAGGAGTTAGTGGGACAGATCGGATTGTTACCATTGCCAGCATCTGTTTTGATATCTCTGTTGCTGACATTTTCCTCTCTCTGATGGTTGGTGCTTGTGTCGTCATTGCTGAGAGTGAAGTGACTACTGATGTGGTGCAGTTAGCCCAGCTATTGCACACCTCAGGGGCGACTATCATGCAAGCAACCCCCGCCACTTGGCAAATGCTGCGGCGATCTGACTGGCAAGGTCAGCCTAATTTGAATATTTGGTCGGCCGGAGAAGCACTACCGCGAACATTGGCAGATTGGTTACTTTCTCGAGGTGCTTCTGTGTGGAATCTTTACGGGCCGACTGAAGCGACGATTTGGACGACAATTGCTCAAGTAGAAGCGGGGACTGAGTCCATACCGATTGGTTGTCCGGTTGCCAACGCTGAGGTTTATGTCTTAGACGAGCAGTTAAAACCTGTTGCCGAGGGAGTTGCGGGAGAATTGTATATTGGCGGAGTGGGTTTAGCCGTAGGTTATCTCAATCGTCCTCAACTCAATGCTGAACGGTTTATTCCTAATCCGTTTGATTCTGATAGTCAAACCCGGTTATATAAAACAGGTGATTTAGTCAAGTTGCGACCCGATGGCAATTTGGACTATTTGGGACGG
>CAYNXM010000260.1:0-2810 GCA_964401105.1 uncultured Lyngbya sp. | reverse complement strand
GAGGTAAAGCTGGGCAACTTTTCGGGCTAAGTTACGAATACGACCAATATAACGGGTGCGTTCGGTTACCGCAATTACACCCCGGGCATCGAGTAAGTTAAAAGAGTGGGAACACTTTAAGACATAATCTAAACTGGGTAATACCAAGCCTTTTTCTACCAGTTGTTTGGCTTCCTGTTCATATAATCCAAATAGAGTAAATAGCAATTCTGGGTTAGAGGCTTCAAAATTGTAAGTACATTGTTCAATTTCCCCTTGCAGATGCACATCCCCATAACTGAGGGTATCTGTCCAGGCTATTTTAACCATGGCATCCACATCTTGCAAATACATCGCCAGTCTTTCCAGTCCGTAGGTAATTTCAATAGAAACGGGACGACAGTCAATCCCGCCGCATTGTTGAAAATAGGTAAATTGAGTAATTTCCATCCCGTCTAACCACACTTCCCAACCCACACCCCAGGCCCCCAAAGTTGGAGATTCCCAGTTATCCTCCACAAACCGAATATCATGATCTTCAGGATGAATACCCAACATCCGCAACGAGTCGAGATAGGTTTCTTGAATGTTATCGGGAGACGGTTTAATCAGAACTTGATATTGATAATAATGTTGAAAACGGTTGGGATTTTCCCCATAACGGCCATCAGTCGGACGACGGCAGGGTTCAACATAAGCAACAGACCAAGGTTCGGGGCCAATTGCCCGCAGAAATGTATGGGGATTCATGGTTCCTGCCCCTTTTTCGGTATCATAAGATTGGGCAATTAGACAACCGCGATTGCTCCAAAATTGATTAAGCGTTGCAATAATAGATTGAAAGTTCACGAGAATCTTTGATATTTTAATATTGACGAAGTCACAGCAGCTCTCGGAGCTTGCATCAAGCGTGAACTGTGACAATATTGATTATTTTAGAAGATTTTCTACCCCGCTAAAGCAAAAACGGCGTTGCTGAATCGAGATCTGATTCCGCCCCCCTACCCCCAATCCTGGGGGAGAAAGATATCGGAAAGTTGGCCGCGCGCCAAACATTTTCCTACTTAAAGTCACCCAAACTTGGGGGAAACACGGGGGCATTCAAAAATCAGAAAATAGTAATTCATGTTTTAAATCAGCAACGCCGCAAAAACTTGTTGTGGGGATAAGTTAAATTGGGGAAAAGTGGGGGAAACGATAGCAGTGTTTTCAGTCAATGGAATCATTTGATATTCTCCATCTACAATTTGATCGCCTAAAGCAGTTCAGGAAATGACAGCACATAACACAATTTTTCAAGCGATTTCTCAAGTTTTAGAGAGTCTTCCACCGGAAAAACAGCAAGAGGTATTGAACTTTGCTGAGTTTTTACAGCATCAATCATCTCAGCCTCAGTTCATTCAATCTAAGAAAACAACTGACTGGCTACCGGGCTTTTTTGAGGAAGTGATTGGCGGATGGGTTGGTGAAGCTTTAGAACGAACAGAATAAGGTGAATATGAGTCACGGGATATTCTGCATAATTAGTTAATATTAAATTGACTCGAAGCTGCTATTAGAAGGTAAAGATTTTGGACTGATCTCAAACTTGAGCTGTGAACGATAGAAACAAACATCAAATTCCATGAAGAAGTTAACTTGTCCTAAAATAAGCGGTACATTTGTAGCTTGTGTCCATGCAAATACTAATCTGACAGGCTCGAAGTTTCCAATAACAGCTTGAAGCAAAATGACTCGTGCCTCATAAGTCGCTAAATTTCCTGTTAAACTCAACGCTGTTGTTTGCTGTTCCCATTCATATCCAAGCTCAACTCCTAGTGAGTATGGAAGCACGTTTACACTGGCTCCAGTATCCAATAGACCGGATACTACAATAGAACTTTGCTGATACACTAGGGTCAAAGGTAAATATGGGCGAAAACTAGCTTCACCTAAAGCAGTATCACTCGACACAAAAGGGTATTGTTCAGAATTAAACATGGTCTTCTGATTGAGAATCTTCTAATACCTTTAACATCGTATCTGCTGCTTCAACTGCATCGTAGGGCGACCAAACAGGATAAGACTGGTCAGGTTTAATCAGATCTGTTTCTTGTTGAGCCAGATCTGAAATGAGGACTTGTATAATATGAAATTTATCTGTACGACTTAACCCTTGCAATGTTGAGAGTAATTCTGATGAAACCATGCAACGCACTCCAATTTAGTTAAGTTTGCTTCTCTATTTTAGTTGTTATTTGATTGCTAATTCCTAATTCAGCCATTAATTGATCTTGAGAAATGTTTTCTGGTTAATATCTAACTCAGCAACAGCAGAGTGATTTTGTAGATCATGTAGACATTTAGCTGCAAGTATCAAATTCATTAGCCCTTCTTGCTTTAAGCAGTTTCTAACTTCATTTGATCTCCACTGAATTGGTTCTAAAAAAGCACTTTTATCTACTTCTAAATTTACTAAAAATTCAATTATTGATTTTGTAAACTTTATATCAAGCATTACACAAATAAGTTGCAGGACTTCGTGCCATGCTTCCTCCCGCCAATGAGCCGCATAAACCTGTACTAATTCTTCTTCTGAAAGCGATCGCTCTTTTTCAAACTGCCAAACAAATTGCCAAGCACAGAAATACTCTAAAAATGTACGATGGACAAAGGCATAAAAATCGCCACCGACATAACATAAAATGAAATTACGCGATCGCAATTGTTCAATCACGGCACGGGCAATAGTACGGGCATCGCTGACAATATCCTGTAGATAGTTTTGTAAAATACGTTCTAAATTCTCTCGACTAATCAGGTTTCCGGCTAACCCTTTTTCATTGTCTTGC
>CAYNXM010000259.1:0-12661 GCA_964401105.1 uncultured Lyngbya sp. | reverse complement strand
CCCTCATCGCCGTAGAGGAAGTCATCATCTTTGCCGCCGAAGCCAAAGTCATCCCCAACGCCGCCTGTAATGCTGTCGCTGCCGGTATTACCGACCATGAAGTCATCCCCAACACCGCCAATTAACAGATCGTCTGGGTCAAGGTCGGGAACTAACAAGTCACTTGGCGCACCAAACAAGCTATCATTGCCTGCACCCCCTTGGAGGGTATCTTGACCACTGCCGCCAAACAGTTGGTCATCTCCCTCGTTACCATTGAGGAAGTCATCCCCATCGCCACCATCGGCCGTATCTGAACCCGCCCCGCCAAAGAGATTATCGTTATTGCCAAAACCGAATAGGACATCACTGCTGCCGCTACCTTGCAATTCTTCACTACTACTTGAACCCACCACAGTGTCACCGCCACTAATAGCAGTTAGGGTAACTTCTACCAAGTTAGCACTCACCGATTCCACAGTTGTAGTAATGGATTGAACCACCCCAACTTGGACTGAAGTTAAGTTAATAAACTCATCTGATAAGTCGGATGAGATGGGGGCAAACCCTTCCGCGAATGTGGGTACGATCAAAACAATTGAGGCAGTACTCGAATTCACCCCAGCAATCGTTGTTGCGGTGTAGGACAGGCTAATTTGACCGGAGAATGTGGGGGCAGGAACAAAGGTTAATAAGCTGGCCTCTTCCACAGTTAACAGCGCTACCTGTTCTAAGCTAGTGACAACCACCCCATTCAGGAATAACTGTCCCTGGGCTAATGTGGGAATTTCGGTAATGGTAAAGGTGGCAATTTCACTGACATTGTTGCTGGAAACTAGGCTAATTTCAATGGCGCTGCCATCATTAGGAATCTCTGGGATAGTAATGGGTTCGATCTCAGGTGGTATCTCCGGTAAAGGTTCAACCCCATCACTACTGGCAGGAACCACAAAAACCGGAATTGTAATATCAGCCGGTTCGGAATTTTGACCATTATTATCTGTTGCCACATAAGAGAAGACAGCATTACCACTGAAGTTACTATTGGGTAAAAATAGCAGTTCTGCAAACTGAGTTTGGGTTAAATTCTCAACTTGACTGAGACTGGTCACCGGAACGTTATTGAATAACAGCGTCCCTTCTTCTGCATCAGGTAGTTCTGAGATAGAGAAGCGTTCAACGCTACCGTCAACATCTACGGCATTGGGAGTCGGGACAATAGTAGGTAAGGTATTGGGTGTCGAAGATCCTGCGGTATCTTCCGCAATCGGCAACAGGTTGGGAATGATAAACAGGCTACCACTGCCGTCAAACAGGGAAGTGCCCCCAGCATCATCGGTTGCCGTAAAGGTAAATCGCGCCAGTCCACTAAAATCAAGATCGGGGTCAAAGCTGAGTAGATTGGCCTGTTCTGCCGAAATCACCTGATTCAGTTCAACCGCTGTACCATCGAGTAACAGTTGACCGCTAATGGGCAGTTCTGTAATGGTAAACTGATTGGCTGTACCATCGGCATCTGTGGCAGTTAACTCCGGTAAAGGGGTAACGGGAGAAATGTTCTTTAACCGAGGAATTGCCAGATTCGTGGGAACGGGGGGTAAGTTAGAGAAGGTAACGGGAATATAGTAGGTTGCAGGAGAGACATCTACTTCCCCAGCATCGTCTGTTGCGCTATAACGGAAGGAAACCTGACCGCTGAAACCTACATCTGGGGTATAACTCAGACTATCGGCCCCGTCGGCGGGAATCTCTTGATCGACCACCACCGATTCACCATTAAATAATAGCTGACCACTTTGGGGCAAGGTTTTAATCACGAAGTTGGCAATAGTGCCATCAATATCACTGGCAGCGAGGGCGGGTAATGCTACTCCTGTCGCGCTGTTAGAGACCACAGGGGCAACAATATCGGCGGCTACGGGTTCTAGGTTATTGCCCACATCTGGGGGTAAAAAGACTGTTGCGGGGGATTCATCCCGCACCCCAGCATTATCAATGGCAGTGTATTGGAAGGTGGAATCTCCGGTAAAGTCTGCACCGGGAACAAAGATTAAGTTCTCGGCATCTGTTGGGCTGAGGGGGGTTCCGACTGCTACGGCTTGCTCACCCAGTAATAAAGTTCCTTTCTGGGGTAGTTGGGTAATTTCATAACTGACGATTTCCCCATCTCCATCCACTGCACTGAGGGCGGGAACGGGGGCTGCAGTTGCACCCAGGGGAACGGGAGCCGCAATTAAATCGGCCGCAGCGGGGGGTAGATTGCCGAAATTAACCGGAATGGCAATAGTTGCTGGGTTGGGATCAGCCGCGCCATTACTATCAATGGCAACATATTGGAAACTGGCAACGCCGCTAAATCCAGGGGTGGGAGTAAAGCTTAAGGTTTCAACGGCATCGAGGGGAATCACTTGACCCACCGAGGCCAATGTTCCCCCGACGAATAGTTCCCCATTTAACGGTAAAGCGGTGAGACGGAAGCCGCTAATGCTATCCCCTTCATCTAAATCCACTCCACTGAGTGAGGGAATGGGGACTTGCACTGCATCATTGCCAATAATCGGGGTAATATTATTGACGCTGATGGGGGGTTGATTCCCCAGTAAGTCCGGAATCACATTCACTGTTACATCCGTTGCCTGACTCACGGCTCCATTATTATCTCGGACAGTGTAGGAAAAGTTAATATCTCCCTCAAAGCCTGCCGCTGGAGTCAAGGTCACATTACCTTGATTATCGACACTAATTTCCCCTTGATTAAATAGATTCGCGGTGGTGTCAATTTCCTCAGTGGCGGGATTTAAGTCTACGGTGCTGGGATCAATATCGCCATCGGGGTCAAAGTCGTTGTGGGTCAGATTAAAGCTGATCGCCGTATTCACCCGGGTGGTGATATTATCTACGTTGGCAATGGGTGGGGCATTAACTGGGGTAATGGTAATGCTGGTGCTGGCAATATTACTCTGATTAATACTGTCATTCACCACCACTTCAATTTGACGGGGAGTCAGGTTGGGATTGGCGGAAATGTTTTGGTAAACGACCTGAGAAATGGCGGTTTGATAATCGGCTAAACTTGCCTCTCCGGTTAAAATCAGTTGTCCGGTTGAGCCATTGTAGGCGCTGGCGGTAATTCCAGCCGGTAATTCCCCATTCACCCCTAAAGTTTCAGCACCGGGATCGAGGGGATTGGTTAAGGTAATAATCGCGGTGGTAATGGCTGTGCTGTCGGAGTCTGTCACCACCGTATTTCCTGGATTACTAACCGCGACACCCTGTTCTCCTTCGGTGAAACTGGTGGTAAAGTTAGTGCCTTCTGTCGTACCATCGAGATCGACAATCGGCGGGTCATTGACGGGGAAAATGGTAATTTGAGTTACTGCTGCTGGACTATTCTGCCCTTGTCCATCATTCACGGTCACTTCCACAACCCGCGCTGCAGTGGCAGGGCTATTAGAAGTATTGTTATACGCGACCTGAGAAATTGCCTGTTGGTATTGGGCAATCGTTGCCTCTCCCGTTAAGGTTAATACTCCCGGTGTGGAATTATCGCTGGTGATGCCGCCTGGTAAGGCTCCGTTAATCTCTAAAATATCCCCTTGAGCAAAGTTAGTTAAGGTGAGGGTTGCCGACTGCATAGTAGTATTGTCGGGGTCAGTGATGGCAAGGTTTGTACCATTACTAATGGGGGCAGCTCCTCGACGTTCTACAAAACCCGTGGCAAAGTTAATGCTATCGGCAACAGTGGTATCTAAATCGAGGGTTGGCAGATCGTTAACAGCCGTAACAGTAATGGGGATTGTATTTGTGGCAATTTGTTCTCCCCCCTCTCCGGTATTCCCTAAATCGTTCGTGACGATCTCAAGGTTATCGCCTCCATCAAAGTCAAGATTGGGCGTATAAACTAACCCTGCTAAAGCTGCGTTAGCATTGGCTTGTGTTGCGGTAAAAGTAACGGCATTGGTATTATCCGCCCCAGTTGTAATAGTTAATCCTTCAGTGGCCGCTAAGGTTAAAATCCCATTGGTGACGCTTAAACTGACCTGAATCTCAGCCAACCCAGCATCCACATCATTAATACTGATGCCATCTGCACCCGTAATCGTTAAAAAGGTATCTTCTGTCGTGGTTAAAGCTGCGGGGAGCGTATTAACCGGGGCATCATTAATTGCGGTAATATCAATCGTGCTCGTGGCAATTTCACTCTCATTAATGCCATCATTGACCACCACTGTCACCAGCCGATCCGTTAAATCTGGCCCTTCGGAGGTATTATCATAGGTAATTGCGGCGATCGCTGCCACATAATCAGCGGTCGGGGCTTCTCCAGTTAAGATAATTTGATTTCCGCTGGCGGGGTTGGCGGTAATGGTGGCTGGTAATGCCCCAGTAATAGATAATGCTTCTTCGGCATCCAACGGATTGGTAATCGTAATAGTTGCAGAAGCAATATTGGGATCGTCATCATCACTGACTGTGACGCTATCGGTAATGGGAATACCCCCCATTGTCCCTTCTGTAAAGTTAGTGGTGGTATTAATCCCTTCTCCAGTGCCATTAAGATCCACCACCGGGGCGGCATCATCATTAGTGATCGTGCCGGTAACGGTAAAGGTATCATTAACGAAAACAACATCATTATCTGTTGTTAAGGTAACGGTAAAGATGTCATCTACTTCTGCGATGCGTTCGCCAACCGTTTGCACCGTAAGGGTTTGAGTCAGTTGATCGTCCAATAGTGTTGGATCGGCAATTAAGTCCGGAATTTGAGCGGCTGTAATCCCATTAAAGGTTAAGCTGCCATTACCACTGTCGGCTACAAAGTCTTCAGCGGTGGCTGTATCACTGGTTGTGGCGTAGTTAAGGACAATATTCTGGGCGCTGGGCTTATCTAGACTCACCGTGTAGACATAATCAACATTACCCTCGTCTCCTTCGAGCTGAGTTAAATTATTAACGGGAGTTCCAGGTTCTGGGGGATCGCCTTCTAAGGGGATATGAGCAAATGTCACATTCGGAGAGCGAATTTCAGCCGAGGGGGAAAACTCAGAGGTATTATTATTGGGATCCGTGGCCGTTGCCGTAATTAACTGACCCGATAAATTTCCAGTCCCGGGAACGTTTTCAATAAATCCAGCATCACCGTTGGCATCGGTTGTGACATTAACAATCCCGAGAAAGGTCTGTCCTTCAGCAATTCCCGAAGCACCTACAATGGTTGGATCGCTACTAAATAGGGCAACTTGATAAGCTGTATTCGGGGCACTGTTGAGGGTGCCAATTACCGTTGTGCCATCCCCCACCGGCTCAGCGCCCAGTAACACCGGGAAGTTTTGTAAGCCATTTGGCCCATTATCCCCATCTCCTGGGTCATTCGCCGTAACTCCGTCTCCTCCCAGTAAGTCAATGCCAATGCCTTCGGGGGTATCACCGCCATTGGAGAAAATCCCATTTCCTTGTATGAGATTACTAATACTGTTTGCCAGTGAAACCGCAACGCCATCTGTGCCATTGAAAGCAATCCCATTCCCCAGATCTACGGTATCGCCTCCAATAATATTATTCGCTGCATTTTGAATCCGAATACCCTCTTCAAGGTTGCCGATATTACCAATTCCATCAGCGGCCAAACCAATCAAGTTACCTTGAATAATATTGTCATCGGCTCCATTTGTGAAGAAAATCCCTTGGGTGGTATTGCCCGAAATCACATTATTTTGAATGATATTTTCAGGGGCGGCATTGAGGTCAATTCCGCGATCGCCATTGCCGACAGCCCCTGTCCCCTCTAGGTTCGTTCCAATCCGGTTATTGGTAATGGTATTGGCTGTTGTGCCATTGCTTAAAGTAATGCCATCCCCAGTGTTGCCGGAAATGATATTAGCGTTAATAATTTGATTACTAACCCCATCCCCATTACCTCTTAAGTTAATGCCACTCTCAAGGTTAGGCAAAGCGGTTACCCCATCAGGCCCTAGTCCAATTAAATTGCCTTCGATGGTATTGGCAACATTAGTATTCGTAATATTGATACCGTTAATCTGGTTGCCAGAAATAATATTACGTTGATCGGGGGCTGCTAAACCACCAATTACAGTTTCAGTGGAGTTATTCAGGTTAATCCCATTTTCAATATTATTAGCAATCGTATTGCCTTGAACAATTACGCCGACTGTATCGTCTAAGTCAATCCCTGCTTCCAAGTTACCTAAACCGGCTGTATTGTTAGCATCTGTCCCAATGAAGTTCCCCGTGATTTGGGTATTGGTAATCGGCTCATCTGCCGCCCCGCCAATACTGAATCCTGAACCTCCTAGAACGTTACCATTTGCATCGGTGCCATTTCCATTACTAATAATAGTATTATCAGTGATTGTATTGTTGGGAGAGCGAATCGCAATACCATGAAATCCATTTCCACTAATCGTACTATTGGTGAGAGTTAAGCTTCCCCCTCGTTTGAGAATGCCGCTGCCGACGTTGTCTGTGATGGCGACATCATCAAGAATCAGCGCTCCTGGCCCGTCAAATTCCAGCCCGCCCCCTGACCTAATATTCTGTGGGGCACCATCGGTCATGGTAATACCACTAATGGTAATGGTGGCCTCGTCTGCAACGGCAATGTCGAAACTGCGGTTAACATTTCCACCACTAATGGTTAACTGATCTGCGCCAGGGCCAGTAATGGTTAAGTTGTTGTCACTATTAATCGCGATTTGGTCTGTTAAAGTAATTGTTGAAGCTGGGGGTACAGCAAAGGTGATGGTATCATCTTCGGCATTGGCCTCGGAGTCGGCGATCGCTTGCCGTAATGAACCGGCACCCGCATCATCAGTATTCGTAACGACAAAATCCGCTAAAATCCCCCCATAAGCCATTTGTACTTGAGGATGTATAGCGATGTGATTTTTAATTATCCCTAAATTAAACTCAAGCTTCCAATTTCCGCCCAATTCAGCGTTTCCTGTCGGGGTCGCTGTTGCGGCAATACTTGCCCCGGTTAACTGATGAAGTTGCTGTAATAAATCGCTTTGGCCCGCGACATTACAACCATAAATCAAGATTTCTGCTGTTTCTGTTAAAGCATTACTCCAGCTTTTCAGTTGTTCGTTGTAGTGATTTAAAGTATTAAGATTAAGCTGAGTGTTTCCCAGGTACAAACATCCGGGCGAACCATGGGAAATCAGATGTAACGCTTCAATTTTATTGCCGTTAACGCTATTTTTAGCTAAAAAATCGGTAATTTGTTCAATACCATCTTTATCTTCAGAGAGAATAATAGATTGAGCTCCGGATCTTACCCCTTGGCTTAAATGATGATAATCTTGAACTTTGGAATCAATAAAAACAAATACTTTGTGTTGGGTAGATGATAACATTCCTGATTTTTCCTGATATTTTAATTGTTTAGTCTACTACTCAACTGCGATTAAACGCAGATCAATCTTCAACCCAGACCGGAGTCTCGGCTTTTTCCTTTCAACAAATTCTGACAGACGGTTGCAATTGCTTAAAATGTGCCTCGAATGATTTTAACTTGATATACCCAGCTTGACAATATAGGTTTTTACACGGGTTTTGAATCAGTCTTCTTTCTGGTTTTTAACCCAGCTAAATTTAATCAATCCATCAGCATCAATTTCAACAGTCTGTTCTTTTAGAACGTAGAATGATTAAATAAGTTCCCTGTTTCCTGCACTAATTGAGTTTCTCCTGCTGCAATCTTCTACTTCAAAAGCTGTCTCTCTCTTCAAGTCGCACCCCCTAGAAAATATAAAAATATTAAGTGCATCCAGCTCTAATTCTCAAATAGTCAGCTCAATAATAGGGACTTAATCACACATGACTACCCTCTACCTCTATTTCAGAAGCTAACACTCTTGAAACCTAAGCCGACTTCGTTTTTTATTTGACCCTACAATAATATAAATGATTGATGAAATTCAAGAGGTTTTCTGTAAAGTTTTGGTTTAGCTTGCTTCAACTATGCTTTACATTACCCCCCCTTTTGTAAAGCTGGGGTAGCGGGGAGTATTCCGACCGGATCAATTAGCCTGGGTTGAGGCGGGGTTGAAATTGCCGGTGAATGGAAATTGAGATCAAATAAACCGCACCCTAAATTGGATACGGTTATGTAGCAACGGTAACAATTTAATTTAAGAAAACTGATCTATACTAACGAATGGAATACTAAACGCTTCGCCCATCAAAATCACAAGTGATATTAGCCGTTATATTCGAGAGAGATTCCACATTCATCGACTAAATAGCAGAGTGCTTTAAACCGAAGACCAATCACTTGATCGTAGAAGGGATTCAGTTTACATAAGGGGGGAATAGTCACAACTTTCCGACCCAAAAAATGAACATCTCTGGCAAATGGACATTGTGCTGGAATCGCTTTATAAAGCCATAAAGCCAATTTCTGATTATGAACTTCTAAGCTATCGAGCCATTGTTGGATTGGAGTCAGCAGATAAGATTTTAACAGGTGCAACATACCAATTCCTCTTTCGTTCAGATTAACTGCATTTCATGTTCTTACTTACCATCATACTCACAATATTTAAGGAATAGGTAAAGGATTTAAAAAAAGTCCTATTAATAGTGTAAAGTTTTTGTAAAGGTACTTATATCAAGCTCGATAAAAGATAAAATTCCTCACACTGAAATGTCTAATTCTCCAAGAATTGACTGAGGTTTAAGTTGAATTTATTGAAATGATGAAAATTTTTAAATATGATTTAATTTTGATATATAAATGTTAGAATTTATTAATATTTGATTATTCTTCATCCTCACGAATGACTGAAAATCCTCTTTGATGGGATAATTTCTCAGGAGGTTTAACTTGAAATGTGACTGTATCCTCTAGCATTCCCTGCTTAACAGTTAAAGTCCATTCTCCGGGCTGCATAGTCCAAAAGAAAGATGACGTTAACTGAGTGGAGATCTTTTTATGGTTGAGCCACCATTCCACAGGCTGCTGAGACGAATGACTAATTTTAAACTCAAGTTGAGTGTTTTCATTGGGATAAAATAAAAAATAATCGTTAGTTTGAGGGGATAAAATCTTTAATTGATTTGGCGTTAAATTAGATTGAGATTGCCGAGCCATCCATTCATGATATTCTGGAGTCAATTGAAAAGAATTAGCCGCTTGTTGATAGGCTTTAATATCTTTAGGATGGAAATATTCTAAGACAATTCCTGTTGAACAATTCTCAGTTGGACGTTGTCCAGTTGTGGCACAAATGGGCAGTTTAATTAATTCAGAAGGTAAGGGTAAATGATCGGGTTCATGAGTGCGATGAAGTTCTAATAAAATCTGACTCCAAAGACGTGCTGCCCCCATTACTCCTGATACTTGTTTCATCGGTTTTCCATCAAAATTCCCCACCCAAGTTGCCACAGTATATTGATGAGTAAATCCAACTGTCCAAGTATCCCGGTAATCTGAAGAAGTTCCGGTTTTTACAGCAGCTTCAAAGGGAAGATTGAGCACAGAATCTACACCAAAGGCCGCCGCACGCGCTTGGGAATCACTTAATATATTAGTAATTAAATTCCAGGCTTGCTGTTGATTTGGTGATAAATATAATAAAGTATCATTAGCTTTACATACTGTTTGTTGCTTTATATTCAGTTTCTCGCAGTTAAATGTTTTTAACGGTTGAAATTCTCCTTGATTTGCTAAGGTTACATAGGCTTGTGCTAATTCCCATAAACTGACTTCTCCGCTACCCAAGGCGAGTCCTAAACCATAATATTCTGGGGATTGATTTAAATTCTGAAACCCGAGTTTTTGTAAATGATTTAAAAAGAATGAAACTCCTACTTTTTCTAATACACGGACAGCCGGAATATTTAAGGAATTTGCCAGGGCAATTCGCACCCGTACGGGGCCTAAAAAGGTTTCACTATAATCAGTTGGACTATATAACTTTGCACCGGGAATTGCATAATGAGTGGGAACATCTGCTAAAATACTATTAGGTTTAATAATTTCCTGTTCTAGTGCGAGTTGATATAGAAAAGGTTTAAGGGTTGAACCGGGTTGTCGTAGCGCTTGTATTCCGTCATTTTGACCGCTATTTCCTAAATCGAAATAATCAGGAGAACCGACATAAGCGAGTACCTCTCGGGTGTGATTATCAATCACAATCGCAGCAGCATGGTGAACATTTTTATTAGATAACTGACTAACAATTTGCTGTACCTGAGTTTCAACAAATTGCTGTAAGGAACGATCTAAAGTGGTTTGAATTTGAGCCGGTTTTTCTAAATGATTAGAATCAGAATTAAGCAAGTCTGTTAATTGTTGATTGACCCAAAATAAAAAATGAGGGGCGGCTATAATTCCTTGTTGACGGGGTTGTAGTTTAATCGATTCTTGATAAGCTGTTTCAGCCTGTTCTTTTGTAATATAATTATCCTCAACCATCCGATTTAAAATATATTGCTGGCGTTGTTTCAAACCTTGCCAATTATAATAGGGATTTAAATCAGTTGGATCGTTTGGTAAAGCGGCAAGTAAACTGGCTTGTGCTAAATTAAGATCGGTAGAAGGAAGGGCAAAATAAGCCCGAGAAGCGGCTTCAATTCCGTATAAATTACCTCCCATTGGCAGACGGTTAATATAGGCTTGTAAAATCTCATTTTTATTCATTCCCGCTGTCAGTCGCCAGGATAACCAAATCTCTATTATTTTATGATAGGCTGTGCGGGGAGAAGGATTTAACATCCGTGCCAATTGCATGGTAATGGTAGAGGCACCGCTGACAATTTCTCTGGCTTGAATCGCTTCTAAAAGTGCGCGATAAATAGCAATACTATCTAATGCACCATGATGATAATAGCGTTTATCTTCAGCCGCAATAATAGCTTGAATAAAATAGGGGGAAACTTGTGGTAAGGGAACAATAGCCGTTTGATTTTGATTTTGACTGAGTAAAGTTCCCAGGGGTAAACCATTGCGATCGCTAAATTCTACTGCTAGTTGTTGTTGTTGGATATCCTGATAACGAATTGGCATAAAATATGGAATTAAGCGTATTCCTATGCCACTAAAAATTAATAGCATAAAAACACGAGTTTTATAACTTTTCCAACAATGTTTAGCCCCTTGTTTAATTATTTTCATGGGATATTATAGTCAGTTCTATTAACTTCTAAAAACGGCAGTTAATCCGGACTATCATAAGTAATCCGATCGGATTGATAACCGGGGGGTTCTACATGGATTAAAACTCGTACAGGACTAAATTGTTTCTCCAATTCAGTTTCCACAACTTCCGTAATTTTGTGAGCAGTTTCTACATCCATTGCATCAACTATAATGTGCATTTCAATAAACACCTGACGACCAATAACCCCTCGTGAAGCAATATCATGACAGTTGACAACACCAGGAACAGACATCACAATTGATTTAATCGTTTCCGGCGCGATCGCCATCCGATCCACCAGCCATGGTAAATTTTCTTGTAATACTCCCCAACCGCTATGAAAGACTAATAATGCCACTGGAAAGGCTAAAATTACATCTAAAATTTGTAATTGAGGCCAACTCCAAAGATTCCCTTGCCAAATCCCAATTAAACCTAAAATTACGGTAATTGTAATCCAAACATCACTCATGGTATGCTTGGCATCGGCCACCAATAAAGCACTGTTTAAACGTTGACCCACTCGTCTCTCGTAGTAACTGACAAATATATTAATTCCCAAAACAATCAATAAAATCCACAATTCTGTAGGAGTAATTTTAACAGGTTGATTTTCTGTCAAAAGTCGTTCAATGGCGTGGCTAAGAATCTCAAAACAGGCAATTCCCAGAAAAACCGCAACCCCTAACGCACCCACTGCATCATATTTTTGGTGTCCATAGGGATACTCTCGATCCGGAAAAGGGGAAGCAAATTGATTGGCGATTATCCCTAGAATATTATTGGCACTATCTGTAATACTATGTAAAGCGTCTGCTAGCAAACTCAGGGAACCACTCATCCAGCCAACGACTGCTTTAATCACCATCACCAATAGGTTTAAACCTAAGGTAATCAGTAAGACTTTACGGATTTGAGAACGGTTATCTGTCGTCACAAATTTATTATAATTTCCAATATACAACGATGCTGATTTCTTGTATAATAAGATCCGATAGGGAATGTTTTTGATGATCTCTGAAAGTGAAGCTAAAAGTTCAATCAATTTTAACAACACTAGCCACCTGTGTTCTCTCTACTGCGGTGATTTTACCAAACGCGACTGCGGTAGAATTTGACCATACTGAGGTTGAACAAGAGCGATTTATTGCCATGGCAGTTCCTCGCGCTTTTGGCTACTCTTTAATCATTTTAGAACAGATTTCTGATTCTCAAGCTTGTTGGAGTGAACGGGGAAGTTCTCCGACAGTTATCGACCCATTACTGGTCAATTTTGATTTTACTGGAATTTGTGGACGCGCGACCGATAGCAACGGTTATTCTGTACGGATAGGGGAACAAGATTTATCCCTCAGCCACAGTTTAACAGTTCGCAGTGTAGAGGATGAAATGTTCTTGGTTGCCACTTCCGGGGCTAACCCAGAAGCGCCTCCGATTATTATTGGTAGAAGTTATGGCATGAGTAATGGGTTTACCAAGATTATTTTAGAACCGGGTTGGCGCTTTACCAAACGCAG
>CAYNXM010000258.1:0-12626 GCA_964401105.1 uncultured Lyngbya sp. | reverse complement strand
GCCACAATCTAACCGCTTTATTCCTAATGAATTGAGCAGTTCTTATGGCTAGATCTAAGGCTTGATATTGCAGCTTAGACCCATTGAGTAGCTTGCATTCTCTAACTATCATTATTGAATTTTACCACAAATAAATGCAGATAACCAAAGATTCTGCATTCTTTTTTTGTGGGTCGGGATTCATCTCACCGTCAAATCAGAGATTATGACGGGAGCCTTCTCCCGACAATGAGGTAAACTATTGCGATGGTAGTCTGAAAAACTATTGCGATGGTAGTCTGGAAAACTATTGCGATGGTAGTCTGGAAAACTATTGCGATGGCAGTCTGGAAAACTATTGCGATGGCAGTCTGGAAAACTGTGCTGTCAGAGAAAAACCACCTACAAAGACAAAGCAGGTGGCTTAATGATGAGATTATTGACTCAATTTTTTGGTTTTAATAGGTGTACTTGAAGATAGCATCACCTAACGCTTTCCAAGTTTCAGAACCCACAATGCCATCTACTTTGATGTCAGGAGATGGAAAAGGAAAAGAAGCGTTATAGTTTTTTTGAAACTCAGCGACGATTTGTTTGCATTGACTATCGTATTTGCCATCAAATGTCACATTAGTGGTAATTAAAGATGGTTTTCCCAGGGGTAAACCGAACCAATAGACTGAAGATAACAACTGTTCCAGAAACCGAACCGCGTCTCCGCTATCCCCTTCTTTCAAAACAGGTAGAGTTTTTGATGCCGATAAAGTTGATGTAGTCATTTTAGGAAACTCCTTAGTTTAGTAAAGGTTTAAATCTTATTTCTAACTTTAGAAATAATCTCTGTTCACCTTATGCTATTCAGTCTAGCTTTAGGAATTTAAGTAATAACAGTCACTTGTTTTGTGGAGACTTAAATAAGTGTCACTCAAATTAACTAATGGGAACGATAAAACTCAGTCAAAATAGGAAAAATTATTAACTCAATATGGCTCTAAATATTCCGCAATTTCCCTGATACAGTTTATATCCTGAAAATGCCAGTTAGAAGAGAAATAATTAAAAACATCCCGATAAAACCTTGGCAATCCGCATCCTAATTCCTACCCCAGGCAAAACTACAACCGAACGAGTTCTTGAACACATTCAGCTTCATACTCAAGGAATGACCATTGGAGAATTACAGCAACAACTGAACCGTCCCGTGTCGATGTTACAGATTTGTTTGAAGGGTTTAATAGCGGATAAATTGATTAAGAAACGTAAACAAGGAATGCAGTTCATTTATTACCCAGCTAAACAGGTATCAAACTGAGTCATTATTATTGTCTCTATTTTATCTGGTAATTGATGGAGATTTTAATAAAAAAATATTGATTACAATTATTATGATGCAACAATAAATTAAAAGATCAAATGGCAGAGAAGCGAGCTGTAATAAATTACAATAGAGCATCGAGTAAAACATCTGCACCAAAGCGCACTGGGTCGGTACAAGCAATTCCGATTTCAGTTTGAATTTGGGCGATCGCCGCCAATGCAGCATTTTCTTCTAAATCATAAGTATTGAGACTAATTCCGACAACTTTTGCCGCTGTCATCGCCCCCATGGCACTGGCCACTTGTTGATAAAGTTGAATCACCTGAGGTAGAGGTGGAATTGAAACGTGAGGATGATTTTTAATGTGAGTTTGTCCGGCTTTATGGGCTAAAATGAGGTGAGTCGGTTGACAGCCCCGTAATAGCGGTAAAGTAGCAGTTGAACCGGGATGTAGTAGAGAACCCTGTCCTTCAACAAATAACAGGTCATAATCTGAACCAAACTGCATCACCATCTGTTCAACTGCACCCGCTGCAAAGTCAACCCGAACCGAATCTAAAGCCACTCCATCCCCGCCTAACATTAATCCTGCTTGACCCGTGGCTAAAAATTTAGAACGAATTCCCCGGCCAATCGCTGTAGAATTGAGTTCAAGACAAGTAGACATTTTGCCAATCGCCATATCTGTCCCCACCAGCAGCACTCTTTTACAGGAGAGCGATCGCGCTGCTGCACTCGCTATCGGTAATCCGGGGGGTTCTTGGCGCATATCCCAAATCCATTGTCCGGCTGTTAGAAGCGCCGAGAGCGGTTGTTGATACCGTTGTTCAATCAGGGGGATGAGTTGGGTATGAAGGCCGTTAGCGATGGATAAACCGCCGTTGAGGGCCTGGTCTAAATCTGACCACCAAGACTGAGGTAACGCGCCGCCTGGGGGTGCAATCCCAATCATTAAAACGGTGGGGTCATAGGCTAAAGCGGCTTCTACAGAGGCAACGATAGGAACATCTCGCGCAATGCCGGTAAGTTGAGATAGAGATTGTCCAGCCCATTGATTATCAATGACGGCAACAATTTCTGCTGTACTATAACGCAGTAAAGATAAGCCGGTTTTACCTTTTGGCCCTAGAATTCCATCATGCAATAATATGGCTAATCGACCGGTTTGAATGGCTGTTTGATACATGGGAAAGAGGAGTTAATCTTCACTACGATATCTGATCCGGCCCTAAGGTATTATCGGGGATAATTTGAGCCAGTACAGGCACAGCGGGGAAATAATATCCAACTGTGGCTATACCCGCTAAAGATACGGAGATATAACCTTTCATAGCACCCGTTTTGAAGGATTTGCCCTTGGTTTTATCACAAATTAATCCGCTTGCCAATCCTTCCTTTACAAATAGTAAAATATTCCAATTGGCTAAAATTCTGATATTCTATTTTTATTCTAATCTATTTGTTAATCTCAAAATTATTTTTGTATTTATTTGAACAGAATTGATGGTTCAGGTGTGTTGTGAAGCGATCGCTTCTAATTTTAAAAAGATATAGGTTATTGAATTTACTCTACTACTTTTTTATCAAAATAATAGGATCAGCAGATAATTTGTACATGATTTATTATGATGATGTTTAATGAGAAATATTGATTCTAGGGGAAAGTTTATTGCGACAGAAACCTTTAATCAAGCCGGAGAAAAAGGGGAACAACAGGTTTGGAATGGGGTCTGTCAAGCTTTTGCTGCACGGGATTGTTTGGCTTATTGGCGTTATCCGATTTTCTCACCTTCAGCAGGAGTTAGACGGGAACCAGATATTTTAATTTTGGATGCTGAATTCGGTTTAATTATTATTGAAGTTAAGTCGATTGATATTGATCAAATTATCGGCATATCGGGTCATGTTTGGCAAGTCCAAGATTTTTACACTACAGCAATTAATCCTTATCAACAGGCGGAACAACAGTTATTTGCTTTATTCAAATATTGCCAGTCGGAAACGGCGTTAAAGGATTGTATTTCAGGGCGTGTTTTAGTGGCGCTTCCTCAAATTACTCAACGAGATTGGCAACACCGAGGTTTTGACAAACTTCCCAGTTGTCCGCCGATTCTTTTCCAAGATTTGATTCAAATTAAAGACCGGGAAAAGTTGGTATTTAAAATGATTGAAACCATTAAACAAACATCGACTTTAGTAACTGGAAAATCTCTGTCATCTCCACAATGGAAATTGTTAAAAGCCATCATTGCCGGTACACCATTATTTCAACCGCCATCCCGACAATTTATTTTGAGAAAAGCTAAAAATAAATTAGAGAATATACCGCGTTCAACTATTTTAGCGCAGGTTAGAAAAAACTTAGCAGAGATTGATTTGAATCAAGAAAAAATTGGTAAACAAATTCCGCCGGGGCCGCAGCGAATTTGTGGGGTTGCAGGTTCTGGGAAAACGGTTTTATTGTGCCAAAAAGCAGCCATAATGCATTTAAAACATCCAACCTGGAAAATTGCAGTTGTGTTTTTTACTCGAAGTTTGTATGATGGGATAACGCAACAGTTAGATCGGTGGTTGCGATATTTTAGTAGTAATCAAATTAGTTATAATCCTAATAATAATAATTTGCTCGTGCTTCCTGCTTGGGGAAGCAAGAATCAATCTGGATTCTATAGTTATTTATGTCAGCTTGCTGATGTTTCTCCGATTAAAATTGAACGAGACAATAAATTAAAGCCTAATCAGTTATTAGCCTATCTTTGTTCTCAGTTATTAAAATTAGTCAGTATTCCTCAATATTGGGATGCTATTTTAATAGACGAATCACAGGATTTATTAGTTGAAGATGAATTTAAATTTGAAGACAAACAACCGTTCTTTTGGATAGCATATCAATCTATAAAATTAGTATGCGATTCTGAAAAACAACGATCTACAAAACAGTTAAAACGGTTGATTTGGGCAGAAGATGAAACCCAATGTTTAACAATTGGTAAAATCTCAACGGCGAAGGAATTATTGGGTAAAAATTTAGGAGATTTAGTCTCAGGTCAATATGCCAATGGTATCAATAAAACTGAACGGATGATGGGCTGTTATCGCACTCCTGAATCTGTTACAACTGTTGCTCATGGTATCAGTATGGGATTATTACGTTCTCAGGGATTATTAATCGGGTTAAATTGTGTCGCTGACTGGGAAGCATTGGGATATAATGTCAAAGCCAAATCCGATCAATTTCAACCCTTTAAACCAGGAGAAAAAATCACAGTTCATTATTCATCTCATCTGCCTATACATCCTATTAATAAACTTTGGAAACAGCCGCTGATTCAGTTCAAAGTTTATCATTCCCGTCAAGCAGAATTAACCGCTTTAGCAGAACAAATTCTTTATAATCTCAAAATTGATGGACTTCGTCCTAGCCGCGAACTATTAGTCATTATTTTAGGCTCAACAGCGCAAGCGATGCAACTAGAAAGCTATGTAGCTCAGTTTTTAATACAGCAGGGAATTGATATTTTTATTCCCGGTGCTCCGGATTGTAATATCATTAAGTTTACTCGTCTAGAGGCTGATTATAATCAATTTTGGTGTGAGGGTGGTGTCACTATTTCTCGCATTCATCGTGCCAAAGGAAATGAAGCCGATATGGTGTATATTGTGGGTTTAGATCGGGTAGCAGAACGAGAATATAGCTTGTATTTCCGGCAGCAATTATTTATTGCATTAACCCGCTCTCGCGGTTGGGTTTATATGAGTGGGACGGGAAATTATCCGTTTTATCAAGAGCTTTGGCAAGTGATTAAAAGCAAAGGTCAATTCACCTTTAATTATCGACAAAAGCCGAAAAAAGTGATAAGTTTAACGGCAGTGAGTGAACTACTAAAACGATATCATCTGGGAGAACGTCATTTTCCATCGACTGATTGGTCTGGGGTGAATTTACCGGGAATTTGTTTAGATCGGATCAATTTAATGGCAGCCAATTTAACTGCTGCTAATTTAACTGCTGCTTGTTTGAATCAGGCTCAACTGATGGTTGCAGACTTAACCCATGCTCAGTTAAACCATGCTAATTTAAATCATGCTAGAATGTTAGGCGCTACTTTGTACAAAACACAGCTTAACTATGCCAATTTAAACACAGCAGATTTGAGAAATGTTGATTTAAGAATGGCTCAGCTTGTGGGAGCTTGTTTACAAGATGCGAATTTAGAAGGCGCGAATTTAACCGATGCAAATTTAGCGAATACAAATCTTAAGGGAGCGAATTTAACTGATGCAATTCTACCGGATATGCATTCTTGAAGCTTGTGGTCATTAAAACTCAGACAAAGAAAGGGCTGACATCCTAGCTGTGTCAACCCCTCCCAAAAATATGTGATAATTCAATCAGATAATATTACTCTGCCATTACAAAAGAATCATCATCTGTTGCAGGAGAATCATAGGGTTGCTGAAGATTAATCGGTGCTGTAACGGTGCCTCGTACTGTAACGTATTCGACTAGAATATCTTCAGTTTCATCTAGAATAACAGGGCGACCTCGAGTGATTAAATCGACTTGTCTCACCTGAGCATTCACCACATTTTTCAATACTACACCATCTAATTGATGGGATTTTGCGGTCGGGGATGGATGAGCCGAACGTAAGCTAAAGCCGCGTAATTGAATATCTTTTAAACTCTCTGTTTGATTGGCGGCCGGCCCCACCGTAATGAATGCATTCGTTTGAGAGGGTTCAAAATTAGCTTGTAAAATAGTCCGTTCTGCATCTTGTCCCCGTAACATTAAATGACTGCGGTTAATTTGAATCGGACGAGACAGGTCTAGTTCTCCTAGGGGTAAGTTAATCTGAACTTTAGTGGTTTTGGGGGAATTATTAATTAAAGCTTGTAGTTTTTCGGCATCATCTTGATTATCATTGGGTAAAATACCGTAATCGCTGGCTTCCATCACTTGAGTCATCATTTGTTCAATCGGTGCTTGTCGCTTCACCCACCAAGTGCCAATATCTTGAACCGGAGTTAAAATGCCAAACCAGAACCACAGTAACATCACTGTAAAGGCAATGGTTTGAGTCACAATCGCAAACCGAGCCACATTCACTTGAACCTTGTGAACCATGCCTGTAGTCTGAACTTTAATACCCTGAACCCCTCGGTTGTTCCAGCTTTGCTTCGCCATGTTCATTTGGTTCCAAACCTTAATCACCGCTGAAGCCCATTGAGTTGCCACCAGAATGGGAAAATGAATCGGTTTGAGGTGAGACGGACGGCCCATGAAAATAATCAGTAACATCAGCGGCCGACTGAAGCTAACCCAGGCAAGAATTAACCCCGCTAAACTCCATTTACCCAGTAGTAGGGACAACAACAATAAACCGGGGGTAATTAACGAAGTCCACATACTGATGCGTTGGTCAAGCAAACACCACCAGGGAAACAGTCCTGAAACTCTTGGCCCGAGGCCGATGGCGCGATCGCTATTTCGTAGCATATTCCCAAACCAACGCCGCATATTATCGTAGGCGCGTTTTGTGACGGAACCGGAGTGGGTTTCGAGGGAATTAACCATCGCATCCGGAATGTAAATCATATCTAAGCGCCAACGTAGCAAGGAATACCAGGTACTTTTATCATCCCCAGAGAGAAACTTAAACCGTCCCCATAACCAATCATCGAGGGAGTCATTTTCTAACTGCTCAATAAAGGTATCGTGGAAAGCAGCGCGGGAATGGAACAGAGAAAACCGCCCGGTTAAACAAAGGACTTTGCGGGAGAGGGACAAAGAAGACATTTGATAGTGGCGTTGGCAAAACCGCAGGTGAAACCACTCAGAGAAGATATAAGATCCTTTCACAACGGGCGTTTCGTCGGTGGTTAACGCCCCTAATTTAGGAAAAAGGTTGAAAAAGGGTAAACAACCCCGTAACACGCCCGGACACAATTCTGAGTCCCCATCCATTAAGGCAACAATCGTATCTTCCGGTAAATTCAGCGTCCGCAGCACTCGCAACCCGTCCGCCATGGCTTTACGTTTCCCGTCTTTTTGGGTTAATTCATAGAGGTGAATATGTTGCAGTCCGGGATCATGTTCTTCCAGAATCTGTCGGATGGCGGCATTTTCTTCGCGGCTACTACCATTGACTAAGATAGTCACCGGTCGGGCGAGACTTTTGGCTTCCCGGACAATGGCTTTATACACCAGTTCATTCACCCACATTTTTTCTTTGTAGGTGGGAATCATAAAGCACATATGGGGTAAATCTTCCACCGCCACTGCATTGGCTTGTCGTCGCCAGCGCGGAAACACAACGTGAAGATACAAGCGACTGCGAACCACTTGCACCAGAAACCAAGACCAGCGCCACATTCCGACGACACCCATGGTAAATACGCCGGTGACACCAGCCTGGGCTAATTCCAGTGGGTCGCGTAACAGTAACAAGCAAACAAAACCCACCGCAGAAATCAGGACCATTCCAATCCAGCCTTGTTGACTGGGGTTTCCATGAGGTTGGTTTTCAGCTAAAGATGCATTCGTCATGATAGTTAAATAGTTGAATTCTACGAATCGAGAATTAGCAATTTGGAACAGAGAGAGTAGGGTAGGGATTGAGTAATGAGTGAAGATTTAAGTAATGAGTAATAAGTCGTGAGTAATGAGTGAAGATTTATGATTAGAATTAAGGGTTTTTACTCCCGTAGAGACGTTCCATGGAACGTCTCTACCGTACAGACGTTGTATGCAACTTACTTCTTACTTGTTCTTCTATCTCCAATCGAGATTTAGTCTTGAGTTTCGCTATCAGGACGGGATACAACTCCTTCAGGAGATGAAATCGGAGTGAACCAGCCAACGAATTGGTTTTTAACCTTTTGGGGTAACTCACGAGTTGTAGAAACGACCTTATTAACGGTGGGATTAGCTTGTTTGGCAAAAGTTAACTGTGCGACTTGTCCCAATCCACAGAGTTGCTGAGGTTGAGCGTTATTTGGGTTGGGGGGAACTTTAACGGTGACCCGCTTCAAGAAGGGTTCTTTCATCAATTCCGCTGGGATGGTGGGAGAAAGGGCCTGAACCTGCATCCGACGGCCTTCTTTTTCAATTTCGGCGAAACCGTTGCTGGCGCTAATCGTGCTAATGGGTTGAATCAAGTCTACTTCACCCTCAAAGATTCCTTGTTGGTTGCTCAGGCGTACATGAACCGGTTGAGTGGCATCTAAGCGACTGGCATCTTCAGCACTGACGACGACTTCTACCCACAGGGTATTACAATCGAGCAAACTGACCACAGGTTCAGATTTATTCACGAGTTCGCCTTTTTCCCGTTCGGTTTTGTAGACAACGCTGGTAAAGGGTGCTTTAATTTGAGTTTCAATCGGGGCAAAGTTCGGTTGATTTGCTTGCTGGCGAGCGAGAGCTTGTTGTTGTTTTTGTTGAGCGTATTCTTTGCGAATCCGTTGTTGTTCGGCTTTAACTTGCTCTTTTTGTTGACGAATTTGATCGATATTGTTCTGTTCTTGCTGCATTTGGCTCTGACGCTGATTGTATAAGTTTTGCGCCATAGAGAGTTGCTGAGAAGCATTTTCTACTTCTGCGGTGAGGCTACTCACTAGCATTGCCTGATGTTGAATTTGTTGTTTCAAGTCAGCCGATTCTTGAGCCAAAGTATTAGAATATTTTAGGTTCACTGCCACACCGGATTGAGTGGCATTGTGAGTTACTTCCGCTGCCCGCAATTCTTCCCGTGCCCGTTGTACCTGTGCTTTAGCGGTTTCCCAAGCAGCTTGTAATTCATCGACTCGTTGAGCGGGTACTGCTCCTTGAACTTGCAGTTGTCGGAAGCGCTCATATTCGCTACGAGCCAGGTTTTCTTGAGCAGTAGCCTGATCTAAATCAGCTTGTCGTTGGGGAATTTCGGTGGCACTGACACTGACTTCAACGCTTTTTAATTGTTCCCGTTCTTGTTCAATTTCCCGTAACCGTGATTCTAAAGAACTTTTAGAACTTTCTGCCGATGCCAGTTGATTGCGTTTGGCTTGCAGTTGACCTTCAAAACGGACAATATCTTGCTCGGCTTCTTGAGCCATATCTTCTAATTTATGGTACCGCTTGTAGTCTGCTAAGGGATTTTCAAATTCAGGTAATTCTGGGGCTAAATCTAGTGCCGGAGTCAGTTGGGGTTGTTGTTCATAAAGCTTATTTTCATCGGGGATATGCTGAATTCGAGCTAAAACTTGGTCAGCTTTCACCATCGCCCCCGGACGAGCATAAAATTCTTTGATGTTGCCGTATAAAGGAGATTGCAGCCGCACTAACCGACCATTAATTACCCCATGATTCACCACCATGTGAGACATCCGATGCCAGACGGAGGCAATTGTTCCGCCAATCACCGCCACACCGACACCCACACAAGCAGCTCCGACAAACAGACGTTGAAATGGACTGGGCTTTTTGCCGAGAACCGGATTAGCAGGCAATATTTGTTTGGGAGTGGTTGCCAGGGCTGGAGTCGGCTGCTGTATTGGGGCAGAATTAACGGTCGTTAATGCAGATTGATTGGCAGATGTGGGTTTGAACTCAATCTGAGACTCAGAAGCGGGGGGGAGTTGGGGTTCAGCCACAGGGGGTGCTGCCGGGACCACTTTTGGGGCTGGAGTTTGCGCTGTCTTAACCGGTGCTTTAACAGGCTTCGGTGGATTAACAACTGCTTTCGGGGGTTCAACGGCTTGAGTTGGAACTGGTTTAGGGTTAGTCTTGGGTATTTCTTCCCAACCCCAATGATCTTCGAGGACTGAGTTTTCTGTTTTGACGGTTGCCGACTTCCAAGGGTATGCTTGCGGGGTTTGACTGGGGGTGTGTAAAAAGTTTCCTTGAAACCCATCTACTTCAAGGCTTTCGAGTAAGGTGAGGCGTTGTTCACTGCTAATAAATTTGGCGATGACCCGCCCCATAATATAGCTAATTTCTCGTAAACGCTTAGCGATATTGGGATGATTGGGAAAAGCCTCAATTTGTTCAATAAATTCTCTATCTAATTTAACTGAATCAATGGGCAGTTGCTTACATTGAGACAGAGTTAATTCTCGGGTGGTGAAATTATCGACAATCACTAAACATCCCAAGGCAGTAAGGCCTCGAATCAGAGAAAGAGATGTGGAAAAATCTTGAGCAATGGTTGATTCTGGAATTTCAAAACTGAGTCGTTGTGGCTCTACTCGGCTCTCTCGCAACCAAGCTCGTAAATCTTGTAATAACGTAATATCGGCTAATGCCAGCTTAGATAAATTAACACTAATAGAAAGTTGGGGATGATGAACCAGTTGGTCGATGGCTTTGTCGATCACATAACGGTCTATCTGGGACAATAAACCCATTTCAGATAAAACGGGGATAAATTCATCCGGCTGATAAACTTTGCCGTCATTATCTCGCCACCGGAGCAACACTTCGTTATGGACTACTTCGTAACTCATTGCTTGGTAGACCGGTTGATACCAAAGCTCAAATTCTCCGACGAGTAAAGATTGGTTAGCGCCTGAATCCCAAACTTGATGACCACCGCTTTGAGCAGGAGATTCTACAGAAGAAGGGGTTTGAGAAAGATGAGAATTGTGATTCATGGTGATGCTTGCCTACGGTTTGTGTTGGTGATACACGCTTAACTGGATGCTGTCCCATTATTTTGAGGGCCCAAAGCTCTCAAAAACGAACTCAATAAAAGGCGATTAGACTTTCGGATTAGCTGATTGTAAGTGTTGCTAATGATGGGCTTGCAATCTAGACTATATCAGTTATAATCTGCTAAGTCAGACTGTGCAGTCTCCGCATTAACACCCACTAACTTTGTTTCAATTATACGGGTAGCAACTAGGCAGTTCAATAAAGTTTTGGTAAAGCTATTCGATTTTAATGTAAAGACTCTGTAAATTCACTAAATTACTGATTTTATCTTGGATTGATATCTAACTGAAATGTACGTAAAATTACAAAAAAAAATGATTGAGTTGTGCTAAAGCTTTGACTGTAAATGTCCCATCTCCACTTTTTGTAGATCAAGCTTTGATCGCGCCAACACCTTAACTGCTGGGGTTTTGAAGATTTATGGATTTCCTAATTCACAATAGATATTGAATCAATTACTGTTCTAGTAAACAACTGTCATACAGTTTGTTTTCTATTTAAGAAAGAGCCAAGTCTCAGCACTGTATAAGTACTTTGTATTTTCGATCAGTTATAGAGTTACTATCACTTTCATCACTATTAACTGGTGTGTTTGGCTCAGCGTCAAATCAAAAAATAGTCCAAAAAGGACGATTATTTTCTCTAGGAAAAATTACTTAGAAACAATCCCTCTGTTAGTGGATAGCTACATATACTTATTCAGTTTAACTTCATGACAAGATTTATAAGTTATGGCGCAAAATTCTTTGTAATTCATATTTTAGTTAATTTGTCAATGAGTGAATTTTACTTTTATGGTGGCGATGCGTAAAACCCCTGTGTTTCGACCAGGGGATTGCTCTGCGAGGGAGCCAAATTTATTTAGCAGTGAATATAAATTTATGCTATTATAGCCAGTATAACCTTTCAGAGTAGTAAGTTAAGCATTGATAGTTTACGAGTTTAAAGCAAGAGGAAAAGATAGCCAATACAAAGCAATTGACGAGGCAATACGCTCCTATAAGTTCATCCGCAATTCTTGTCTAAGATACTGGATGGATAATAACAAAGTGAGTAAGTATGACCTTAATAAATACTGCAAGGTACTGGCTAAACAATTTCCTTTTGCTAATAAACTGAACTCTCAAGCGATCGCAGTCTGCGGCTGAATGTACTTGGAGCGCGATTAGTCGATTTTACGACAGGTTGGGCAAAGCCCAAACATTTTACGACGGGTTGGGCAAAGCCCAAACATTTTCCGTCTCCGTCTACGATAACTGTAAGAAAAAAGACAGGCGCAAGAAAGGATATCCTAAGTTTAAGAAACACGCTCGTTCTGTTGAGTATAATACTTCCGGTTGGAAGCTTTCAGAGAACAGAAAAGCGATTACTTTTACCGACAAAAATAATATCGGTAAACTTAAACTCAAAGGAACCTACGACTTGCATTTCTACCCAACAGATGCCATCAAAAGAGTCAGATTAGTTAGAAGATCTGATGGGTACTATGTACAGTTTTGGGTAGTGATAAATATGTAGTGACCACCTAGAAAAACTAATTTTAAAAGGCTTGATTTCTTTCAGTTATTTCCGCTTTTTAATAATTGGTTATATAATTAAGCAACCGAAAAAGTATGCGGGCGATCGCATTCTAGA
>CAYNXM010000257.1:0-3199 GCA_964401105.1 uncultured Lyngbya sp. | reverse complement strand
ACGGATCGATCATCAAGTCAAAATTCGGGGTTTTCGGATTGAACTGGGAGAAATTGAAGCCCTGCTTAATCAGCTTAATACGATTCAGGATACAGTCGTTGTAGCCCGAGAAGATCGTCCCGGAGACAAGCGATTAGTCGCCTATATGATCTCAGCTTCTAGTGAGCAGCAAGAGCACCATCCGACTCCGAGCGAGTTACGAGATGGGCTGGCTCAACAACTCCCTGAGTATATGATTCCGGCTTATTTTGTTTTCCTAGAGGCTTTCCCTCTCAATTCTAATGGCAAAGTAGATCGCAAAGCCTTACCGGCTCCGGATGCCTCCCAGTTGCCCCTAAAAGCCGATTGGGTAGCACCTCAAACAGCGGTTGAAAAGACGCTTGCCCAAATTTGGTCAGACGTTTTGGGATTGGAGAAAGTCGGCATCGAGGATCACTGGTTGGATTTAGGGGGCAATTCTCTACTGGCCACTCAAATTCTCTCCCAAATCCGAACCGTTTATGGTATTGACCTGTCACTACGTTGTCTGTTTGAAGCGCCCACTATTGCGACCCTGGCTGAACAGATTGATACCCAACTGGCGAATGGTCAATTCTCTAACATTCCCCCTATTCAACCCTTGCCCCAACGGCACAACTTACCCTTATCTTATGCCCAAGCGCGGTTGTGGTTTTTAGCTCAACTTGAACCCGATCAAACCAACTACAATGTCCCCGCTGCTGTCCGGTTAACGGGTGCATTGAATCTTCAGCGCTTATCAGCCAGTCTGAATCAAATCATTCAACGTCACGAAGTTCTCAGAACAACATTCACAACGGTAGACGGCCAACCCCAGCAAGTTATTCAGTCAGTTACAGGGCTGAATATCTCCTTAATTAGTCTGGAAATTTTACCGCCCGCCGAACGAGAAGCAAAGGCACAACAGATTTTGTTGCAACAAACCCAGCAGCCTTTTAATCTTTCAAAAGATGCTTTATTCCGAGTGACGGTATTACAGCTTAATCCGCAAGAGTCTATTTTACTATTGGTTTTGCATCATATTCTGTGTGATGAATGGTCAATGAAGCTGTTGTTCGAGGAGCTGAGTTTGCTGTATAACCCGGACAACTCATCAACCACTTTACCGCAGTTAAGCATTCAATACGGTGATTTTGCGGTTTGGCAACATCAATGGTTGCAGGGAGATGTCCTTGAAGAGCAACTCAATTACTGGCGGCAACAGATGGCAGATTTACCGCAATTACAGTTGCCTACCGATTATCCCCGTCCCACTCATCCAACTGATAAAGGTGCGCGTCAGTCTTTCACACTTTCCCCATCTCTTACCACTGCCCTGGGTGAGTTGAGCCGTCAGCAAGGGGTAACATTATTTATGACCCTGTTGGCTGGGCTGCAAGTGTTGTTGTATCGTTACACAGGCCAAGAAGATCTTGCCGTGGCTTCTCCTGTTGCCAACCGTCATCACCGAGACGTTGAACCGCTGATGGGCTTCTTTGTCAACCTGATCATGTTGCGAACGGATCTATCGGGTGCCCCCAGTTTCCGAGAGTTGTTACAGCGGGTGCGGCAGGTAGCAATAGAAGCTTATACCTATCAAGATTTACCTTTCGAGAAACTGGTAGACGAACTTAATCCCCAGCGCAGTCTTAGCAGTCAACCCTTGTTTAACGTGATGTTTGTCCTGCAAAATCGTCACTTTAGTCAATACCTACAACTTGATGGTATTCAACAACAATTCATTGAGATTGACAATAATACTGCCAAGTGTGATTTACTGCTGCAACTGACTGAAACTGCAGATGGATTAACGGGTTATTTTGAATATTGCACAGATCTGTTTGAAGCCGAAACCATCCGGGCGATGGTGGGACATTTTCAAACCCTGTTATCCGCCTTGGTTGCAGATGCGAATCAGCCGATTACAAAACTGTCGATACTGACTTCTCCTAAGGCGCATCAACCCCTCGTCAGTCGGAAGCAGACACAAATAGATTATCCTCAACAACCGTGCATTCCTCAGCGATTTGAAGCGCAAGTTCAACAGCAACCTGAGGCTGTGGCTGTTGTCTTTGGTGATGAACAACTAACCTATAATCAGTTAAATGCTCGTGCCAATCAACTGGCTCACTATCTGCAAGATTTAGGCATTCAACCCCAGACGCGGATTGGGATCTGTGTAGAACGCTCTTTAGAGATGTTGATTGGGTTACTGGGTATTCTCAAAGCAGGTTGCGCTTATGTTCCGCTCGATCCTACCCATCCTGTAGAACGAACTTGCCTAATATTAGAAGATGCATCTATCTCATTGTTGCTGACTACTCAACAACTTGTAGAGACGTTGCATGCAACGTCGCTACTTCAACATCAAACCCAAGTCATATGTCTTGATGCTGATGCTGCCCATATTGCCCAATATAGCGAAGAAAATCTAGAAGTGGCAGTTACGGGTGATGAGATTGCTTATCTGATTTATACCTCCGGTTCGACTGGGAAACCTAAAGGGGTGCAGATTGCCCACAAAGGGGTAACCAATCTATTGACTACAATCACAACAACCCCAGGAATGAGTGCTTCGGATCGGGTTGTGAGTGTGGCTAGCATCTGTTTTGATATCTCTGTTGCTGACAATTTCTTCCCTCTGATGATTGGTGCTTGTGTCGTTATTGCCTCAACTGAACAGACCACTGATGCTGTAGAGTTAGCCAAGCTATTACAAACTTCGGGTGCAACAATGATGCAGGCCACCCCCGCCACTTGGCAAATGCTGCGGCGATCTGACTGGCAAGGTCAGCCTAATTTAAGTATTTGGTCAACGGGTGAAGCATTACCCCGAAAACTAGCCAATTGGTTGCTCTCTCGAGGTGCTTGTGTTTGGAATCTTTACGGGCCGACTGAAGCGACGATTTGGACGACAATTGCTCAAGTAGAAGCGGGGACTGAGTCCATACCGATTGGTCGTCCGGTTGCCAACGCTGAGGTTTATGTCTTAGACGAGCAGTTAAAACCTGTTGCCGAGGGAGTTGCGGGAGAATTGTATATTGGCGGAGTGGGTTTAGCAGTAGGTTATCTCAATCGTCCTCAACTCAATGCTGAACGGTTTATTCCTAATCCGTTTGATTCTGATAGTCAAACCCGGTTATATAAAACAGGTGATTTAGTCAAGTTGCGACCCGATGGCAATTTGGACTATTTGGGACGG
>CAYNXM010000256.1:0-23931 GCA_964401105.1 uncultured Lyngbya sp. | reverse complement strand
CCGATCCTGTTTTTAGTTCTGAGGATAACCGATTACAAAATCCTACTTCTATTGAGAATGAAACTTGGGAACAATATGATCTTAATCGGGCGACCAGACAATTAGATATTGGCGTGTGGAATCGCCTGCCTGCAACCCGAATAGAAGCTGAAGCAATTCTTTCTCTTATCCCTGCATCTGAGAGTTATTATACCTTCGATTTTGCGGCAAATCGAACCGCTGTAACTAATCCTGAATTGAATCAATATCAGATTATTCACTTTGCCACTCACGGATTATTTAATAGTGTAAATCCTGAACTATCGGGGATTATTTTATCAATGGTAGACCCACAAGGAAATCCCCGCAATGGCTTTTTACGTTTGCATGATATTTTTAATCTTAACTTCTCTGCTGATTTAGTCGTATTAAGTGCTTGTAAAACCGGACTCGGTCAACAAGTAAAAGGAGAAGGAATAGTCGGATTAACCAGAGGTTTTATGTATGCAGGGACACCTCGAGTATTAGTCAGTTTGTGGAATGTTGATGATGTAGCAACAGCCGAAATGATGACAAGATTTTACCGTTTAATGTTACAAGAAAAACTATCAGCAACCACGGCATTAAAACAGGCACAATTGGAGATGCAAACTGAAACAGAATGGAAATCTCCATATTATTGGGCGGCTTTCACATTGCAGGGGGAGTGGCAGTGAAAAATCAGTTGAATACTCTTTTCAAAAATTAAAATATCTAGTTTTTAAAAACATCAATTGACCACGATCTGTTTGATAGATCCAAGTATGCTAGAATGATAAACTGGCTTTTTGAATGCTAAAATAGCTCACTTCTACCGGATAGAAGTGAGTTAATCGTTTCTGGTTAACCGCTTCTGCATTCTCAAGCAGTCTGTTGCTGCTAGTCCCTAATCATCTACATTATTATGACAGATTCGATTCGCTTTCTCATGTGCTCTCCAGACCACTATGATGTGGACTACGTAATTAACCCCTGGATGGAGGGCAATATTCACCGATCTTCGCAAAACAGAGCCACAGAACAGTGGCAAAAACTGTATCATGTGATCAAAAACCTTGCTGTAGTTGATTTAGTGGCCCCAGAAAAAGGCTGGCCAGACATGGTATTTACCGCTAATGCCGGCTTAGTCCTGGATAAAACAGTAGTGTTGAGTCGGTTTTATCATAAAGAACGTCAAGGTGAAGAACCCTATTTCAAACAATGGTTTGAAAGTCAAGGTTTTACCGTTCATGAACTGCCAAAAGAACTCCCGTTTGAAGGGGCAGGAGATGCATTATTTGATCGAGAAGGACGTTTTCTCTGGGCTGGATATGGCTTCCGTTCAGAATTAGACTCTCATCCGTTACTGGCAAAATGGCTCAATATTGAAGTGTTATCCTTGCGGTTAATGGATGAACGCTTCTATCATCTCGATACCTGTTTTTGTCCCCTGAGCGGTGGCTATTTACTCTATTACCCCCCCGCATTTGACTCTTATTCAAACCGCTTAATTGAACTACGAGTTCCGGCAGAAAAACGAATTGCCATTGATGAACCCGATGCGATTAACTTTGCTTGCAATGCTGTTAATATTAATCAAACAGTGATTGTGAATAAAGTTAGCGAAAACCTCAAATCTCGATTATCCCAAGCGGGTTTTGATGTAATTGAAACCCCCTTAACTGAATTCTTAAAAGCAGGTGGGGCAGCCAAATGTTTAACCCTACGAGTCACAGAACCGATCATAGAAGATCGCCAAGCTACGGTTCGGGTTGAAAGCCGTAATGTTCGGATGCAAGGGCATCTATTGGATGCCGGTTTAATTAACCGTGCCTTAGATTTAGTCGTTGAAGGAGGAGGTAGCTTCCAAGTTCAACGGTTCAATCTGGGGGAACAACGGCAAAGTACTTCCGAAGCCGATATCAAGATTTCTGCACCATCCCATGAAGTGATGGAAGAAATCATGAGCCAATTGATTGAAATTGGTGTGGTGTCCGTCTCAGAAGACGTAGCAGATGCCAAACTAGAACCGGTTCAAATGGATGGTGCTGCCCCGGATAACTTCTATGTTACTACCATTTATCCCACAGAAGTGCGGGTTAATCACCAATGGGTCAAAGTTCAAAATCAACGAATGGATGGGGTGATTGCCATTACAGAAACCTCAGACGGCATTCAGGCCCGCTGTAAACTGTTGCGAGACCTCAAAGTTGGGGAACAGGCAGTGGTTGATATTGCCGGTATTCGTACCATTCGTAAACCGGAGTCCCGCGAACAACGAAGCAATCAAGAATTTAGCTTTATGTCGGCTGGGGTTTCTAGCGAACGACGGGTAGAATTAATTGTAGAACAAGTGGCTTGGGAATTTCGGCAAATTCGCGATCGCGGTGGTAAAGTGATTGTGACTGCAGGGCCTGTCGTTATCCACACAGGCGGCGCACAACATCTCTCTCGGTTAATTCGTCAAGGTTATATTCAAGCGTTACTGGGGGGAAATGCGATCGCGGTGCATGATATCGAACAATCAATGATGGGGACTTCCCTCGGCGTTGATATGAAACAAGGCACAGCGGTTAAAGGCGGACATCGTCATCACCTCAAAGCCATTAATACCATTCGGCGGTGTGGCAGTATTGCTAATGCAGTTGAACAAGGGGTATTAACCTCAGGCGTGATGTATGAGTGCGTTAAAAATAACGTTCCCTTTTCTTTAGCGGGTTCAATTCGTGATGATGGCCCCTTACCGGATACGGAAATGGATCTAATTCGCGCCCAACAGCATTATACAGAATTATTACAAGGGGCTGAAATGATTCTGATGCTATCGACTATGCTGCATTCGATTGGTGTGGGGAATATGACACCAGCCGGGGTAAAAATGGTGTGTGTAGATATTAACCCAGCGGTGGTGACTAAATTAAGCGATCGCGGTTCAGTTGAGTCTGTCGGGGTGGTTACCGATGTCGGACTCTTCTTGAGTTTGCTGCTGCAACAACTCGATAAATTAACCAGTCCTTACGCTCACACAGTTTAGTTATTTTTGGGTGCACACATAGTATAATGAAATTGGTAACACCCATCGGTCGCCCGGGCGGGGCTGGCGTGAAACTGGTATGTGGAATATACGTCTAGACGGTGAAACATATCTGCCGATGTAAAACATCAAAGTACACGAAGCTTGTAATAGAGCGCGTCACACATTTTCGATTAACCTGGTAGAGGCGTTTTATTTAACGTCTCTACTTAAAAAAATAGTATTTGCACCGACGATAATATATTGTATCCAGCATAAAAGCTGTTGCGATCGCAGTGGGCGAAGGCGCTTAAGTAAGAAGTAAGTAGAGACGTTCCATGGAACGTCTCTACAGGAGTGTAAATCTCCGATCAGAATCAATAATTCCACTCATTACTCAATTCATACCCTGTTCCGGTGATCCGCTGTTCACGCTTCGCTACGTGCTATAAAAGAAATCCTCGGATGAGTTGTCTATGTCTGCCAAGATGTCCTCAGCAGACAAGGAAAGGACTCAATACAGAAATTAACCAATTAACGCCCAACTGGAATCTAGGATATCAGTGTTTGTCTTGTTGACAACAGCGTTATTCTCCATTTCCCAAATTTGGTTTTGGTCGCCGTTGCGGAACATAATGTCATCATCCCCATCTCCGTCATAGTCTTCTACATCTCCAACTTGCCAAGCGGAGTTAAACCCACCGATGTTGAGGGTATTGAGACGGGTGTTATCCTGCATTTCCCAGAGTCGGTTCTTGTTAGCATTGCGGAACATAATGTCATCATCCCCATCACCATCAGTATCGCCTAAACCGACAACAGACCAAGCGGAGTTGAAATTACCGATATTAATCTTATTGACGACATTAAAATCCTCCATTTCCCAAATACGGTTCTTGTTACTATTACGGAAGAGAATGTCATCATCGCCGTCTCCATCAGTATCACCAATGCCAGCAATTGACCAAGCGGAGTTGAAATTATCGATATTAAATTGGCTCACAACGGTTGTGCCATCCATCTCAAAAATCTGGGTTTGGTTACCATTACGATAGATTAAATCAGCTTTACCATTGCCATCAAAATCACCATTGCCAACAGCCACCCAAGAAGAATCGAGACTGTCAATATTGCTTTGAGTATTAACTGTCGTACCATCCATTAACCAAACTTGGTTCTGGCTACCGTTGCGCCAATGAATATCGGCTTTACCATCCCCATCGAAATCGTTATCTACTCCGGTTGTGGGTTGAGAAATTGTAATTTGAACACCGTCATAATCAACAAACTCACCCGTGCTAGCATTATTCGTTTCGTCTGTTTCGACGATACCATCGAGAGCATCAGAAATTACGCCAATATAGTAGGTTCCGTCTCCAGTCCAGAAGGAGTCTGAAGCATCCGGTAAGATTAAGTTTTGGCTCAAAATACCAGTGGTACTGTTACCTGCCAAACTCGGAATCCATTGATAGTCTAAAAGGATATCATCTGAATTGAATGAGTTATCAATAATTGGGTCGCTAGAGAGATAGAAATCTGCCCAGAAACCCCCAGCATTGTCTGATTCGGTATTCTGGATTTCAAAGTCTACATCGAAGCTATCTCCAGCCTCTAAAGGTTCTTGGATGACATCAAAGTAAGAACCAGAGAGATCAATATTGCCTGGGGTTACAGATACAGCAACATCATCCCACCATAAATCATAGGTATTCCCTGAACCGCTGAAAGGATAGACATGCAGATAATAAGTTCCAGGGTTAGAAACCGTATAATTAATCGACTCGTTGTCGCTGACTGAGGTAGAACCTGTTAGAAACGTACCACTCGAATCATATAATTGCAGATCAATATCACCATCAGCATGAGTGAATTGCAAATCTACTAAGATCTGTTCTTCACCTGAATCAACTTCAATTTCATACCAATCATCATCGTTGGCAATACCAACCCCATCAATACTGCTTAACCAAGTTTGCTCTAAAGTACTCAAATCATAAGCACTAGCGAGATTATCGTTTTCTTCGTAGTTGTCATCATTTAGAGGAGGTGGAGGTGGAACATCATCCCACCATAAATCGTAAGTATTGCCTGAATTGCTGTCGGAATAGACCTTCAGATAATAACTGCCTGTGCTAGAAGCCGTATAGTCAATAGATTCGTCATCGGTGGTTGAGTCAGAACTTGCCAGTAACGTACCACTGGAATCATATAATTCTAAATCAATATCACCATCAGCATGAGTGAATTGTAAATCTACCAAAATCCGCTCATACCCGGCTGGAGAAACATCGATTTCATACCAATCTTCATCTTTAGCAATACCAACCCCATCAATACCGCTGAGCCAGGTTCGCTCCCAATTGTAACCCGGATAGTGGGCAGTAGCGAGAGTATCATTTTCTTCGTAGTTGTCTTCACTCGGAGGAGGTGGCGGAGTTAAACCCAAAGCTAAAGCTAAGTCAATTCGGGGAAAATCTAAACTATTGCGGTTGTCTGTTACAGAGATACCTGTGGTTTTCAGGGTATTGACGATATCCTCAGGACTGGCTGTGGGGTCAGCCGCCGCTAAAACTGCCACTGCACCAGAAACGTGGGGAGCGGCCATTGAGGTACCGCTGTAGTTACTCAATCCACCCGCTGTGATATTAACTCCCGGCGCAAGTAAGTCTAGGAATGAGGCACTATTAGAGAAATCCGCAACACGGTCACCTGTATCGACTGCCCCGACAGAAATAGCCCCTTCAATTGCCCCAGGCGCTCCCATAGAAGTTGACCAGTGGTCATTTCCAGAGGATGTGATTGTCAGAATTCCTGCGGCTTTGGCATCTTGGATGACGAGATAACGAGGGTCACTGGTTACAGGAGAGAAATATTGACCGCCACCGAGACTCATGTTCATCGCCACAATATTGTAAGTGGCTTGATTGGCTATCGACCAATTCATGGCATCAATTTGGTCGCTGACATACGCACCTCCACCCGTAAACACATCCAATGCGGCGATATCCGTATCCGGTGCAACACCCGCTGCAATGGCACTGACATTAGTCCCATGACCAGAATCGTCATCTGAGCCATCATCCGGGGCGAAGTCCTGAGCGAATACAATTCGTCCGACTAAACCGGGAGCGTTAGGGTTTGCACCCGTATCCAGGACGGCTACAGTGGTTCCTGCGCCCGTATAGCCAGCCGCTTCCGCTGTGGGTTGGTTAATTTGCGGTAAGCTTTGAGCCAGTGTGGGCCGATCGATAATATCGTTGAGTTGAGTGGCTTCAGCCTGAGGTGGCTCAATTGGAACTATACTATTGTCTTCAACTGAGGTTGTTTGTTTATTCTGTTCCTCTGGGTTGCTATCATCGAACAGGGTGTTAAATTGATCGGGATAAACCTGCACAACATCTGGATTTTCTAATAGCTCAATCAAATCTTCTGTGGTGCTCACCTCAACAAAATTTAAGGGTAAATGACTGTAATCTTTCAAGATTTCAATTCCGGGAAGTGAAGATAAGACTTCTGCTTCTAAATCCTGATAGGCTTGAGCTTTGAAATCAGTAATACTGGATGTATTGGCTTGTTCGTCTGTCAGACCCTGTTGTTGACGACGGAAGTTAATCTGTGGCTCAATTTCATCGGTCTCATATTCAACAATCAGTTGAACAGATTCACCCATCACCAGACTATCCACAACTTCGGTGGGAACTTTATTGGATAATTCCCCTGTAATAATATCAGCGTCGGTATTCTCTTGTGGTTCTTCAGTGGATGAATTCTCGTCCAAACGAATATTTGACTCCACGATCATTTGGTCTGAGGAAGATATCTCAATGGATGGTAATTCTAAAGGAATCGTTTCCTCATAACTTGTTATTTTTTCTACTTCATTTTCCGGAGACAATAGTTCTTGATCGAACACAAGATACTGTTCGGATTCATTGATCATATCCATTGAAATTCCCTAAAAAAAATTGGTTTTTGTGACAAAACAAGTCATTGAAGTAAAAATAAATTTCACTTCATTCAGCTCTCAAAACTTTTTCGGTTAACGAGAATGAGAGTTAACTTTTTGCCCAACAAACTTGACCCAGTTGCAAAATAAACTCTCGTTAAATCTTGATAGCAGAGTTATTCCTGTTAATATTTACAACCCAACAGGCTTAATTCATGAAACATCCAGAACACATCTAAAAACAGAGTAAGCTGAACAGATTTTCCAGGTTAATCATTAGATTCAGCTAGACTGAGAACACAACTTATTTTGGCGATCGCAAAACTTGCTCTCTATTAACCCGATCGATTGACCTTTGATATATGTGAATTCACTTCTGCCCAAAGTCAATCTGATTCGTATATATCAATATATAACACGATTTTTTTTGATCGGCAAGATTTCAAAAAATGTTTTTCTATTAAATCCGCTTCATTGACTCCAATCCAAATTGCCCTATTTCCTTGAGATGTGCTATTTAGAACAATTGGATTCAAGGGGATTGAGCGGATCTTAATTTAATTTTTCTTAACTTCAGCATCCCTGTAGCAATCCTATCTCATTGAACCACTTTTCAGCAATGATTTAGGATTACTATAACAGGTTTTTAGCTAAACACTCAAAATACAGCAGTTTGAGCTATTTCATTTGGGTAGTGAGTATTGATAACTCTCCTAATCAACTCCTAATTCGACCAAATTCAGCCAGGAAAAACAGCGAGGAAGGGGATTATTAGAATTGCCGTAATAGTCTAAGATTTCCTCAGTCCGCTTCATCATGGATTCAATTAAAATCACCATGTTTTTCTTGACTAACAATTGTTCTTCTGGGGAAACAAAAGCGATTTCCGAGAGTAATGTTTCGGTGATATGTTCATGGTCGCCGTCATCATTTATTTTGGCATGAAGTAGAATGGGATCGACAAAACTAGCAGGTAATTCTAATGCTTCACATAATTGTTTAAACAGTTGATGAAAGGGTTGATCATGAATTTCAAACAGCAATAAAGCCGCCTTGAAACTGAGGGGATGCTGTTGAGCAAAGACAGCCAATGAAGTACACACTGCAAAGGTCATGGGTAAGGGTTGCATCTGTTCAAGTTGAGTGGCTGTAATTCCCACACTCTTTAAAGAATTCTCAATTAAACGGTCATGATGCAATTCTGAAGCAAAGAATTCTCGCAGCAGTTTTCGAGTCTCTAAAGATTCAGATTTAGTTAATGCAGGTGCTAGTAAACTGGGACAAAGATGAGTCACATGATAAGATTCTAATACATAACCGATTAACTGATTTCGAGAAATTGTCCCCTCCTGCATTTTTTGAGTATATAAAGAAGGAGGTAAGTTACGATTAAATCGTTGTAAAAATTGAGTCAAATCTTGATAAAACTGATAACCGCTCATCCAATCAGAGCGTTTGCTAGTTGGGGTTTCAGTTAACATTCCCCGCTGTTCAAATCCAGCGATTAACTCTGAAATTTCTTCTTTTAAGGTTGGACAAGCTTGAGCGAGCTGTGTAATGGATAAACCCCCTCTTTGTAACAGTTGAAAGAATTGATACGTTTCTGGCTGATTCTCTTGAGGAATCTCAATTAAACAATTTTTAGTATTATAATGCAGCTCAATTCCTTGCTCCTGAAATTTAATGAAAACACGATCTTTAAAGCAGGGTTTTTGCAACTTAGTTTGAACAAATACCATATTGATCTCCTGATTAAATTGCTGAAATTTGTCGTAATAAATAAGGACTGGATGAGTAGTAGTTCCCGATTGCAGTGTAAAAATTATGATTGAGTTCTGCAACGAGATGAATTTGGCGTTGAAATCTTTCTAGTATTAGATCTTCAAAGGGAGAAAGCTCAGAAATAATTAAATGTTTTAATCCTTCAGGTTGGGCTTCATATTTCAGTTGAATAAACTGCTGCATCGCGGCTAAAAATAAGCCATCCATTGAAGTTGGACTTAATTGATTTAAATAAGCTTCCCAGGCTTGAATGAGTTGAATTTCCCAAATCCCTAAGACACTAATGCAAAAAAGCGGATCGGAATTTGCCCAAAATGTTAAAGCATTACACAGCGCCATTGTTTCGGGTAAAGGTAGGGTTAGTTCTAGATCTTCTCGACTAATTCCTAATCCTTGAAATCCTTGAAATAATAACTCATGCTGGGGTTGGATTTTGCAGTAAAATCGATTGATGCGATCGCGGATTTTCGTGGATGTTTGAAAACATAGCAGTGGTGTATAAAAATGACTGCTATGAGACAAAAGATGATAATATTCTAATGCAAAACCATAACTAACATTATGAGGAGGGGAAGCAGCAAAGAATTGTAGGGACTGCTGCTGTAACTTTTCGCTGAGGTGATCTGCAAAAAGTTTCTCCCATTTCAAAATACTATTTTGTCTTAAATCAGGTGTTGTATTTTTCCCTTCTTCTATAAAACCTTGAGTTGCTAAGTTTTGAATAAATGCTTTAACTTTTTCTGGATTTTCTGGTGAAAATTTTTGTTGGATTTCTTGTAAATGATGAGTGCCATTGATGCTTAACAAGAGCTGTTGTAACCAGGCAACTGCATGAGGTTGACAAGCCAGACGATAGCTAGAATGTTTGTGGGAAAGAATAATAGCATCTGGATATAAACTCACCTGACATTTTAGACGCGGATATTCAATCTCTAGAGCAGAAAAGTGGGTTTTATTTTGCTGAGTATTGACGGCGGCAATAGCTGCGCTTGAGCTGGAAGTCCCCATGATTTTTATGAATGATTATTACAAACTTTCTGTAAAACTGTTATAACTTGGGTCAACTCAGTCCTTTACTCTCTTCGGCAATCTACTAGAAGTAAAGGACTATTTGAATGGGTTTAGAGAATAACCGGACACCAATTGATATAAATACTATCAGCACTATCCTTAATGGGTGGATGAGGATAAGGATAGCAACCACAAGGATAGGGAGGCCAAGGTAAAGGATAGGGTTTGATGTCAGGCTCAGGTAAAGGATAAGCAATTAACTCATCACTTGGCGCAAGTGAAACCTCTTTTAATGCCGCACTGTCGGTTGTTTCTGCCAGCATTCCCCCCTCAACTTTAGAGAGATCGGCAGCAGCGAATTCCTGGGATAGATCTTCTTGGAAATTATCCAAGTCCTGAATTTTGAGTTTATTTTTCATGATTTTCCTGCAAAGTTAGATGGGATAGTTGAGGAAAAACCTATTAAAGCTCTTCCCTGACGTTATTGCTATTATTCCGGATTGATCGGGATTTTGTCTTGCCAATTTGGCATTAATTTAAATATATTATTTGTTATCTAAAGTGAATATAACTGTCATATATAATTTGTAAAAAATATCAAAGTAGATAAATATAAAGCTTAAAAATATTACCCATATTTACTATCTTATTAGTTGACTTTTAATCTTTCTGTACTTAGCATTATCCTTAAGAAACCGAGTCTATAAAATTAACCCGGTTTCCTCAATAAATGCTTAACCAGAAGTTTCGTGAGGTGTCATTTCCATCTGTCCCGAACTCAAACGATCCATATAATCTTTTAAGGCAGAGGCTACTTTTCCAGAAAGAATATAACAGCCGAGTAAATTAGGAAATGCCATGGCTAGTAACATCATGTCGCTGAAGTCTAACACAGCTCCTAAGTTAACGACTGAACCAATAAACACACAAACCACAAAGATTCCTTTGTAGATTAAGGCGCTATTACTGCCAAACATATAACTCCAACATTTCTCACCGTAATAACTCCAAGAAATCATGGTAGAAAAGGCAAATAAAGCGACGGCGATCGCCAGCAGAATGGGAAACCAACCAATCACTGTATTAAATGCTGCCGCTGTTAATTCTACCCCGTTTAATTGTGCCGCAGTGGTATCTTGATAAATCCCGGTAATCACAATCGTTAATGCGGTTAAATTACAGATTACAATCGTGTCAATAAACGGTTCGAGTAAAGCAACAATTCCTTCTCGTAATGGTTCATCTGTGCGGGCAGCAGAATGAGCAATTGCAGCCGAACCCATTCCGGCTTCGTTAGAAAAGGCACTACGACGCACCCCTTGAACTAAAACCCCAATAATTCCCCCTTCGATCGCGGTGGGAGAAAACGCTTGAGTAAAGATAGTACCGATGGCATTGGGAACTTGGGGTAAATTAGTAACAATGATCCATAAACAAGCCAGTACATAAATCACAGCCATTGCCGGCACGAGACGGGACGTAACTGAAGCGATACGACTAATTCCACCAATAATCACAAATCCGACTAAAATCGCCACCAATAGCCCAAATACCCAGTTGGGTAAGACTGGAAAAATCCCTGCCACAGCGGCATAAGCTTGGTTGGCTTGGAACATATTACCACCGCCAAATGAGGCAATCACACAGAGTATGGCGAACAAAATAGCCAGAACTTTGCCCACAGGACGCATTCCCCGTTCCGCTAGTCCTTGGGAGATATAGTACATTGGCCCCCCAGCAACGGTACCATCAGGTAGAATGCGGCGATACATTTGACCGAGGGTACATTCAACAAACTTACTGGTCATACCAAAAAAGCCCCCTAGAGTCATCCAGAGGACGGCACCCGGGCCACCCACTTGAACCGCGATCGCCACACCAGCAATATTACCGAGGCCGACGGTTCCAGATAAGGCGGTGGCTAAGGCTTGAAAATGGCTGACATCCCCTTCATCGTGGGGATCGTCGTATTTTCCTTGAACCACATCGATGGCGTGTTTAAACCCTCGCAAATTGATAAAACCCATGCGAAAGGTAAAGAAGATTGCCGCAACAATCAGCCATAATACAATAAAAGGAATGCCGGCAATTTCAAAGAAGAAAATCGTGGCGAGGAAGTCTACTATGCTGGAAAAAACACTATCAATTGCACTTAAAAAGCCGGATTCAGTTGCTTCAGCAGCAAAGGCAACTGTAGGAATTAAAGGAATTAGTAGTAGGAGTAGTAGTGATGATATCCTCAGTAACCGCAGAGGTATTTTGTTAATGGGATGCCTAGAATGGTTATTGTATGGATTGGATCTCATGGTTAATTTGAGTGAATCAGCGTTTCTAATTTAGATTGAATCTTATCAGCAAAAGTGGAGTTAGCACCTTGATAGGCGAGATTTTATCGGTTGACTGACTGCTTGACTGTAGTCTAATTAACCAATGGCGTTTAATTTTAAAAGTCTAAAATTGAAATTGATGTGGTAAAAAATAGAAATAAATTGAGCTGTTTTTTAACAATTAAAATAATATAGCAATGAATTGATCGTTGCTTATAGTCATCGAACCCCCCTGTGTCCCCCCTGATCAAGGAGGGATGTAGGATGTAGGGTGCGTCTGCCGGACGCACCACGCACAATTGCTGGTATAAACGACATTAGTGCTCACTGCTATAGTATGAGATTAATTTATTTCATAAAAAAATCTATCCTTACTTGCAATAGTTGCTTTGGGATAGATTAAATTTAGGGGGAAATAACTATATTTTTGAGAACTTAAGCAGCTAGTTGTCCGCCCGTGACATCATATAATGCTCCGGTGACAAAGCTACTATCAGAAGAGCCTAAAAAGACAAAAGCTGGGGCTAATTCTTCCGGTTGGGCTGCTCGTTCCATAATGCCATCAGTGTCATAATTATCTACTTTTTCAATTGGCATTGTTGCGGGAATATTGGGTGTCCAAACGGGGCCTGGAACCACAGAATTGACTCTGATTTTGCGATCGCCTAAATTCTGCGCCAGAGATTTTGTAAAGGTATGGACTGCCCCTTTACTGGTGGCATAATCTACTAACATTCCTTTACCCATTTTACCAACAATACTACCGGTATTGATAATGGCATCTCCTGCTTTGAGGTGAGGTAAAGCCGCTTTTACCATATAGAAATAGCCGAAAACATTAGTTTCCATCGTCTGACGGAATTGTTCAAGACTGATATCTTCAAACTTTTTCTGAGTCATCTGATAAGCTGCATTATTAATTAAAATATCGAGATGACCGAATTGCTGAATCGTGTGCTCAATTGCGGTTTGACAAGCTGTGAAGTCTCGCACATCTGCTTTAATCACAAGACATTGCTGACCCTTAGATTCTACTGCTTTTTGAGTGACTTCTGCATCTTTATCGTTATGAAGATAAAGAATCGCAACATCTGCCCCTTCCATGGCATAAGCAATAGCAACAGCCCGACCAATTCCAGAGTCTCCTCCGGTAATAACAGCTACTTTTCCAATTAATTTTCCGGCGGGTTTGTAGTTAGATAAATCACTATCGGGTTGAGGAACCATATCTTCCTGGGAAGCAGGATAATCTAACTTTTGTCCTGGAATTTGATCAGGAGTTGGGCGACGTTCTTCGGTTTGCATAATTAATAAATCCTCGTTTAACTTTCAACTTTTGATTATCAATCTTTAAGCCGCAACTAATCGACTATCAGAAGATATATTTTCAACTGAACCCATTTTTTCTTTCAGATGATCTGCCACTCGTAAAGCATTAGCAACAATGGTTAAAGTGGGGTTAACTGCCCCCATTGAAGGGAAGAAACTAGCATCAACCACATATAAATTCTCAACATCATGACTGCGACAATTAATATCGAGTACACTGCTTTCAGGATCTGTCCCAAATACACAAGTACCGCCTTGATGCCATACTGCACTCATAGGTATTTGTTTGGTCCAGAACATATAAAAGTCAAGCCGTTTGAGATGATGTTCTAAAATGCCGACTAACTCTTGATGAGGCTGAAGATTATTCCGAGTAAAATCAACTGTAATTTCCCCTTTAGAATTGACAGTGACTCTATTTTCATACTTAGGGATATCTTCATTTGTAATCCAGAAATCCACTGAATGATCGGCAATATATTCTAAAACAGGTTGAGGCATTTCCTCATCTGCCATGTGTTTTAAACGTTGCCAAACCGCTTTTCCTGTGAGTTGAATTTGTCCTAAAGGATAATCTTGTTGCGGCCCTTTAAAGTAATAATCTGTAACCGCTAATGTCTTCTGAAAAGCAGTAGGATTAGGTTTATGAGAAACTGCAATTAAAGCCGTATGATTGTGCAACATTAAGTTGCGCCCGAGTAAACCGGAAGAGTTTCCTAAGCCATTTGGATGTCGATCATTTGCCGATTTTAATAATAGTTTAGCCGAATTAATCGCCCCACAAGCAACAACGACAATATCTCCTGTAAATTGTTGGGTTTGTCCGTCTATTTCAGCTTCTACTTGTTTAATAGTTTTGCCATCACTCTCTGTAATTAATTGAGTGACTTTCGCATTCATTTGCAATGTCACATTATCATGTTTTAGTGCCGGATCGACACAAGTAACTTGGGCATCACATTTACCATTAATTAAACAAGGATAAGGATCGCAGGTCGCACAACGAATACAAGGACTATTCTGGGGATTTTGTGGATCGCGATCGATGGCAAGTGTAATATGAAAAGGGTTTAAACCGCGATCTTTAAGCCCATCAGCTACTTCTTGAATACGAGGTTCATGTTCGAGGGGTGGAAAGGGATATTCCGCCGAAGCCGGGGGTTCTGTGGGGTCTTCTCCTCGTTTTCCATGGATTTTATAAAGGCTTTCTGCGCGGGTATAATAGCTTTCAAGTTCTTCATAAGGGAACGGCCAAGCTGGAGAAACGCCATCATAATGTTGCAATTCTCCAAAGTCTTCTGCCCGCATTCTTTGCAACGCTGCCCCATAAAGTTTAGTGTTTCCACCCACTCCGTAATGGATTTCGGGTTTAAAGCTTTCTTGGTTACGATCAAACCATTTTTCATCAACAGTATAACGTTGTTCTAAGAATACTGCGGTGGGGTTCCAATTGGCTTGTTCGCGAGGTAAATATGCTCCTCTTTCTAGGATTAAAATTCGTTTTCCCGTCGATGCTAGGGCATAAGCTAAAGTACCGCCGCCAGCGCCAGCACCAATAATAATCAGGTCGTAATGTTGTGTCATTTTAGGTTAGTTTTGATGAATAATGTACAAAGGTTTGCGTTAAAACTCAATAGTTTTAAAGGTTAATTGATCTGTTGTTAAGGATGTAACTGTTCAACCCAATTAACAGGCTGACGAATAGCATCAGGTGTTGGCATTTGTTGTAAACGCATTAATTCCGTAATAGCTGCAATATCGCGGTCGCGTCCGCAACCAGCAATAGCTAAAATCTGATTATCCTTGACATAAAAGGCGAGAAATTCTTGCTTGTTTAACTCACCGTCAATAATAATTTCATCCCATTCTTCTGCGTGTCCAGCATAACGAAGTTTGACATCATATTGCCCACTCCAAAAGAACGGAACTCCAGCAAATTTTATCTGTTTTCCTAACATATTTTGGGCGGCAATTCGTCCATGCTGGGCTGCCAGTCGCCAGTGTTCAATTCGAGTCATTTTCCCAGTGGGTTGGTAAGGAAACTCAGCGATATCTCCGGCTGCATAAATATCTTCAGTCGCCTGCAAATATTCATTAACAATAACACTATTATCTTTATCGTTAATTTCAACACCACTGAGAAACTGAGTAACCGGTTTAACTCCAATCCCAACAATAACTAAGTCTGTCGGTATGTTGCCATTTTCAGTAATAGCAGCTTGTACTTTGCCTTCCCCTTTAAATTGAGTCACTTTTGTTCCCAATTTAAAAGAAACGCCATTATTTTCATGCAGCTTTTGAAACATTTTTCCCACATCTTTCCCTAATATTTTCTCAAAAGGAACGCTATCGGGAGAAACAACTGTAACCGCAATTCCTTGTTTAGCTAAACTAGCTGCTACTTCCATTCCAATAAAGCTTGAACCGACAACAACAGCTTGCTTAGCCTGTTCTATATTGTCTAAAATTTGGTTAGCGTCATTAAATTGATGTAGGGTATAGATATTTTTTAAGTCTGACCCAGGAACATCTAATTTAATCGCTTTTCCACCTGTAGCAACCAGTAACTTATCGTAACTGAGTTTAGATTGATCTTCAAACGTAATTACTTTCAGTTTTGGATCAATTTCAGTGACTGCCAGACCACAACGTAATTCAATGTCATATTCTTGATAAAACTCACAAGAACGTTGCGGTAAATCTTCTGCTGAAGCGCCACCTTGTAAATACTTTTTACTTAATTTTGTGCGGTCATAAGGGAGCTTTTCTTCCTTGGTAATGAGAAAAATTTGACCTTTAAAACCTTCTCTTCTCAAGGTTTCTGCTGCCATATTTCCGGCTGCACCTGTACCAATAATTGCAAACACTCGACTATCAACATTTGGCTGATGTTTTGCCATCGTGTGAGTTCGTTGCATCGGCACTTGTTCCGGCAATTCTATGATAACATTTTCTCCTTCAATATAAACCGGAAAACTGGGTAATGCATCCAGTCCGGGTGGTTGTTCTTGGTCACCTGTTTTAATATTAAAACAAGCATTATGCCACGGACAAACTACTTTTTCTCCGCTCAATACTCCTTTTTCTAAAGGTGCGCCTGAGTGAGTACAATGTGGTGCTGTTGCATAGAACTTTTCTTCTTCCAGCCGAGCCAGTAAGATTGGGTTATTATCAACCTTAAATTGCTTCATTTGACCGACTTTTAGATCATTAATATGAGCAATTTTCACTGCTGTTTGATTCATAGCAATACTTAGATTTTGATGCGGAAAATAATCGTTGCTTAATATGGCATTAGTAAGTGTAATATCCAGCAACGGGTTAAGTTATATTTATAATAATTTAACTTTTCTTCATCATTCCTCTGTCATTCGACAGAAGTTATTTTTGAGGCTGTGAGTTTATACTTAGAAAATACCGGAAGCAGTTTGTTCAATAATGTAGTCTACAATATCAGTCCAGCTTCCTGTTTTTTTGTAAATTTGAGCTTGACGTTGAGCCGCATTTCCATCTGTTAAAGTCTTCTGCACTAAGGATGAGATTTCTTCCCAGTCTCCTAATTCTTCAAGTGCTGGACGAATATAACTTAAAAACTTATTGACTAACTCTGCTGCCGGAATGGAACGTTTTTCAACAACATCAATTAAATTACTTTCTAAGCCATACCGCGCTGCATTCCAATGTGCTGTTTTGAGTAATTCAGGATGGACTAAAACAATTGGTTTTTGATTCTCTATTTCATGAGAGCAGGTTAATACTAAGCCTCGAATTAACCCAGCAATCATCACGGCTTCATCAATCGTTAAACAAATATCCGTAACACGAAATTCTATAGTAGGAAACCTGTCAGAAATCCGAATATCCCAATAAATTGTTGTTGGATCTTGAATGACTCCTGTTTGAATCAGAGATTGAACTAATTCTTGATAATCTTGATAGTTGTTAAATGCAGCAGGGGGACCAGTTAAAGGAAAACGATACCATAACTCAGTTCGATAGCTAGCATAACCGGTTTCTTCTCTCAGCCAAAATGGAGAGTTTGCTGCTAAAGCCAGTAAGATTGATAGCCAATTTCTAGCTCGATTAATGATAGCAATAGCATTGTCTTGATCCGGTACACCAATATGAACATGACAACCAAATATAATTAAATCTCTAATAATATGCTGATAATCTTGTTGTAAACGTTTATAGCGTTTCTTTTGAGTAATTTTTTGATCTTTCCAATGAGAAAAAGGATGAGTCCCCGCAGCGCCAATTGTTTGATTGTCTTGCTGAGCAGATTCAATGATTGCTTTACGAGATCGAATCAGCTCACTACGAACTTCAGTTAAATCTTGACAAATAGACGTTGCAATTTCTATTTGAGAGCGGTGCATTTCTGGCTGTACAATATCCTCACCTAACGTTTCTCTAGCGCTTGGAATAATCTTTCCAGCTCGTCCTATTAGCTCTCGACTTTGAGGATTAATAATCTGATATTCTTCTTCTACACCCAATGTCAAGCTGTTGATATCTACCATAATTTTATGTTTAATAACTGCACGAATTTTTCACAATATAAATAGAGAGTCTTATTTGTAAAAATAGATTCGTTTGAATAACAATTCGCTAATTTTATTAAATATTGCTATAGGATAGTCTATTTATCAGATTTTGACCTCTATCTCAAGGTATAAGCCATAACTTTAAAGGCATCAAGTGAACTGTTCAATTTGAGAGATTTAAAAATATGTAAAAGTCAGCCTATAGATTCAGGTATTAATTTTTGATAATCCTTAGTATGTTAGTTAAGTTTATCGACAAGGCTTAGATGTTACTCTAATACTTGCTTTTGATTCACAATTTGCCGATATTTTTTGAGATACTAATATGTTTTTCCACAAAAAAGAATTAATTGAAAAAGACGTTAAAATTGATACTCCTAATCCTAAATACGCTCAACTACTATTAGAGCAATTTGGTGGCGCTACCGGAGAACTTTCTGCGGCATTACAATATTGGGTACAATCTTTTCATGTAGAGGATGCTGGGATTAAAGATATGCTGCAAGATATTGCAGTAGAAGAATTCAGTCACTTAGAAATGATTGGTAAATTGATTGAATGCCATACAAAAGAAGTCGATCAAACTGATGCATTTAAGAGTACCTTGTTTGCCGTTCGGGGTCAAGGGCCTCACTTCCTCGACTCTCAAGGTAATAACTGGACAGCAGCCTATCTAAATGAAGGGGGAGACGTTGTCCGAGATTTACGTGCCAATATCGCAGCAGAGGCAGGCGCTCGTCAAACTTATGAATCTTTGATTCAGTTAGCGCCAGATACTCAAACGAAAGAGACATTACATCACTTACTGACCCGTGAAATTTCTCATACAAAAATGTTCATGAAAGCATTAGATTCACTGGGTAAATTAACCGATCCTTTCTTTGGTAATATTCAACCGGATGAAACTGTTGATATTTACTATAATCTTTCCAGCAATGGAGAAGATCAACGGGGTCCTTGGAATTCTGATGAAAACTTTAAATATATTGCTGACCCGATGAATCAAAAAGCTTAGATTTTTTCCCTGTAGGGTGTGTCACTGACGCACCCTACGTATGACATCGTCTCAAGTATTAACTTAAATTTTATTTTACCATTTTGCCATTTTTTACTAGGTTTGAGAATTTCACATTCTTTTCCTATACAAAACCAATCATTCTTAGGGTCAATAATTATATCATGAATTCCATCTAACTGTTCTTTTAGAGTGCGTACTAAAGGTCTTGAATACTCAGCAAAAGCATCCCATAGCTTTTGTTTAAATTTACTAATTTTACAGACCTCATTATTAAAAGAAAGAATATCATCATCATTACAATTGTTAAGTTCAATTGGATTTGTCATTGCTTGATATCCTTATAATGAATAGATTAATAGGATACCCTGAATGTAATGCTTTAATATCTTGCAGTATGTAATAATCATCAATTAAGAATTAATTTCAAACTCAATTGATCTGTAGTTTTGCGGATATGATTATGAACAGGTATTATGATAATGTATTGAAATGACTGAACCTAAATCTGAAAAATTAACCCGTACTCTCAACCAATTGATTGAAGAATACGGGATTAGAACGTTATTGGAAGGACTCGCCGATCACTGTGTGAAAGAATCTAAATTTTTGGAGACTGATCGTAGTACTGAACTAGCACAAAATTGGCGAAAATTGGGGGAAGGTTTACAAAACGTTGTAGATGATTGGGGGAGATAGGTGCATGGTGCGTCCGACAGACGCACCCTACAATCTGTTGCCTTGTAAAATTTAACCGACGAGTTGCTTAACCTTGTTGATGATGCCATCAGGATCGAGACCTTGGTGAGGGAATTGTTCCCATAAGCCACCGCAACCTTCTTGATAGGTTCCGAGGTAGTCATATTTGGGGGTCAGTCCGCGTTCGAGTAACCAAGATCCAAACCGACTGCCTAAGCCTGTGCGACGGTTGAAGGCTTCGACGACTAACACAAAGGGAGATGAACCAATGAGCGCGATCGCATCTTCATCAACTACATTTAAGGTAGACTTATTAATTAAACCGACATCAATTCCGTCTTGTTTCAACCGTTCAACGGCATCGAGTGCCCGGTAAACTGCATCACCGACAGCGACAATATAACCGGCGCTACCTTCGCGAACAATTTCATCTTTTCCAGGAGTGAAGGTATAACCGTCGCCGTAAAGATCCTTACCGTCTGCATCGAGTAAGTTGGGAACTTTTGAACGAGTGGAGAAGATAAACCGGAGTCCGGGTTGATGGAATACTGCTTCGACGCAAGCTTTCATTTGTCCGGCATCAGCAGGAAAATATAACTTCGTGTCATGACCATCATCTAAACCATTATCGGCAAAGAAGTTATTTAAACCGAAGTGACAGGTATTATCTGCCATGTCATCAATACCGGAGTGGGAGAAATGACACAACACGTTGGAGAAGTTCAACCGCGCCATGGTAATCTCAGAAATACACATTTCCAGGAAAGCCGCAAACGTGGCAAAAATTCCCTGTTTGCCTTCTTGCATGCCAAACCCGGCTGCTGCTGAGAAATTACCCCGTTCCATGATACCGCCGCTGACAAAAATCTCAGGGTAGGCTTTATGAATGTGTTGTAGTCCACAAGATCCTTCTAAATCATTATCAACGCAAAGGACTTTCTCTTTCCGTTCTGCATCACTCATTTTATCAAGAACAGAGACAACCGCTTGGCCGAAAACATTGCGGTTAGATCCCATTTTGTCACCCACACCCGTATAAGTGTAAGGTTGCTTGGGTTTCGTGATACCTTTGAGATGGTCTGCTGCGGCTTGTTGTCCCCGCGCTTCTAAATAAGCGATCGCCGCGTCAACAGCAATAACATCATGTCCGTGAGTTGTGCCTTCTAAGCCTTCGATACCGACACACATGGGACGTTTGTTAATCAGGGCGATAGGGCCATCTGTGGTGACAGCCTCACACATCCGGCGATAAAGCGCATCAATATCTTCACCGTCTCCTTCATTGACACTTAAACCGTGACCGGATAATGTTTTTTGCAGGTCATAACCGGGTAAATACTCAGTGGGATGTCCGGCAATAGTAACGTCATTGTCATCAATAAACAATTTAACGTTAAGGTTTTGTGCCACAGCTAGACGCGCCGCTTCCGCATCATTGCCTTCCTGTTGCGCCCCATCAGACCCGAGGCAAACCACTACTTTATCGGGGTGAGCAAAAGCCACACCGTTGATAAAACCCCACATATGACCTAAACGGCCAGAACTAAATTTTACCCCAGGCGTTAAGCCGAGTTCTGGGTGTCCGGGGAGATGAGCGTGTCCCACCCGATAATTCATCAGTTTTTCGGCTTCTAAGTCTCCATTTAATACCGCCATTAAATATTGAGTCCCGACTCGGTGTCCGGCTTCATCAAAGAAAACAGGAACAAATTTATCAGGTGCGCCTCGGAAGAAAGCATCGAGGATCATTACTTCCGGAACAGTATCATAAGGGCCGCCTGTGTGACCACCCACGCCGTGTGCTGCGCCTGTTGCGGTAAAAAATACAATAGTATCGCGGCACAGTTGAATATTGGCTTTTAAGGCTTCCCGCTGTTCGTCGGTTAATGTAGGATTGTTTGGATCTAATTTCAACCGCTTGTAAGCGCCGAGGTCTATGGGGAATGTGGTCGTGGCTGTGGCTGTTGTCATAGTTAAATTAATTGCTGAATTGCAGTATTGAGTTACAAACAGACCCACTCGGTGAGCAGTCAATTCTAAAAATAGTCTTAAGTTGCATCCTACGATGAAAGCGCCATCTTTGCACCCCAATCGTGATTAATATCACAAACTTACCGATTGAGGAAGAAAAATGACTATATAGTCAAGAGTGTATTCAGGTTAGTGCCGTGGTTTCCCATTCTCAGAATACACGCTTTGTGAGTGGTTTGTCAACCCTATCAGCTCTCAATATAATTAAGTCTAGATAAAACTTTGACAATTTTATAAAAGAATATGGCTGACTCTTGATTGAAATCCAAACAAGTATTGAGAGATTTTATGACTGCTTTACTATCTGTATTGATCGGCATTTGAAGGCAAATGTTAATTCATGAGTATGATTTAATCGGGTTTAAATTGTGGATAAAAATAGCCGAACGTTAGTTACTCATTATTGGTCTCCAGTTATTTGTGGAAGCAGCCTATAGGGTCGGTTTGGCGAGGGTTAGATGGGATTGAATATAGTTTTCTGATCTATACTATAAATCGGTTTGCGATCGAGGGTTCCCTATTGAATTGCAGTTAATCACTATCATTACTGGCTGCTTGACGTAAGGCGGCGATCGCTTCTAAACTTAATCCTGTTATTTGGGCAATTGCTTCATCATTGAGTTGACCCAATAAGTTACGAGCAATATTACGTTTTTCTTGTTCAATTCCTTGTTCAATTCCTTGTTGAAGTCCTTCTTCTCGTCCGAGTGCAATTGCGCCTTGTTGATCGTAAATAAACATTTCTCGGCGTTCTAAATCTTCTAATTCTTCTGGGGTTAAGTCTGCTTGATTGGCAATTTCAAAAGCATCATAAAGTTCTGGAGGATTATCTAGATTTTCGGGAATAGAGTCAAGCGACCTGGCATATTTCATAAAATAAATCCATTTATCTGCAAGAGTTTCTAGCTGATTTAATTCTTTCGTAAATTTAGGTAATTCGACGAAGACTAATTCCATTTCATTTTCTGGATAATACCACGCTTCATTTTTTTCGCGATAAACAAATCGAGAAAGAAGCTGAGAACGTCCGGGAAACATATCAAAATCAGTAATAGTCAAAGCAATCACAGGTTTTAAGTATCGATAGCCTTGACCGCGTTGTAGTTGAAAAGCGTAAGTTTTTGCAGCATTAAATAATACCCGTTTGCCAAATGACTGTACATTTAAGACCTGCATTTCAATAATCACGATTGTGCCGTTATTGAGTTTCGCTTTAACATCGAGATAAGTATCTTTTAAACCTTCAAGTTTCGGCGGTAAATTGGGATCGATAATTTCTAAATCTTCAATAGTCGGATTATTGTCATAGACCAAAGCATTGAGAAAACTAATTAAAATATTTTTACTTTCAGCCGAACCAAATATCTTTTTAAAAGCGTAGTCGGTTTTAGGGTTAATAAATCTCATAGTTTTTACCATACCTAAGCTTTCTCAGGGAATACAGTAGGGACGTTACATGTAACGTCTGTACAGAAATCAGAAGTTATGCATTTGACAATAACAGAATTTTAGCTTTTGGCAATGTCAAACATTCTCATAATATACTGCTATACAAAACATTCGGTGAGAAGGGATTGCATTGTAATCTCAGAATAACTTGCAACGAGAGTTTTGAGGAAGTTTTTGTCTCAGTTAGGGTGAGGGGGGGTCAGGAATAAAAATTAAAAAGTATATCGCATAATAAAATAAGATATCAGATAAATTGGGAATCAGCATCTATGAAACCCTGCACCACCTGGAGAGGCAAAACGAGACGACAATACGCTTCTCGGCGATGGCGTTCATGGCTGTTGATGCTATTGCTGACTGTGCTACTGATAATCAACTGGGGGCAGGTTGAAGCTGCGGATGAACCCAAACCAGCAATAGAAAATTGGCAACTTCAGGGAATATTCGCGGCGTTGGATGACTCTGACTCTGATGTTTGGGCTGAGGCTTTGTGGAAAATGTCTAACGATGACTTCAAGCTGGTAGTAGAGGAGATTCCCTCAGAACGGATTGAACAAATTGGCAAGTTGTTAGAAGATGAAGATTGGTATGTGCGTGAAGCAGCAGCTTCTGCTGTGGGAAATATCGGGGTTGAAGCGAAAGAATTTTTTCCTCAATTAAAGACGCTATTAGAAGATGAAAATTCGTCTGTGCGTTATGCCGCAGCTTCTGCTGTGGGAAATATCGGGGTTGAAGCGAAAGAATTTTTTCCTCAATTAAAGACGCTATTAGAAGATGAAGATGGG
>CAYNXM010000255.1:0-6792 GCA_964401105.1 uncultured Lyngbya sp. | reverse complement strand
ACTTTTAATATTATGGGTTATAGCGATCGAGATGTAGCCTCTCTTTGTCTTAAACCCAATCAAATTAATATTTTAGAAACTTGCTATCAAATTTATCGTAATAAAAGTATTAAATTAGAGGTTAGTTTAGCTCGTGAACGTGTTTTAGAAATTATTAAACGCAAGGCTTGTTATAGTTTTACAAATGGAAAAAAGCTAGTTGATGATTTATTAAAAGTATCGGGAGAGGGAATTCATTTAGTTTCTCATCAAGAAAAATTTAGTGACTTTAGCAGTTATTTAGATGTCGTCCCTACTTCTATCGCTAACTCACTCAATATCCCAAACAATTTAAATATACAAAAAGCTCATACTCATTTAATTCAACAGGCTTTATCTGCAAATAATCAAAACTTGTATGTTTTCTTAACGGGTAATCCTGGAATTGGAAAAACAACAGCAATTAGTGATTTTCTCAAACAAGAACATATTGTAGAAGAAGGATTTTTATTTCTTTATGTTAGTCCTCGGACACAAGTTAATTTAGATATCATTGAAAAGTTTAGAGATCCCTTAGATAGTGATAAATCTCTTTTTGACGCTCGTTTAACTATAATTAACACAAATTCTAATCTTATTGATAGCAATGAAGGTCAGTTAACAGTACAGTATTGTTCTAATATAATGAAAGAGCGCTTCTGTTGGCAAGGAGTAGATTTTATTCCCCAGGGTGAAAGTGTTAAATTTAACTCTAATTCTCAATCTTCCGTTACGCGAAAAACAGCAAGCTCTTTAAAAGAGAGCAAAAATAAGAAAAAAGGTGTGTTGTATAGTCTATGTGAAGCGCTTAACAGTTTAATCAATAACGAGCAGAATAATATTGTAGCAACGGTGGCACTTCAGTCATTAAAAGAATTTGGGGATGGCAGTAATACATTACAACATTTTAAACGTATTTTTAGAGATATTTATAATGACACTGAAGGAAAAGTGATTCCGGCAAAGTTACAGCAGCTTTCAAAAAAAATTAAGCATATTTTTATCGCCATTGATGAAATTACAGGAGATCATAGCGGCGTTAATTTTTTATTAGAAATGAGCCAATATTTACAGAAATATAAATTAACTGATCGAGCCTATTTTAATACTAAGCTGATTGTGGCGGATGCTTCAATTATTGATTCAGAGGTCATTCAACAACATTTATCAAAAAAAACCGTTGAACCAAATAAAATATTTTTTAGAAAAGCAAAAATAAATCAATCCTGTATACATCAAGAACTCTTTGAGTTTAATAATAAACCCGCTATTGCGATTAATACTAACTCTTATCCGGCAAAAAACTTACAAGTTACTTATAAAACATTTATTCATTCTATAAAATATAAACCTAGAAACAAAAAAGTATACAGTACTAAAAAATATGATTTAGAAGAAAATGTTAATTCTACAATTTTGAAAGATGTTGAATCAATTAAAACTCATTCACCCAATGAACAGATTATTATTTATATTCAAGATAAAGCACGATTGAGCCAACTAATTGATAGTTTTCGGGAGAATAGAAAAAGATTTGAAGCTTTTAAAGATTATATAGAAATACACGCTGATTTATCGGACTCAGATAAACAAAAAGTACATCAATATAAGAATGAAGTTGAAATTATTTTTATGACTGCTTCTGCCAGTCGAGGTTTATCTTTTCCTTATGTTCAACATATTTTAGTTGATTTACCTCGGTTTGAAATAGAAGCAAATTTAATGGAAGTTATTCAAGTAATTTATAGAGGTAGAGGAAATCAAGAAATTGATGTTAAAGACAAACAACTTATTTTTTATCTAACTGAGCAAGCTGTTTATTTTATTGAAGATATAGAGGATCGTAAATTTTCTTTACAAGAAAGTAAACTGAATATTCTTAACTTTTTAATTATCCTTCATGTCTCAATACAAACTAGAATTTATGGCTCAGGAAATATTGCAAATGAACAGTATATGATGATTCCTGTGGGTGGAAAATCAGTTTTTAGTGCGGGTCAGTCTTTTAGTCATACTATTAAAATATTAATTACAAAGCTTAAAAAAGAATCTAGAAGATACTCACATGATTTCCGATTTAAACAAACTTATAAGCTATTGGAAGAAATGATGAATACGGCAGAAATTACCATTAGTCAGTCTGTCAAAAGAATTAAAAAAGAACAGCTTACTTATTTAAAGTTAATTGAAGAAGTCCGTCAGAATTTTCTCAAAAAAATTGAAGGTAATTTAGATGCATTACTGAGTTTTCCTATGATTCAAACAGGATATGTAGTAGGAGGATTATTAATTGTCCCTTTAGCCGATCAAATAGTAGAAGAAGTTTATCGAGTTAAAACAGATAAAAAACTAATTGCATTAGCCGATTGCTTATCAGAATTGCAAACATATTCTCGTCTACCTGAAACAATGAAACGACTAATTCGTGATACTTTATCTTTTCTTAAAGAATTACAACAAGAACCGGAGAGAAGCCAAAAATTAGAACTAGAAAGTCAGTATCTCGATCAATATTATGCAATTCCTTTATTTGCTTTAAGCTTAAATGATGTATTTTGTAATTATTTTATTAATAAAGAAACTGAACCTGAAGATCAAAGATTTCGCGATCTTCTTGAAACCTATATTAGATCGTTATTTCCCATCACTCAAGTGCTTCCAATTGCTTATCAATACGAAAAGTTCCCGTTTTTAGTTTTTCGTAGTTATAGCTTAAAAGAAATGAAAAATAAAAGATTTAGCGATCAGTATTTGATTAATTCTAAAGAATTGAATGTGTTAGATTTAGTCTTGGCTGAATCAGATGAAACTCATTAAACTATTATTTTCTGTTGAATTAGTTTAATCGCATCTAATGGCGTTTGAACAATTCTCACTTGTTGCGGTGCTAACTGTTGAAAGAAAGCTTGACTTTCTAACGTCTGATTCAGCAAAATAACGGTTTTATTTTCCTTAATCGCTAACGCCACTTCTGATGCGGTTCCCGCACCCATACCGCAGGCAATCACAATATCACTAGAAAGAATATTAATAGCATTTCTAGCATTACCTAAATTAGTTAAAATAGGAATATCCACCGCTTCTGAAGTTCCGTTTAAATCAGCAGTGGGTAAAATTCCAACCGTTAAACCATTGGCTGATTTTGCCCCTTGATTTGCGGCTTCCATTACCCCAGATGCACGACCGCCGGTTAACAAAACCCACCCCTTTTTAGCAATTAATTGACCCAGTTGATCAGCCAATTCTAAATCAATGGCGCGGGCTGTTTTTCCTGGCCCCATCACACCAATAATAATCTTTTTCATGGCAAATTTATTGAAATGTAGGGACGTTACATGTAACGTCTCTACCTTAATTTCTGGTTTTTAATCGAGATGAATTCAATAAACCCGTTTACTATATCTCTAAATCACTAAACTGTTCTGGCGGAGTTAAACAGGTTTGTAATGCAGTGGCAACAGGTAAAGCCTCGGTGGACTGAGTTAGTCCTAACACACAATAGGCATGGGTTACAGGCAACAGACTGCGGCTACAACTATCTAAAACGTTTAATGGATTGGCATCACTGCGGTTGAAGGTAATATCCACCACACAAGTGGCCATTTGTTCGGGACGACGCACACTCACACAACCCAATAAAGCTTCTTCGGCTGCAATTCCTGTTTCGCTATTAATTCGGGTGACACAGGTCGAAATTTGCGTCGGTCGGACAGACATGGCACAAGCCTGGGCTGTAAGCCGGGGGGACAGTCCCGCTGCCTCTAAGCCTGCTGCACAAGTTGCATAATCTTCTTCTTTAAGTAACTCAAAAGATGGAAAAGCGTTGGGTGGAAAAATATATAATGGTAATGACAAAAGTTCAGCCTGAGTCGGGGATGGAGTCATGACTATTTGTGCCCCACTCAACACCGCTAAAGATAAGCTGGCTAGACTCAAACGAGGCTTTCGAGTCCAGCGATGAAAGATTTGAGAAGTAATAATAGAAGTCCAATTCATAACGAAGGCAGTATTGCTGACAATTTAATCTTTCCTATGATACTTGATTTGTTATCATCGCAGAATAATCTAGTTAGCTGAAATTGATGAATTTGATGATGTCCCGAATGCAGTTTGTTCAAACACCGATGATTCCGGTTGTTGGTGGGTTAATTCGTCAGCATCCGGGAACTATTTCTTTAGGTCAAGGAGTGGTTTATTATCCGCCGCCTCAAGCCGCAGTTGACCAGATTTCTCAGTTTTTATCTCATTCTAAAAATCATCAATATCAAGCCGTTGAAGGAATACCGGAGTTACAAGCAGCAATTACTCAAAAATTGCTAAGAGAAAATGGGATTGCAATTACAGATGAGAACTGTATTGTTGTGACGGCTGGGAGTAATATGGGGTTTATGAATGCTATTTTAGCCATTACTAATCCGGGAGATGAAATTATTTTACAAACCCCTTATTATTTTAATCATGAGATGGCGATTACTATGGCAAGTTGTCAGCCGGTTTTAGTCAAAACGGATAGTAATTATCAGCTTTCTCTTGAGGCAATTCAACAGGCAATTACACCGAAAACCCAGGCAATTGTTACAATTTCACCCAATAATCCAACAGGGGCTGTTTATTCAAAAGCTGCGCTACAAGAAGTGAATGAAATTTGCCGCCGTCATCAGCTTTATCATATTACCGATGAAGCCTATGAATATTTTGTTTATGATGATGCTGAGCATTTTTCGCCTGCTTCTTTGCCCAATAGCAGCAACCATACAATTTCTTTGTTTAGCTTATCAAAAGCTTATGGTTTTGCCTCTTGGCGGATTGGATATATGGTAATTCCTCAACATTTATTTTTACCTATTCAAAAAGTACAAGATACCATCGCGATTTGTCCGCCTGTGATTTCTCAATATGCCGCTTTAGGTGCGTTGAAAGCAGGGTATCCAGATTGTCAAGCAAAAATTAAAGAGATTGCTGAAGTCCGAGAAATTATCTTAAATGAATTCAACTCTATTTCGGATATTTGTACTGTTCCCGATGCTAAAGGGGCGTTTTATTTTTTACTGAAAATTAAGACAGAATTAACAGCAATAGAATTAGTTGAAAAGTTAATAAAACAGTTTAATATAGCGGTAATTCCGGGTACTACTTTTGGAGTTGAACAGGGATGTTATTTACGAGTGGCTTATGGAGCCTTGCAAAAAGAGACTGCAATTGCAGGAATTAATAGATTAGTGAAAGGATTAAGACATATTTGTTCTGTTTAATTAGGGATAATTTTGATTAAAAAAGAGAGAAATAAATGACCACTGAGACACAAAGGGGTTATTTTCCTAAAATATCTCTCTTTAGACTGAGGTAAATTTAATTATTTTAAGCTAAGTTGAGCCGCACAAGAGATTCCAGCTTTAATAAACTCTATTGGTACTTCGTTGTTTTGATTTGCTAATGTATATAGTTCTCGAAATTGATCGAGTGTATATTTATTTTTAAATTGTTCGAGAGTACATTGACAGAGGTTTGTTGCTTGTTGTGATGAAAAACCTTGACCAACTGATACCTGTTGACAGGCACTTAAATAAGCTTGTTGTTCTGCTTCGGGATATTGATAGGGAGTCGATAAATTTTCCGCCATTGTAGTATTCCCAAAAGCACAGAATCCAGTGAATACAATTAAATTAGCAAAAAGCGTTCGCGCGATCCATTGAGTGTTTAAATTCATGATGACAAAAGATTTACCTGTAGGATATAGACTCCGTCGAGCAATACCACAAGATATTCGAGCAATTCGTCGATTAGTGTGGCAGGCTAAACTTGACCCAACTCAGTTACGTTGGCAACAATTTTGGGTGATTGAACAAGGCGGAGATGCGATCGCTTGTGGACAGTTACGCTGTCATGGAACAGTTCAAGAATTGGGTAGTTTAGTGGTTGCGCCTCAGCAACGTCAACAGGGTTTAGGAACCTGTTTAGTACAGCACTTAATACAGCAATCAACCCGACCGCTTTATCTTGAATGTTTAGGAAAAAACCTAGAACAATATTATCATCGTTTTGGATTTGTGCCGATTTCTTGGAAAGTTTTACCGTCTGAATTAAAGTTTAAATTCGGCATCTCTAACTTAGGGCGAATTCTCCTGAGAATTCCTGTATTTTTTATGATGATGAGCGAAAATACTAAACCCAATTCAACGCAATAATTAAGGACTTTGATAGCCTTGAAGGGTTTCAGGTTTAAACTGACGCAAAATGGGGGTGGCTTGACGAGTTAAACGGTCTGAACCTTTGACAACCACTAAATACTTACCCGCTTTGAGTCGATTACGATAGGGTAATGCATCTCCACCACCGACAATGAAACCGACACCCCCACCCACAACAACACTTCCCATTCCACCCGAGATAGCACCCAGTAAGCCGCCGATAACATGATTCCCAAATTCTCCGGCAAAGGCAAAGGTATCTAATCCTGTAATTAAACTAAAAGTAAAACCCGCCGCAAATCCAAACGGAATCAGCCAAGATGCCATTAATTTAACTTGCTTCCTAGCCGAGTCATTCGGATCAATTAAACCAAATTCATCCGCACTTTGATAACCTTTCCCCAAAATAGACACTTGTTGGGTTGACAAGCCTTCCTTTTCCAAAGCAACTGAGGCGGCTTCGGCAGAGATGCGATCGCCCAGGACAGCAACCAGATAGTTCATAGTTTAATTAAAATGACGCTCTCGATGAATAAAAACACTAAATAGATTGAGATTCAATCTGTTCTGAGATTATAACGGAAAC
>CAYNXM010000254.1:0-2659 GCA_964401105.1 uncultured Lyngbya sp. | reverse complement strand
CTTCAATACCCCACTGATTATATCTTTTCACCAACCTATAAATCCAGCTTCTGCTGTAGCCAGTGACTTGTTGGACTTGTGCTGTTGTTTTCCCTTGTGCCAACAACCAAATGATCTGATACTGACGGCTTTCTACTCCATCAGTGGCTTGACGATAATGCTGCTCTAGCTGCGAGACTGTCAAATGAGTAGCTATGGTAATCCGTTTTGGCATATGTTTGATTCTACTAGCTTCAATATATCATAACTAATTATCCGGACATGATATTATGCCTGCCTCCACGTCCGTTTATAGTCTCCGAATGTCCAAGGAGCGACTAAGATATTTTTAGCTGCATTTTCATCTCTATCATGGACTATTTCGCAGCTTTATTCAAGTCCATTCACGTACAGATAAGTCGAGTTTGCCGCCAACAAAACCACACGCATGACATTTTTGAGTAGTCGGCTCCCAACGGCTAATCACTCGGAAATCTCGACCAGATTTCTCAGCCTTTCCTTCCAGAAAAGTTCTAAACTGTCTCCAACCTAAATCGCTAATTGCTTTAGAAAGCCTACGGTTTCTGAGCGTTCCTGCAACGTTCAAATCTTCTAGAACAACAACTTGCCCACAGGGTCGGTGCTGGTGCTCGGAGGCAGGTTCCGAGCACCAGCACCGAGTTTTCGTTAATTATTCGAGTTGACAGTTTGTGCAGGAAGTCTTTGCGGGTGTCTTTCATCCGAGCATAAAGTTTAGCTTTTCTTGCTCTAGCTTTATGAACTACGCGCAAGCCGCCTAGGGCTGTTCGCGGAGCGTTGCGTCAGCAGTAGCTGGCGGTTTCCGACACTTCTTTGCCCCTAGTTGCTTCATGCTTCCGCAGTCGGTAGAGCTAGACGGCTCCATGTCTAAAGAGGACAGTTCCTGCCCCCTAGCCCAAGTTAAACAAACTTGAGCAGAATTGATATCTCGATCCTCTGTATGACCGCAACAAGAGCAAACATGGACTCTGTCAGACAGCGTTTTAGGGGTTAGTTCCCAACAATTATTACAGCGTTGTGTTGGCTTTAACTTTTGAGTCGGTGCTTCTAAAAACATACCACCAGCTTCAATGACTTTATACTTAATAGAATCGCGAAGCATCCCAATAGCAACATCTAACAAGTTCCGATTTAACCCTATCTTTTGATGCTTTCGCTTGCTCCCAGTTTTTGCCTTGCGAGTCATACCTTTAAGGTTAAGTTTCTCAGTTACGACCAAGCTATTATCGCTAAGGATTTGTGCCGCAACTTTGTGAGTCCAATCTTGACGCTGGTTGGCTACTTTGCGCTGAATTTTTGAAATTTTGCCTCGTTGCTTTTTCCAGCGTCGAGACGCTTTTACCTTTTTCCTTTCTGGTTTTTGCTTTCTTCTTAACCCTTTTGATAAAGTTGCAACTTTGTCTTGAGACTGTTTTAGGAATTTAGGTGACGAGGGTTAACTCCCCCTCACTGGTAGCTATGGCAACAATAGATCCGAAATCTAATCCAACCGCCCCTGTACCTGTTTTACGCTTAGGAGCGCATTCGACTGTGATTGATGCTATCCAATGTTGTCGATCCCAAACAATCGTACAAGTCTTAGGAATCCCCCAAGTTCTTGGTTTACCTCTAATTTGGACAACTACACCTAAATCCCTCAATTCTAAATAACCATTAACACCATTATTTGTGTTAATCTTCCATCCGGATTTACAGGGATAAGTCCAACCTCGATCATGACGAGATGATTTAAATTTGGGGTATTTTCCTAGTTTTTTGAAGAATCGAGTGAAAGCAAAATCAACCCGCTTTAGCGTTGCCTGTAAACTGTGAGAACCCAGTTTCTTGTACTCAGTCCATACTTGTTTAAACTCAGGCAAACAGTTTTGCTGCTCGAAATAATTAACCGAATGACCAAACTTTTGATATTGGGTTTTGCGATTTGCAATGGCTGCGTTATAAAGACAGCAATGCATTCTACGCCCCCAATGTAGTTGACTTAGGGCTTGTTTATTCGGGTATAGACGATAGTTGATTTTACGAGTTACCATACTTTTATTATCACTCATAGATACACCCTGTCAATATGAATCCCAGAAAAGGTTCCCACAGTGTTTTTAGTGTGCGGCTGCACTTCGTTTTTGTCACTCACTATCGCGCCAAAGCTTTAAACAATAAAATGCTCAATCGATTAAAAGAAATGATTGAGCAAGTTGCATCAAAAATGGGTTATATCTTAATTGAGTTTAATGGTGAAGCAGATCGTGTCCATATATTGATAGATTTCCATCCCAAAAACTCAATTTCGGCAGTAGCCGGAAGCCTAAAAAGTACGACCGCCAGAATGCTAAAAAAAGAATTCCCCGAAGAGGTTAATAAATTTTACTGGGGTAAAGTTTCTTTTTGGTCTAATTCTTATTACGTTGCATCAGTTGGCGGCGCTCCGATTGAGGTTTTGAAAAAGTACATTAAGCAGCAAAATAATCCCTGATGCGCTATCCTTCCCCACCCCGCCAAGGCTGCAGGGCTGATCTATTCGCCAGAGAAAAATGATAATAAAGAAATCCTCAGAACTTTGGGAGTTGAATTAGGAGTCTAATTGCCTGCCTAAAACAAGTGCCAGATTTCCGTACTCAACCGCGCTATCCCTTGTGGGTAATCC
>CAYNXM010000253.1:0-4453 GCA_964401105.1 uncultured Lyngbya sp. | reverse complement strand
TGAGTACATCTAACTATTGCGGCAAACAATTAAGTACATCTAACTATTGCGACTATAGAACTATTGCGGCAAACAATTGAGTACATCTAACTATTGCGGCAAACAATTAAGTACATCTAACTATTGCGCCTATAGAACTATTGCGGCAAACAATTGAGTACATCTAACTATTGCGGCAAACAATTAAGTACATCTAACTATTGCGCCTATAGAACTATTGCGGCAAACAATTAAGTACATCTAACTATTGCCCTCAGATAACTGTTACGATCATGTTTGTGTTTGACAATATAATCGGCTCTATTTAACAGACTTCAGAAAAAAAGATGTCAATAACCTATTCCCGTAGCGCTATATTTAATATTTCTGTTCTAAATCAATAGCACCTAAAGCTTTTAACGTGGCTTTTTGAGCCGCTGTAATTCCTGTTACACCCGTAATATTCATACCGTGATAAGGTTTATCTGTGCGTAAAACTTGCAGACATTCTTCTGTGTTTAAATCCCAGACTCGTAATGCTTGATCGTGACTACCACTAACTAATATTTGACTATCGTGACTAAAGATAACTGACCAAACTGAACTCTCATGACCGGATAAAACTTTAATACAGGTTTCTGTTTCAATATCCCAGAGTCGTAGACTTTTATCGCCACTTCCACTCACCCAAAGTTGACCATTTTGAGTAAACTGCATTCCTTGAATTCGATCTAAATTTCCTTGCCATGTTTTCAAGCAATTTCCTGTAGCAATTTCCCATAACCGAACGCTACGATCATAACTACTACTGGCTAAATATTGGCTATCTGGACTAAAACATAGGCCATGAACCCGTTGACTATGTCCTGTCAAAGTGATCAAACAACAACCCGTTTCCACATCCCATAGTTTCACAGTTTGGTCATAACTACCACTGGCTAAAAACCGACCATCCGGACTAAAAGCAACCGACCCCACAGAACGAGTATGTCCCGTCAGACAGTACAGACATTCCCCGGTTTGAACCTCCCACAGTCTCAGGCTTTGGTCGCTAGCCACACTCACCAGTCGATCTCCTTGGGGACGAAATGCAACCTGTTGAACTTGATCTGTATGACCATGTAAAGTTTTTATACAGTCTCCCGTTTGCATATCCCACAGCTTCACCGTTCGATCATAGCTACCACTGGCCAGTAATTGACCTGTGGGGTGGAATGTCACCGACCAAACCCAGTCAGTATGACCCTGAAACCGCCGCAGACAACGACCGCTGTTGATATCCCATAACCGAACTCGTTGGTCATCACTACCTGTGGCAAGGGTGGTTTGATCGGGACTGATAGCAAAAGACCAAACTTGATGTTTATGACCCCGCAATGTTCGCAAGCGTTGGCCTGTATTGATATCCCAGAGTTGTACTAATTGTTCTTGGCTACCCGTAGCGAGGACGGCTTGGTCAGGACTAAATGCCAGGGAACAGACCTGAGAGTCAAACCCCCGTAAGGTTTTTAACATTTCGCCATTATTGACTTGCCAAAGCTTTACGGTTTGATCGTCGCTGCTACTAGCTAACAGTTCTCCATTGGGACTAAATGCTACTGTCCAAACAGAGTCAATATGTCCTGTTAAAGTATGAACACATTGACCGGTTTTAAGATTCCATAATTTCACGATTTTCTCATCACAACTACTGGCGATCGCTTGTATTTTTGCATGGGTTGTGGTAGCAAAAGCGGCGTTCCAATTTAAACTAGAATCTCCCAGAAAAGTTTGAATACAGTCTCCCGTTTCAACTTGCCATATTTTAATACTTTGATCTTCGCTACTACTGGCAATTTTCTGATTATCAAAACTAAAAGTAACGCTTTTCACTGCATCCGTATGTTCACTCAATGTTTGGATACAATATCCGGTTTTAACTTGCCATATTTTAACCGTTTTATCTTCACTCCCACTGACGAGTAGCGTACCATCTGGACTAAAATTAACACTGTAAATTGTGCCTTGATGACCCGTACATCGATGTAAACATTCTCCAGTACTCACTTGCCAAATTCTAACGGTTTCATCATCGCTACCACTGGCGAGTAGTTCACCATCAGGACTAAAACTAATGGTTTTGACGCTACCTGTTTTTCCTTGAAAAATTAAACGCTGCTGACCCGTTTCAACATTCCAGAGTAAGATTTTACCATCCGTATCTCCGGTGGCTAATTGATGATTGACTCCTAAAGCGACTGTTAAAGTATTTCCTAAGGTTTTCGCAAATACAGACCGACTCAGATCGGCTTCAGAAAAGTTAACACCTTGTAAGTTTGCTTCTTGTAAATAAGCTTGCCAAATTGTTAAACGGGAAAAATCATAATCAACTAAATCTAAATCTAAATAATGACAGAGATTAATCACATTACCACCTGCATAACTGGGTAATGGTTCTGTATTATTCCTTAGAATTGATAGTAAGTTTTTAAACTTTTCTTTCAGTTCACCTCGGAGGCGATATTGAGTTGTAATCTGCCGAATAATCGGAGATAAGATTAAGCGAATTTGACTTTCTCGAATATAGTCTTTTGCCTGAGATTTTAGAATTGCATAATGATGTAAGTAATACAGATTTTCTGTTTTAATTTCTTGAACAATTTTTTCAATGAACTGTTCAATAATATATTCCATGACAACAGGCTGCTGTGTAAAGCCTTCCTGACTTTTTTCAATTAGCGATCGCCGCCGTAATGATTCTAAAGACTCAATCAATTCAGTTGGGGAAACAAACGCTAATAAATCCGATTTCAGTTCTGCTAAAGAAATAGATTCCCGATTAATTGCCAACCAGTACATCATCTCCGTTTCCAAAGGAGACAATCTTTCTAGTTGTTGTTCTAATAAATCTCGAATATCTCCAAAGATAGCAGTCCCTTGTTGAATTTGTTCTAAAAATTCGTTAACTTGACCCGCAAATATATCCTCAATCGTTGTGGTGACAATTTTAATCGCTAGAGGATTTCCGCCATAGCGATCAATTAATTGATTCCAGTGTTCTGTTGTACCTAAAACTCCTTTTGTTTTAATTAATTCTCGACATTGAGCGGTTGCCAAACCCTTCATTAATAATGAGTGAACATTTAAGCTTTTTCCCTCTAAAGCCGCAATTTCTCTAGGTTTTTCTCGACTAGTTAAAATCAAACAACTTTGATGACGAGTTTCTCCAAGTCGCTTAAATAGTTCCCCATAATTTTGATATCCTTCGGGATATTGTCCAGCGCGATCGCCTTCTTGTAAAATTGACTCGCCATTATCTAAAATAACCAAACAACGGCAAGAACGGAATAATTCAATCAATAAAGAAATTTGTTTAAAACTATCTTCTGGTAAATTGATCTCGGGTTCAGGAGAAATAAATTGAATAATATCCGTTAAAATTTCTTCTAATGGCGGTGCATTTCGCAAACTTCGCCAGATCACAAACTGAAATTGTGATTGTATTTGTTGGGCGAGTTCAACTGAAATAGAAGTTTTGCCAATACCTCCCATTCCCAGTAATGCCACCACCCGACAATGTTCATTTAAAATCCATTGTTTAAGTTGTTGCAGTTCTAATTCTCGACCACAAAAGAGAGAGACATCAGTGGCTTCTCCCCAGTCTACTTGAACTGAATTGAATGGGGTTTGCGGTAAATCAACCACCCTCTCTGGGATAATATTTTTAGGAATAACATTCTCATGTTCAATATATCTATAATTGTCTAGAAACTTTGATCCGAGTCGTTCGAGTACAGAACGAAAGTTGGTTTTACTGACTTTTTCCCCAAACTCAACCGATAGCAGTTGCCACAGTTTCGGGCCAACATCTTGCTTCAGATACTCCGGTGTGCAACGATAAGTTAAAGCAATCTCATGATATTTCTGACGATGCCAAGTGCCCTGTAATACCGCCCGTTGAACATCACTCAGGTGTTTTCCAGTACTGGAAAAAACAACACCATCTATAATTTTGAGCACCTCATCAAAGTTCATGCTTTAGCGATCCATCGAGATCTGTCCTTTATAGTCTAGCCTGAACTTTTTTATCCTTTTGGTGTGGTTTATTCGTCGTTCGTCATTAATAGCCTCACCCGATCACAGGATTAAGCTGTAACAGCAGGAGATTGAACATATTAATATTATTGGGGAAGAAATTATGTTACTATTTATACAGTAACTAAGCAATCCGTATAACCCCTATCCTTAAACTCCTGCTATTCAGGTTTTAACCAGAGTTATAGGTGTAGCAGTGGCTTGGGTTGTTAAGGACACCAAAGAGCAAGGCATCAGACTGTGTTCAGGGTATCGACGATTTAACGTCGATTAGCGGAATTCCCCATCCGCCTACGGGGTGGGGATCGATAGCGGGATAAAACTAGGAACGAGTTTGAGATAGATGAGTTGATGGTTTACTGCTGATGGGTTACTGTAGTAACAGGTCGATTTGAGAGTA
>CAYNXM010000252.1:0-7500 GCA_964401105.1 uncultured Lyngbya sp. | reverse complement strand
TTATGTACCCTTGGCAACTGAATGCTTACGGGGCAAATCTCCAAAGGTGAGTACCGTCATTGGTTTTCCGTCTGGGGCAAGCACATCAGCCGTTAAATATTATGAAGCCCAGGAAGCAGCAGAAAATGGGGCAACGGAGTTAGATGTGATGGTTAATCTCAGTTGGATTAAACAAGGGGAAACCCAAAAGCTGTATCAGGAAATTGCGTCAATTTGTGAAGATACAGGACAAACAGTAAAAGCGATTATTGAAACGGCTGTTTTAACCGATGCCCAAAAGCGTCTGGCAACAGAAGTGGTGATGGATGCAGGGGCAACTTGGGTACAAACCAATACCGGATGGTATGGGGGGGCAACCGTTGCAGATGTGAAGTTACTGAAGCAATTCTCGAAAGGAAAATTAGGGGTGAAGGCAGCAGGTCAAATTCGCACTTATCAGCAGGCTGCTGAACTTATTTTAGCCGGGGCAGCCCGTTTAGGAACATCCTATAGCGTTGAAATAGTTCGGCAACAAAACGAAAAGGAAGAAGATGATAACTTGGAATAACACTGTTTGTGTTAAATCGTTATCCTTGTTCCAACGCCAGCGCCACTAATCTATTATTATGGTCGATATTCTCACCCTGACCCGACTCGATGCTGAAAATAAAATGCCTTTGCAAGAATGGGAGTTTCAGCTAGAATCTGTGATTAAGATTGGACGGGCAAGTGATAATCAAGTGGTGATTGTTGATTCCCTGGTTTCTCGTTATCATGCTGAGTTACAACCCTTAAACTCTGTGGGTTTATCCGTAGGTTGGCGTTTAATTAATCACGGCACCAATGGTACTTATGTTAATGGTGTTTTAACCAATCAGGCAATTGTTTCTAGTGGCATGGTGTTAGAACTGGCCCGAGGAGGGCCGCTACTGCAACTGGAGTTAAAATCATTAGCGATCGCGACACCCAGTCCTTCTGGTTGTACTCATGGGGGAAACCCACCTGAAAATTTATTTTGTATTCATTGTGGTTATCCGATAAAAGTTGAACGGACTGTAAGGCAATATCAAGTGTTACGAACTTTAGGACGGGGTGGTATGGGGACAACCGCCGTGGCTTGGCATCCACCCCAGAGTTTGATGGTGTCGAATCAAGGACAACCCATGCCGCCAATGGTAGTATTAAAAGAAATGAATGCAGATATGGCGCGAATTGCCAAAGCCCAAGAATTATTTGAACGAGAAGCTAGAATACTGAAAGGGTTGAATCATCCGGGAATTCCTCAATTTTACGATTTCTTTGTTGAAGAAAACAAAAAGTATTTAGTCATGGAAATGATTCATGGCCAGGACTTAGAGAAACGAATTCAGAAGTATGGCCCGGTATTACCTCAGCAAGGGGTTGAGTGGATGAGGCAAACTTGTGATATTTTGGAGTATATTCATCGTCAGCAACCCCCACTGATTCATCGGGATTTGAAGCCTGCTAATTTACTGTTACGTCAGCGAGATCAGCGGATTATTTTGATTGATTTTGGGGCAGTTAAGGAGATTGGCACTCCCCCTGGCACTCGTATTGGTGCAGAGGGATACAGCGCTCCAGAACAAGATCGCGGACAACCTTTAACCCAATCGGATTTATATGCAGTCGGTGCGACATTAATTTATTTATTAACCGGTGAAAGTCCTCTCAAGTTTTACGGTAAACAGCAAAATGGGTATGGGTTTAATTTGGACTCCATTCCGACAATTCCACCCAAACTACGAGAAGTGATTGACCGCATTACAGCCTATCGTGCCCGCGATCGCTATCCTACTACTGCTCAAGCTTTAGCGATCGCTTTAGCGGATTGTCTCAATTAATGCTGTCAACTTTAAAATGTTGAGTCTTACAGAGTGGTCAGTCTTGAAGACCGTATTTGAAGTTTTATGAAGTTATCTTCTAACCGACACCAGCTTTTCTGTTGAATTCAACTGCTTAATCTTCATCCCAAGCATCTACAGCAATGAGTTCACTAATCGGATCTTGCATGGAAAAGCCAAATTCTAATAGCTCTTTCTTCCAAAATCCCCAATCTTTCTCGTAAAGAAATGCAATTTTCCAAAGCCTGTCAGAAGGCTGAATAATATTGGAATTAACGAGGGATTTCACCTGACCTTGGAATTTTTCCATCGGGTGTATAACCTGTTGGCTCATAACATAATACCTCTTGAGTTGTTTGAATTTCAGATGGTTTAGTTTTTATCTTCTTCCCTAAATACTCAACCGTATGGATGCATGGATTGTTAACAGTTTAGGGAAACTTTTATCTTCATTTCAAAGGATAGCATAACTTGGCTACAATTGTGTGCCGGTTTTCACAAAATTGAAAATTGATCCTGTACTTGTTGTGGATCATAGCGCTACGTACTCAGATTTTGAGGAATTGAGAGAACAGCAATCCCGAGGTTCTGGCGACAGCGCTGCTAAAATGAATTAGAGATGGAGCTAAGCGGACTCGAACCGCTGACTTTCACAATGCCATTGTGACACTCTACCAACTGAGTTATAGCCCCTTGCATGACTTCTTAATATACCTGATTGTGACGCATCTTGTCAATCTCTTGAATGAAGAATATCTCAAAACACTACCTATGAAGTGGTTTAAAGAGATTTCAACGGATATACTGATGGGAGTATCAATAGGGATATTGAGAGAGTTGAGCAAAATGCTGGATGCAAGATCCCGTTAAAAAGTAAACTAACATCACTGCCGCCGCCGATACAGCCACTAAAATACCTGCCAGTACGAATGAAAATTCTCGATATTTGGCAGCCTGTTGCATTAAATGCAGTGACCAGGCAACCAAAGCTACGTCTATCATTAAAATTGGAATCAACATAAGTTACATTTTGTAACAATCATTTTCATTCTAACAGGTGTTTTTGAGATTTGGCAGTTTTAGATCGACCTTTAGATAGATTTTTGGGCAGCTCAATATTAAGAATCATAATATATTTTTAAGCTGAGAGATGACGCACGGGAACGTGATGCTGAGTCAGGTACGTCTTAATTTCCGCAACACTGAGTTGACCATAATGCAGGAGAGATGCCAGTAAAGCGGCTTCTGCTTTCCCCGTTGTCAAGGCTTGATAGATCTGATCGCAGTTGCCAGCGCCCCCAGAAGCAATCACGGGAATTTCGACAGTTTCGGCAATAATCTGGGTTAATTCCAAATCATAGCCGGCTTGCGTCCCGTCTGCATCCATACTCGTCACCAGAAGTTCTCCTGCGCCTCTTTTCTCCACTTCTTTTGCCCAGGCGATCGCATCTAAGCCGGTATTTTTGCGTCCTCCTCGGACATAGACATCCCAACCGGGGTTTGTGGGGTCACTACGGCGACGAGCATCAATTGCTACTACAATACACTGAACACCGAAGCGATCACTGGCTCGATTAATCAGGTCTGGGTCACGAACAGCGGCTGAATTAATACTGACTTTATCTGCACCGGCTCTTAACAAATTTTTAATATTTTCTAAGGTTTGAATACCCCCGCCAACGGTGAGGGGAATAAACACTTGTTCGGCAGTACGATAAACCACGTCTAGAATGGTATCACGGTCTTCGTGAGTGGCTGTAATGTCTAAAAAGACCAATTCATCTGCCCCCGCTTCATTGTAGACTGAGGCTAATTCTACAGGGTCTCCGGCATCTTGGAGATTGACAAAGTTGACTCCTTTTACGACCCGTCCCGCGTTGACATCTAGGCAAGGTAATATTCGTTTAGCTAGCATAATGTTAATTGGCTTAAAATCTATTAACGTTTAGAGGATACTGCATTATCCGACAGGATTAACTTTCTCTCGGAGTATGAGGTTATTGTTCAGGTGATTCAGAGTTATCATTATCTAAAATATCAGCATCGGGATTATTAAGTGATTCAGAGTTATCATTATCTAAAATATCAGCATCGGGATTATTAATTTCATCCGCTGTTTCTGGCATTTCCCAATCTTCTAAGGGTTGCTCAATAGCTGTTAATATTTCTGAGGGAATCACTAAAATAGATTGCTTTTCTGTAGCCGATTCAGGATTGATTTGGCTATAAATTGAACGACCATTAAAATCACGCTTGCCGAATATTAAGCGATGAGTAGTATTATCTTTAAGGGTAACTTCAACGGTTGTTTGAGGATTATCTAAGCCATATATTGCTCGTTCTGTTTCTAATATTTGTAATTTTCGAATCCCTGTATTAGTCGTTAGATCGGTTTGACTTTTGACTAATTGATTCAGTAATAAATTAACAGATGCCGGGTTTGCGATCACTTGGACGGGACGGGTTAATTTCCAAGGCGAAAGGGAGTCTGTCTCAGCCTCTGCTATTCTTTCAACGGTTATAGTTTGGGCTGATGTTGTCACCGTGAAAGATTGCACATCATCGGCGGAAAAAGTGAAAATCTGCTCTTTTTGGGCAGCCACTTTTTCTTGTTGTTCAGATTCTCTAATTTCAAAAATATACACAGCCCCAGATAAACCCAGAGCAATTAATAGTAAAATTAATGTAGATCGTTGTAATTTCATAAATTGTTATTTGTTATTAAAGGGACTCCTTACTCCCGTACAGACATTGCATGCAACGTTTCTACTTACCTCTCTATTTCCCTGTTATTACCGTTTGCGCCACCAAACAATGCCTGCCATTACAAAGCCGAATAATGGTAAAATCACTAAAGCCATCCAACTGAGCGATCGCCCCAATGTTGGAGTCATGGCTAAGCGGCGGTTAGTGGCTGGTTTGGGACGAATGGATAAGGACTCTGCATCCAACTGACTCAGCCAACTGACAGTATTGAGAAATACATCTCCATTCAGTTGTTGGTCAAACCATCCGTTAGCAGCAAATTGGGATGTACCAAATACCACTAATCTTGATTCTTTTGTAGAGTCAGAAGTTTCAGATTCTTCTATGTTATTCTCATCAGTTGCAGTTTCATTACTATTTTCAGGAGTTTCTGCTGCTGTGGTGTCTGTATTCTCCGCTACGGTTTCATTACTATTTTCAGCTTCTTCTATATTATTCTCATCAGTTGCAGTTTCATTACTATTTTCAGGAGTTTCTGCTACTGTGGTGTCTGTATTCTCGGCTACGGTTTCATTACTATTTTCAGGAGTTGTAGAAACCCCTGTTTCTGATGAATTACGACTTAACGCCACTCCTAAAGATAAAGGCCCTTGACGGTCAACTTGGGCATCAAATTGAAGTTCTTGATTTTCCAAGTTAGCTTCTGCCCAGCTTTGGCTATCACTCCAAATTAAAGGACTTTCTAACACTCCATCAATGGGACGAGTTTCTACAGGACGGACAGAAGGATAGAAGGAAATACCGTTAGCAAATTCTTGGGTAATGGGATGTTCTCCATATTCTTGCACAATAATCACAGTTGGCCCTAACCCCACCAGTCTGCCTCTACCGGTGGCATCAATCGCAAGGCGGTCATCTAATTTAACGCCCCATTGTTCTAAGAATTCTTCTACTCCAGCATCAATTTCCGGGTCTAACATTAACATTAACCCTTTTCCTTGGTTAACAAAAGTCGTTAATGCTTCCACTTCCCCCTCTAGCAGTGGTCGTTTCGGTCCAGGGACAACAATGACATCAGCATCTTCTGGAATAGCAGATTGCTGGGCTAAAGTTAAGGTTTCTGTTTTAAAGTTTTTCTGACTGAGGCTATTAACCGCTTCGGCAAACCCGCCTTGTCCATCTTCGAGGGAACGTTCTCCATGTCCTTGTAGGAAATATACTGTAGGAGTATAGTCAGAAATAAGCTGTTCAATACTATTAGTTAATTTAACTTCTGTTAAAGGTTCAAGTCCTTCTTTAGCGATAGCTTGACGTTTTTCCCCGGACTCTAAATAGACTTCTCCGACATCTTGAATGCCAAATGATTCCGCAACACCCGGTTTTACCTGAGGATCTACAAATTCATAACTGAGTTTGCTGGGTTGAATCCGGCGATAATTATCTAATAGTTCTCGAGTTTGAGGATCTTTACGCCCGTCAAAAATCCATACTTTAACGGGTTGTTCTAAATTGGTGATTAAGGTTTGGGTTTGGGGAGATAGGGTAAATTGTTGGTTTTCGGTTAAATCAAGTCGCAGCGCATCTCGCACTGCCAGAAAGTTAATTAAGCCTAAAATTACTAATACAGAAAGTGTGGCAGCAATAGCATTTGTCCCCGCTTGAGTTGAACGACGACTCCAGTATGGATACTTGCTACTGTCTTTGGGTTGAGAATAGCTGCGAAGTAATAGCCATAGTCCGATAATCACAACCCCAGCAATGATTAAGCCCAACGGTAGAGGTTGCCAAGTCCGGGAGACAACACCCGCTGATAGCCCCATAATAATTAAAATTGGGCCTAGCCAAAACAAGAGTTTGAGAAATTGCCGAGTTATTTTGCTGCGCTTATTCATATTATGACCGCTGGAACCTCAAGGCATCGATAGATTGGGCAGTCAGAAAGATTCCGAGAATAATATAACTGACGAGTAAGACTAAACTGCTGCTATCGATAATACCTTGAACGAAGTTCGTATAGTTAGAAATTAGAGAAATATGATTGAGGCCATCGCCAAAGCCGCCGCCAATGCTGTTACCGATTAAATCAACAACCCAGAGAAACAAAACTAAGGCAAAGGTGAGAATGGCGGAGAGAATCGTACTTTCAGTTAGAGAAGAAATAAACATTCCCAGGGAAAGAACTCCCGTTGCCAGTAAAATCAGTCCCAGGTGGGCAGTCAGAAAAATGGCAGGAGACAAGGCAGGGGTGGCAGTATTGAGGGCGATCGCTTCAATCAGCATTAAGGGTAATATCATCGTTAGGTAAAATGTGGCAACCCCAAGTAATTTACCGACAGCAACCACCCAATTGGTTATGGGGGATGTGGCTAATAGTTCTAAGGTTTTCTGTTTACGTTCTTCGGTATACAGTCCCATCGATAACATCGGTAGGATAAATAATGACATTGAACCCAACAGACGCAAGTAAACTTGTAAGAATTGATAGGGTAAATCAATCGGCGGGTCAGTAATACCCAGTTGATCTCGATAAGCGGCTTGTTGAATTAGTCCTTCTGGCCCCAATAAAAGGGCGACGAAAAAGTATCCTGTAAGTAGCCAAAAGATACCCGCAACGGCATAAGCCAAGGGAGAGGCAAAATAGCCCTGAAGTTCTCGGCGATAAATCGCAAAAATATTACTTAAAACAGTAAACATAAAATTCGTTCTTCGTTGTTTGTCATGTTTTATGAGGGGGAATGGTAATGTTGAACAGTTTACCGAAAAATTGCCCCCCTAGCCCCCCAATTGTGGGGGGAACCGGATTCAAATTTGATCAAAATTGAGAGAAAACTGATTTTAAAGTCCTTCGCCTCCATTCAGTAACCATTGATAATTGCCCCCCTAGCCCCCCAAAGCATGGGGGGAACCGGATTAAAAATTTTCTAAATACAGGCAAAAATAGAACTTAAAGTTC
>CAYNXM010000251.1:0-2945 GCA_964401105.1 uncultured Lyngbya sp. | reverse complement strand
TTCGGCAGCTTCGCCAATACTGACTGTCATATCACTCTCTGTGTCCATATAACTTATCTAACTCTATACGATAAATTATATGGACAGTTCGGGAGTCTTGTCTAGTTATGGGTAGAAATTAGCGAACTGTTATGAACCCCCACATCCGAAGCTGCTTGCTCCCGAGCGGGGTCTTCCATACATTGCTGTTGTTCTGCGGGGGGAAGATTCATACATTCCCCGTATATCTCTTGCTCTAAAGCTTGTTCCGCGTTTTCTTGACGGATTTCATTGAGGGCGGTTTGAGCATCAAGAGATGACGATCCAATTTGCTGAGTTAAAACAGACTGAACCGAATGACTCCCAATTCCATAGAATGCTTGAACCACACCCGCCCCTAAATTACCCCCACTTCCGAGTAAGAACACGACAACCAAAGGCATTACCAATAACGAAGCTAAATCACTCCAACTTTGCCGTTCTAACAGCGGTCGAATACGTTCAATTGCAAGGTAAAGTAAAGATAGTCCAGCAATCAATAAACCCAAATTATTGAGTGATTCCCATAAAGGACTTGACGTAGAAATCACCTCACTCCATAACTCACCCCAAGCTTCAGTCGTACTTTGGTTAAGCTCAGAACCTAGATTAATTAGGTCAGTTCCTGTTAGGTTGGCTATTAGCATAAGTGAAAAAAACCTAAAGGTTTTAAGTCGTTAGTCATTAGTTCTTAGTTCTTAGTTCTTAGTTTTTTATCGTCAATTTTTAGTACTTAGTTTTCTGTCAGTATGCAAGTTTTTATATTTTAGTTTAAAGACTTCTTTACTAATCACTAACCACTATCTAATAACTACTAATTAATAACCACTGATTACTAACTACAAATTACTAATTAAATCAGTATCAGGTAATGATAGGTTACAGCCCTTTTAGCCTTGCATTTTTCTAGAAAATAACAGAGATAATGGGGATACCTTGGGATAAACTCACTTAAATTTAAGCTTTATAGCTCTTTAGAGTCTGTACGAAAACTTTTTTGTGCCTACCCAAACCAATCACTAATAACCTTGTCCCCGCGTAGGCGGGGATAACTACTAAAAACTAACTACTAAAAACTAAAAACTAAAAACTAAAAACTAATTACTTTCCCGAAACGTACTAAATTGAGACCCATTGGACAAAGCACGAATATTAGCAGCCTTGTCAACCCGTTCACCCGCTTTATCACCTTGCAAAGTAGTAGAAATATCACTCAAGATTTGATTTCGCATGGCATCATCAATCCGAGATTGTTGAGTTTCGGTATATATCGCCGCTTGTTGAGCCGCTAATACTGAAAGCTGACTAGATTGACTAGCTTCGGCTTCAAGTTGTAATCCCATTGCTTCAAGTTGTAAGCGCTCTAATTCTTGGGTAACATCCGTTCCTTGACCTGTTTGAACTAAGTTTTTACCTTGTTCTGCTGCTTTCTGAGTAGAGGCAGCCAGTTCAGCCGAAGTTTGAGTTGTTTCATCCCCAAACTCAATTTTCTGCTTAATTTTCTGTTGAGCTTCATCACTAAATGCCGAAGATTCTGCTTGAGACTTAGCTAGTTTTCCAGTTAGCTCAACATGAGCTTCATTAATCAAAAGTAAGTTATCAGAAACACTTGAACCGAGTAGTTCACCGAAAGAAAAGTCACCCGTTCCAATACTTTCTAACTCTTCTAACAGCTTATTCGGATTAGGAACATTCATCTCACCATAAATATCTGAGATTTCAAGACTATCTAAACTTAAATCACTCAAGATTTGTTCAAAATAATCTCCCGGATTAATCGCTAGTAATTCAGAGAATGGGCCGATTAATTGATTAATCTGACTCTCTAATTTTTGAGTAGCTTGATTGAGTAACTGCTCTGGATTCAACCCGGATAGAATACTATCAAAGTTAAAGCTACTATTGTTATTGCTTTCTGTTTCTAATTGATTGTTAGACTCTGACTGATTATTAGGGACTAATTGATTATTTAGTTGAGTTTGCTCAAAAGGGTTATTTAAGAAAACATTTTGAGCGTTAGTTGGATTATCGGGATATTGAGGGTTTTGTTCAGCATAAGTTAATAATGGGTGAGCAATAACAGCACTCGATACCATTACAGCCGTTAATAGAATTTGTGTAGTTTTCATGTGTTTTACTCCTGAAAGGTTTGATTGAGAAAATGTTAGGTAGAGTGAATTCAAAATAGGATGGCATAGGGGTTGAAATTTATTGAGCGTTTTAAGTATTAATTGGGTTAGTAGCGTATTGATAGTTTTGTTCAGCACAAGTTGATTAGGGGTGAGCAATAATAACACCCGACACTATCGTAGTAGTCAAAAAGCTTGTGTAGTTTTCATGTGTCTCCCTCCAAATAAGATTTAATTGAGAAGTAATAGAAGATGGGTAATTCATAACAATAACAGTCGAAATAACTATCATTAATGGAAATTCTGTAGCTTTCATTTTCAACCTCTCCTGAAAACGTTTAATTTAATGACACCCGATACTATTACAGCCGTTAATAGAACTTGTGTAGTTTTCATGTTTTTTCCTCTAAACAAAATTTAATCGAAAGGTGGTAGAAAATGGATTAACAATAGCAACAACACTCAAAATCATCACAGTCATTAATAAGATTTGTGCAGTTATCATTGTCAATTTCTCCAAAAAATGTTTGATTTATAAGTAGTAGAGTCTATTTATTCTCAGAGGGTGAATAGGTTTCAAACTCACGACCAATTTGTTCGATAGATGCACCTCCCTTTAATACCTGAATGTAGGCAGAGGCAAAGTCCCTAGTCCCCTGAAGAATGCCAATTTCAGTATCGGGATATCGACTCAAAAATCGTTTCCTTGCCGCCTTTTCATCCTCTGAGTTAGCAACAGCCGCTAAAATCATTGCACCGGGATAGTAACGTAGTGGACTCCAATAGACTTCACCCACC
>CAYNXM010000250.1:0-6563 GCA_964401105.1 uncultured Lyngbya sp. | reverse complement strand
ATACTGTTGCAGGAGGTTTCGGTAACGATCTACTATTTGGTGACTTAGGAAATGATAGCTTATTCGGTGATATCGGTGCGGATACTATAACAGGTGGCGAAGGAATAGATATTTTTTATCTCGGTATTGGTACAGGAGGATCAAGTCTATCTGAAGCAGATATTATTCAAGATTTTATTTTAGGTCAAGATACCCTTGGATTTGTTGATAATCTCAGTATTAATGATTTAGAAATCTCTCAAGGAACTGATATTTATGCTAATGATATAATTATTCAAAATAAAACTAATAATGAGTTTTTAGTGATTCTCAAAAATGTTGACTATGATACTTTCTTAGCAGAAAATTCTGAGTTTGAAGGTATGGAACCTACCCCAGAACCTACACCCGAACCTACACCCGAACCTACACCCGAACCTACACCCGAACCTACCCCAGAACCTACACCCGAACCTACCCCAGAACCTATTCCAGAACCTACACCCGAACCTACCCCAGAACCTATTCCAGAACCTATTCCAGAACCTACCCCAGAACCTATTCCAGAACCTACACTAAACTTACAATTAAACACAGCAACCTATTTAGGAACAGCCAATAATGATACTGCGGCAGGGGTTGAAATTTCTCCCGTAGATAACGCAATTATTATTGCAGGAAACTTTAATAATATAGGAGAAATTCGACGACTAATCGATGGTCATACGACACCTTTATCAACATTCACTTTGGGAGGTATTGTTGATGATATAGATGTAGATCGTGACAGTGGTGAAATAGTCGCAGTTGGTGATTTTGGTATTACTGTTTTAGATAGTAAAACTGAGAATATTGTATGGTCACAAACTGGAAATTTTGACCGAGTGGCGATCGCTAATGATAGTACAGTCGCTACACTGACAGAAAGTACAGATACAGTTACACTTTGGGATAATAACGGAAATCAACTTCAAAGTATCACTCTAGCAGGAACTATCCCGGCTGATATTGCGATTCATCCTAGCACAAAACAGGTGTTTGTTACTGGTTATAAACAAGTCACTCCCGACTTAAAAACGCCATTCTTAAGAGGTTTTGATCCTAATCTCAATCAAATTTGGAACACTTGGGACTACAGCGCCACTCAGGTTCAAAGTGAGAATTTAGGCGCTGATACTGAAGGGAAACGAATCACATTTGGACAAAATGGTGGTTTATATTTCCTGGGTCAAACTGATGGGGGAAATAACGTTTTTCAACGAGATGGAGAAGATATTACTCAAAATCTTGCTACCAAAGTTGATGTCGATCAATTTAATAACTTTGCCGGCGCAAGTAGCGGTGCATTTACATTTCATGCCCAAATTAATCCGAGCAATGGTAATATTGAACTAGGTCAATTTATTGTGACTCAAAAAACTTCAGGCGCTAATAGTTTTACCCCTAATTCAATTACAGCCGATGAGTCTGGTAATGTATATATTGGCGGTGCTTCAGCATTCCAACTACAAAATAGAGATAACCGACAAATTAATGGTCAAACTGTTGGAAGCTATACACTCGGAGAAATGGCAATTTTAGGATTAACTCCAGATTATCAAGTGCGAAAATTCTGGACACCTTTAACTCAAACTAATGATAATGATGGTTCAGAAGGAAGCATTGATGGATTTGCAGTGCGTCAAGGAAATGCTGTTATTTTTAGCACAGTAAAGCAGGCAGATGTTTTCACCACATCGTCTGCTATTCAATCCAGTATCTTAGGAGGAACAGAAACTTATTTAGCCACTTGGAACGTTTAATTTTAGAAGGATAAATTGCAGAGATTTTTTATTTGAAAAAATGATTGACAAAATTTCATTTATTAATCAATAAATTTTCTCTGCAATTCTATAATAGTTTGATAAATCATCAATGAGTTGTGATTATATAAAAATGTCAAACTTACATCATGATAAAAATAATTATGATATTTACATTAATACGGAACTAATTTCGTACTGGACTGAGTTCTTCAGTCGTATTTTGTTTTGTTTTCAGAACACGCTCAATGGCTTGAATTAAATGGCTAGCATTAGGATTATGATTTAAATGACTTTGCTCTATCAGTGATTCATTCACTAACTTTTCTAATTCTTGAATGACTTTTTCTACCTGTTCCACTTGCATCAACATTGAACGAGTTGTTTGAGTATCATCAGTTGTTAAATAATTAATTTCTCGTAGATTATATTTAAGCTGACTAGCAACTGTATGCATTTTATCCTTAACAGTCATCGTTTTATTCACAAGGCGGCTAATTTCAAAATTAACCCGGCTTAGTTCATTCGGAGAAGATTGAGCTTGGTAAGAAACAACCGCCGCTTGTACAGCTAAATGACGAACTTGATCAACAATTTCACTCATCAAAGTTGAGGTAGAATGAATCACATCTAAATTTTTTGCGATGGCTTGACTCATTTCAAAAAAATGATCTGTTCTACGATGAATTGCGTTAGCCCCAATAAAGATAGCATGAAAAGCTTTACCGGCTTTTACATAAACATCTTGACCCACACGGGTAAACTTCTGATTCAGTTTAACGATATTTTGAGTTTGCTTAACCATCTGAGCTTTTTGCCGACTATAATCTTGATCGACCTGACGTTGAATCAAAGAATGTTTTGATTTTAAATCCTTTTTAGCTTGTTTTATTTTCTGTTTTTCTTGTTGAATTAATTGAATAGAATGCTGCTTTTGAACTTGTTGCTGCTGGATGAGTTTATGAGCAGAATTTAAAAGTTGATTCTGGGCTAATAACAAGACCTGCATATCCAGAAGACAATAGTTGAGTGAATCAAAACAAACAACAATGGGTTCATAAATTAATGGCTTCGGACGACTGAGGGCAAGCCTTACAGCATCCATAATGTGACAATCTTGAGGGCATTGTAAAGGTAGCACTCGAATGACATCGAGTAGTAACTGAATTGGACTATTAAAGTAGAGATTTTTACGATGAATCGGATGAGTCTGTTCTCGAAAAGTAGCCCGAGAAATCATGCCGACTAATTGAGAGTCTTCTAAAACCATAACTCCAGGCAGCTCAGGATTTTCATAAAACGCTTGTGCTACAGTTTTTCCCAAGGTTGTAACATCCACTTGAAAGTGATGAGCTGCTAAATGAGCTAAGGTTGATTCTAACGTAATCTGAGAGGAATTGATCATAAAACTACACCCAATATTGACCAAACATGATAATAACATTTCTGCTGTAATCCAAGTGAAAAGTAGGATTCCAGATTAGACAGAATATTTAACTGAAAAATAGGGATAATCTCAATAGATTATTATTTTCTCTATCCTAAACTGAATCAATGGAGCTGTGAAGAACGGTTTAATGCTATCTTGTAACAATATAGCTTAACTCCTAAACCACTCTCTAACACCGAGACTTGCTAAAATGGAACAATCAACCCCGAGATCGGTTCATTGCTTTTCTGTGGAGGTTCATTGAGTAGAAACGATTAGAGCAAACTTGAGGTGTGGCGGCAAGAGTGAGATTAGCCTGTGAAAAATGTCCTGTATCAACAGTTAGAGCAAGAACGGCTCCTGAATCAAGTTACAGCACAGATTCGTCAGAGTCTTGATTTACCCGTAATCTTGTCTACAGCAGTCGAGCAACTCCGAAAGTTATTAAGGGTTAACCGTGTTCTGATTTATCAGTTTGAAAGTTATCAATTTGTTACCCCTGAGTCTGAAGGAGACAGGGATGAGGGGTTGCCTAGAGAAGAGTTTGAACCCAAACAGTCGGCTCAAGATTTACCTTCTGCAACTGCTCCGTTTTCTGGAAGTGTGACCTATGAAGCGCGTGAGACTGAGAGCATTCCGTCTGTACTGAATTTTTATCAAACAGAAGAGTGTTTTGGTGAGGCGGCACGCTGTCGGGAAAGATACCGTCAGGGTCACTACGTTGCCATCTCTGATATTGAGCCAGCTTACACGGCTCATCCCTGTTTATTAGAGTTTTTACAACGTGTTAAAGTGCGAGCTAAGTTAGTGGTTCCCATTACTGTCAAAAAACAACTTTGGGGATTATTAATTGCCCATCAATGTTTTGCGACTTATCAATGGCAACAACAACAGATTAAATTTGTGGTTAAAATTACTGAACATCTCTCCATTGCCATTTATCAAGCTCAATTATTTGCGGCTGTTCAACAGCAAAAACAAACTCTAGAGCAACGGGTACAAGAACGGACATCTGCACTCCAAGATACTTTATTAGCGGCTGAGGCGGCAAATCGTACCAAGAGTGAATTTTTAGCAGCAATGAGCCATGAGCTGCGAACGCCCTTAACTTGTATTATTGGGATATCAGCGACATTACTCCGGTTACAATCCCACTCTTTAGCTTACCAAAAAATATTAAAGCAAAAACAACAAAGTTATCTAGAAACAATTCATAATAGCGGCAATCATTTGCTGGCTCTGATTAATGATATTTTAGATTTATCTCAAGTAGAAGCCGGAAAAACTGTCTTACAAATCAGTCAATTTTCTTTAACTAAACTGGCTCAGCAGAGTATTCATCTGTTTCGAGATCAGGCCCTGCGCCAAGATGTCGTGTTGAATTTTGAACTGCAAATTCAGCCAGAACAGGATTTATTTAGTGCAGATGAACGACGAGTTAAACAAATTCTCTATAATTTATTAAGTAATGCAATTAAGTTTACCCCCGCCAAAGGGGAAGTGACTTTAAGAGTCAGAACATCAGATAATATGACTATATTTCAAGTCGAAGATACGGGCATTGGAATTGCGTTAGATCAGCAACATTTGCTATTTGAAAAATTTCAACAACTCGATTCTTCTTATCATCGTCACTATGGAGGAACTGGGCTAGGTTTAGCCTTAACGAAGCAATTAGTAGAACTACAAGGTGGAGTGATTCAGTTTGAATCCAAAGTAGATGTCGGTTCAATCTTTACGGTACATTTACCCGCCCAATCCCTCTCTGTAGAAAAAGAGAGGAAAAAGTTAGCTTCTCAATCCCTTTCTAGTTCTTCATCGACTCAAAATGATTTAGATCATAATCCCTGTTTTGTAATCATTGAACCCGAAGAATCGACGGCAACTTTAATTTGTGAGTTGTTAACCGCATCGGGCTATCAAGTGGTTTGGTTAGGACAAGATTTGACAGTCATTCAACAGATTGAACTGCTCAAACCGACGGGAATCATTATTGATTTGGATTTATCAAGTCAAATCGGCTATGAAATTATTCAGTTATTGCAGCAAAATCCTGTGACTAAAAGGATTAATATTTTAGCCCTGATCAGCAGTAATTTTGAGTCAAAATCTATAGAGCAATGGGATATACAGATCGATGTTGTTCTGGAAAAACCGCTACGCTCTGATGTTTTTATTGATGAAATTATTAAACTTGGAGGCCAGCACAAACCAATGATTTAATCTTGAAAAATATCGTTAAAATAGACAAAATGAGCTGGTCGATTTGAGATTAAAAATGCAACGCAGTTCTTTTCCAATTCCCCCAAAGTCTCTAATTGTATCTTGCCAAGCTCCGGTTGATTCTCCCTTACATCATCCCCTGATTATTTCAGCCATGGCAGAAACGGCAATTCGTCAAGGGGCAGTGGGAGTCAGAATTGATACCCCAGCTCATATTCAGGCCGTACGAGAACGGATTAGCGCCCCCATAATTGGCTTGTGGAAGCAATCCCTGCCAAACTACGAAATTTATATCACACCTCGATTTGAAGCGGCTGTGGCCTTAGCAGAGGCCGGAGCGGATATGATTGCGATTGATGCCACCCTCAGATCCCGTCCATCAGGGGAAAGCGTTGCTGAAATCATTGATAAGATTCATCAACAATTAGGCAGCATGGTGATGGCCGATGTAGACTCTCTAGAGGCAGCACTCAAAGCCGTAGAGGCAGGTGCAGATTGCGTTGCCACCACATTGTATGGCTATACACTCCCGACTCAGAACCAATCTCCTCCGGGTTTTGAACTGCTGCAAGAGATGGTGAAACAGATTGATGTTCCCGTCATTTGTGAAGGGGGTATTGCCACACCAGAAATGGCAAAATTAGCGATTGAATTCGGTGCTCATGCCGTTGTTGTGGGCACAGCCATTACAGGAATCGATCGGCTTGTGCAAGCTTATCAAACAGCGGTCAATACCCCCCTGCGTCCCCCCTTGGCAAGGGGGGATTGAGGGGGGTTTACATCTTTGGTGGGGGACAGCGACAGCAGGGGTTAATGAGTGGCAAGATCTAAAGGAATTGGTTTTAGGTGGGAGAAGCCGCTTCTTGGGGTTGCTCTGATTGATCCATAACAGGGGTTCCATCCCGTAGTTTAACAACTCCTTCGGTAACAATGCGATCGCCAGCATTCACTCCAGAAATCACCTGATAACTCTGACCTTGAATAGTCCCCAATTGCACCGGCTGTTGCTTTGCCACTAACATCGACTCGCCACTACTGGTGTCTTCTTGTACGACAAACACAAAGCTTTGATCGCCGATGCGGCTAATCGCAGTTGTTGGAACCGTTACACCCGCAATTTGATCCCAAAT
>CAYNXM010000249.1:0-3848 GCA_964401105.1 uncultured Lyngbya sp. | reverse complement strand
ACTAAAAGAGAGAGCTGCCTGGGCAACTCCCCCTACCATCAGGGTGCATTTGTTATAACTATAGCTAAGTTTCCTGTTTAATTGCAAGGTATTTTCTTAAAGCTTCCGTAAAATTATAACTAAAAATAATAAAGATTCTGTTACGCTTTACCCCACCCACAAATTGCTGATTTTAACTCAATTTACAAATAAAAAGAGAGAGCTGCCTGGGCAACTCCCCCTACCATCAGGGTGCATTTGTTATAACAATAGCTAAGTTTCCTGTTTAATTGCAAGTCTTTTTCTTAAAGCTTCCGTAAAATTATAACTAAAAATAATAAAGATTCTATCACCGTTTACCCCAACCAAAAAGTTGCTAATTTTAACGGTATTTACAAATAAAAAGAGAGAGCTGCCTGGGCAACTCCCCCTACCATCAGGGTGCATTTGTTATCAATCATATCGAAAAATGGATGAGGGGTCAAGCCCCTTTAGATAAAGAGTCTGTAAAGATCAAGTGCTGAATTACTAAGCTTTCGTAAAGTGTTCGTATAACTGTCAGTCTGAGATCATCTCAGATCAATAATACTTTATACAGTAAGCCGCTCAAGCACTTAAACTGTGGTTCTCAGTCGATCAGAGGATAGGGAAGAGAATAAATAATTGATTTTTTCAATAAAAAAAGAGAGAGTCGCGCTTAGCAACTCTCCCTACCATCAGGGTGCATCTGTAGTTAATCATATAGAAATTATAGGTGAGGGGTCAAGCCCCTTATTTAAAGACTCTGTAAAGATTGGCAACAGTAATATAAAGCTTTTGTAAAGTTCAGAAGAAGTCTTTATTAAAAAATACTTTAAACTCTATCTCTAACTGTATTTTGGCTCTATAATCAAGAACTATATAATTCTCAATTTTATTAATGCGATCGGCATCTGGATTTTTTCCAATAAAAAAAGAGAGAGTTGCTTGAACAACTCTCCCTACCATCAGGGTGCATCTGTAGTTAATCATATAGAAATTATAGGTGAGGGGTCAAGCCCCTTATTTAAAGACTCTGTAAAGATTGGCAGCAGTAATATAAAGCTTTTGTAAAAGTAGATCGTCTTTGAAGTCTCAGACCCATAAAAAGAGAGAGTCGCGCCTTGCAACTCTCCTTACCATCAGGGTGCATCTGTATAACAAAATATACAACGTTTAGGAGTGACGGGTCAACCCCCTTCTCTAAAGATTAAGTAAAACTTGTGTAACAACCCTTAAGCTGCATCCCAACTACAGTCAATTAGGCGATATATTCACGAAATCGGAAAAGTCACGATAAACTGGAAATGCAATTGTGTAATGGTTTAGGTGATCGCCATGGCAACGGAGGATTTCCCGCCCAATCAACCGCAGTCTAAATCGACTGAATCTAACAAGTCCGAAGCCGTGCCTGAAACACAGCAGGAGTGGCAAACTGTTAATTTTCCGGGTACCATGAGTGTAGACCAAATTCCGGTCGCTGAGGCAGGCGATCGCGATCGGGAATTATCCACTTCACCAACGACCTCATCTACTCCTAGTTTTTTAGAGATTGCACCCCAGGCTCAACCCAAAAAAGAGCAAAATTTAGAGCGTGAAAATCCAACGGAGTTAATTCAAGCCTTACATGAGTGTAACCAGGATTTAAGCGATCGGATTGCGGAACTCGAAGCAGAACTCAATACCTACCAAAAAACCTTACGAGATCAAGAGGTTGTTCTCAATCAACAAACTCAGGAACTTGCTTTAGCACAAGAACAAGTAACACGCTTATTTGGTAAGCAAGAACTCAGCAATCAGGTAATCCAGCGACAACAGGTGTTAGTTGAAACCTTAACTCAACAGTGGGAAACCAGCCAGACGAAAATGGCTCAGATGGAACGCGATTGTGCTTTAACTCAACAGCGATATAACGAGCAATTTCATCAGCTGATGCAAACACAAAATACTTGTCGGGATTTGCGATCTCGTTTACACCGTCAACAACGCCACACCCTACAGTTTAAAGCGGCATTAGAACGATGTTTAGAAATGCAATCTCCTTTAGGACAACATCATCTCCAGCCTATAGTAAATCAGCCGGAATTAATGATCGATTCGCTATCGTTTGAGGAGGTTGAGTCTTCTCCACCGGAACCGACTGAGACAGATGAAACTAGACCGCTGTCTGCACCCAAAGCACCTCCTGTACAACCGTGGTCTACTCAGTCAATGCAAGAAGAGGAGTCTATTGAACTATTAGAAGAGATTGTTCAAATTCAGGAAAAAAACCCATTTTATTCTCAACCCTCACAGGTAAGTTCGGCTTCACTCCCTGAATTGTCCCCCGCCTTAGAAGACTCAGTAACCGATTGGTCTGTTGAATTGCCAACTACTAATACAGCAGAGTATGAACCAGAAGATGTCAGTTTCAATCTGGAAGAATTACCTCAACCTCAATCAGTTGAAGATGAATTGGAACGAATTCAAGTCGAGTATGGCTCTTTGAGTCAAGAAGATCAAGAAGATAGTGAGTTAGACAGGCTAGAATATATCCCTAAATCATTCCCACAGGACAAATTAGGGTCTATGTTGAGTAATGAGCAGCCTCAGCCTCAGCCTCAGCCGCAACAAACAGCAGGTGTTGCTCCCCCATCCTCTAACTGGCCTGCCCCTTTAATTCGTTCCCAGCGTCGGCGTAAATTGCAGTCTCTAGCTTCGATTGAATTGCCTAAACTGCCGTCGACCCCTCACTGGACTCCTGAATCGGAATCGGAATCGGAATCGGAATCGGAATTCTTTTCAGTTGAAGGATTTACTGAGATCGAACCGTTTTAGGGAATAAGATTTTATTACTGCTGTTTAGCAAAATAGGGATTAGGATTCTCAGCCACCCAGCCGAGAGGGGAACTATATCGAATTTCAAAATGTAGGTGAGATTGTTCCAGATCTGGTTTTCCAGTTTGACCGACTTTCCCTAATACAGCCCCTGACTGCAACTGTTGACCCGTTTGAACCGTAATTTCCGACAGATGAGCATAACGGGTTTGTTTTCCCGAAGGATGATTCACCACTACTGCATTACCATAACTACCTCGCTGACCCGCAAAAGCAACAATTCCTTCTCCCACAGATAAAACCGGCGTGCCAATTTCTGCCACTAAGTCCATCCCACTATGAAAAATCACTTCACCAACAGTAGGGTGTAATTGCCAACCGTAACTTAACAGCACCTCAGTTATGCTCGGCAGGGGATAGCCGGATAAAACCTCTAATTCTGGAGTTGCTGCGCCCCCAGGCGACCAATTTACCCCAGGGATAAACACAACTCGAGGTTGAGATTGACAGCCATTGGCTTCAAACAGGACATCAGCCCGAACATCGTAAGTGTTGGCTAAATCTTGTAACGTGGTTCCGGGTTGGACTTCTACCCGAATGCCATTGTAGGGCGGAATTACAATTTCTTCTCCTACCGGGAGTTGAGGCTGTCGTAAATTGGGGTTGATTCCCAATAGAGTTGCTGGAATCAGATTATATTGACTCGCAATCTGGGATAAGGTTTCACCAGGGGCAATACGATGACGTTTGAGGCGAGATAAAGCAGGGGCTGCACAAGTCTCCTCGGTCTCTGTATCCCGGATGAATAAATCAGCCCTCCCAACTGGAGGATGTAACACACTTTCCCCTATTAAAATGAAACACCAAAGATAATAGGGTAAAAATTGAGTCAGCGATCGCAATATTCTATCAAGGATCATGAGTCATTCGTTATCGCAAGAATCTGGTGGTTCGGGAAAAGAATACACCCTATATCCTACCAAGACTTTAGAGGATGCGGGAGAGCCATGTGGATTTATCCCATGGATGAAAAA
>CAYNXM010000248.1:0-3188 GCA_964401105.1 uncultured Lyngbya sp. | reverse complement strand
TTTAATCACTAAAAATACCAATGGAATTGCTATTCATATTTATACCTGTTTGATGGCTTATGTACTTCTGCAATTGGTCACGATTGCCAAAGAGTAGGGAGTTAAGCTATTAGATAAATTGCGTTATTTACCGGGTTTTATGTGTGAAAATATTAGCGATATATGGGCTACCTAAGCTGGTTTTTTGTTGACCAAATTGGCTGATAATAGGTGTAGTGTGTCTAATTTAAGAGATATCCCTCTTCCAATTCAACATTTCTGGATTTTTATCTCTTTGATTGTTGCTTCTTTCTGCTTTTTGGGGTCAAACCCTTTCTGTTTTTTCCGCTGTCCTAAGCTGATATCAAAAGGCATTTTAATATAAGAAATTTTTTCCTTAATTGGCATTCTAATGTAGGAAGCTAGCGCCCGGACTCCTTTTGAGGCGATTGTGGTTACTTGTAGAATTTGTGCGATCGCAACGGACATCCTAACTAGCAAATTTAACCATACTGCGGCATCACCTTTGTTCTCTAGTGATAGCTCAACTATTTTTCGCATCGCCGCTGTACCACTGGCAAACTGAGCTTCAATTTTTTGATTTCCTGCCTTAGCAGCATTAGCATCGGTGAGGGATACTTTGAACGGATGCACACCTAAATGATTTTGTACCCGCTCCAAAATCCCCCGATAATTCATAGTTCTAACTCTTGCAAAAATAAAATGCCCATAATTATTTCGTGGCTTAGGCGGATCATCGGGGGGTGAGGGTTCCCAGTCTTCTGGGTTTTTCTCTCTGTCTTCATCCTCTTTTTTCTCTGGCTCACATTCAGGGATCGTCCGAAAATCGGACTTTTTTTCTATCTTTATCTCCAAGAAAAACTTCTGAATCCTTGATTAAATAGGGGTCTAACATATTCAAATATCCCCACTGACCCAAGTTATAAAGATATTCCTCTGCAAAAACAACTTGCCTCTCAACGGACTGCTGACCAACCCAGTCCTCGTAAATTGTGCAAGTTCCAGAGAATAAAAACTCGTCTTGATCTAGGGTGCTTGTTACAATATTTGCTTCATTGGGATTCTTTACATTGTCTCTCTCTATCGCCTGAAGTTGAGCGATAATTGTGTAAAATTGATTTTCTAAAGACGTAGCGGTCACACTGCCGCCTGTTCCTGGATTAAACTGCATTATTTTATGCCTATTTGGAATCCTAAATCTGATGAGATTGACTTCTCGATTATATTAAATGCGTTGGAGAATATCGACTGGTCCGGAGTCGCGGGCTTCCCTAAACTCCCCTACACCCGCGCCGCCACGGTTGAGTTTGACGATTCGCGATCGCAAATCATCCCTTCCACTCCTGATGTGATTCGCGAAATCTTCATTAGAAATACCTCGAAAAATCCGTTAACTGTATTCTTTGGGAAACAAGAGATTGCATTGAGAACCCTTTTACCGGGGCAAGTCTTTTGGGACTCCTTTAATTCAGGTTTGCCAATTGAAGCGATCACCACCGGAACGATAGAAATTATCATCAGAGCTGATTCCTAAAGAGAAAATAAAGAAAAACTCGATAGTGAGAAAAAGGAAGTAATTTCAGCACAGTGACCTATTGCAGCTTGTTAGAGAAAAAAGCCTTGCGGAGCCGCCTCCCAAAAGTTACCAATTCACACCGCCGACTTTACCCAAGCGATCTGAGTGACTCAGAGTGGAAAATCATTAAAAGAAGTTTGAGTTTGATCGAAGAAGGGATACGGTTGTTTTAGAGGGAGATTTTGACTCCCCCGAAACGGTTAGCGTCAAATTTTTAATTCTGGCGGGGGATTTAAACCCATTCATCGTAGAGCGCAAAGGAATAAGTAAGTATTTAGAAGTTACGCATTGACAAAGTAGCAAAATAGTGTATTGATAAAAAGTGTGATCCACTTAGCAGGTATCGAACAATCAGAGAAATCAGCAAACCCTCCACAGCACAATGCCAGATCGAACATTACACTCTGTTTTTGCTATCAGAACCAAAACATGGGGGATGTTGTAGACTAGCAGAGATATTAGAAAACGTTTCACATGACAGTGTGAACAGATTCTTACTTAGAGAAAGATACTCACCCAAAGATTTATTCAATACAGTCAAGGAAATTATAAATATAGTAGGTGGGGTTTTAAGTATTGATGACACAGTAGTAGAAAAATTATATAGCCACCCAGAAAATGCAGAATTAATCAGTTATTTTTGGTCTGGAAAACATCATAATACGATTAAAGGAATAAATTTAATCACACTATACTACAGTGATGTTTATGGAAAATCAGTCCCAATAAACTACAGAATATATGACAAAAAGGAGGGGAAGACAAAGAACGATTATTTCAGAGATATGCTCTCATAAGTCATGAGTTGGGGTGTAAAACCTAGAAGAGTAACAGGAGACAGTTGGTACTCAGGAGTAGAAAACTTAAAATTTTTAAGAAACCAGAACTTGGGTTTTCTATTTGGAATTGAGAAAAATAGAACTGTATCAAATGAACCGGGAAACTCTTGTCAAGTCAGCAGTTTTGCGATTCCCGAACAAGGATTGAGAACGCATTTGCGCTCCGTAGGATTTATTAAATTGTTTAGGAAAGACTTCAAAAAAGAAGACTCTAGGCACTATGTATTATATCTACCAGATGAAGAGGTTCTCAATCAAATCACTAGAAGTGAATTTATGACAATTCATGATACTCATTGGGGAATTGAAAGTTTTGATCGTGCCATCAAGCAAGTTTGTGGAATTTGTCGATTTATGGTGAGAGATAGCCAAGCTATTAAAACACATATATATTGTTCACTTCAAGCATTTGTTCGTTTAGAAAAAATGCGCTCTAAAAAAATCATTTCTAATTGGTATGAAGTGCAGAGAAACTTATTTACTTTAGTTATCCGCGACTACATTGTAGACAATCTTACCAATGCTTGTACGGCTCAAACAACATAGATGAGCTTTTTTGTCAATGCGTAACTCCTAGTATTTATGTTCGTGCCTAATAACTATTCACCTCGATCTTCTTCCTTCTTCGGCTCTTCCAACTTCGGCCCTTCCTTCTCGCACAGCGAGTTAAACGTATTGCTGAAACTTTCGAGATTGTACCCAAACGTTGGGTTGTTGAACGAACTTTTGGATGGTTAAATCGGTATCGCCGTCTGAGTAAAGATTACCAGATG
>CAYNXM010000247.1:0-15020 GCA_964401105.1 uncultured Lyngbya sp. | reverse complement strand
TTGCGATAACGTATCCGGGTGGGTAATTCTGCTAACAAACGTTGTTGTTCATCAGGAGTCAGATTTTCAACTTGACGGCAAATATCTTGATAAGTAGTCATTCTTCTTATTTTATCCTCATCTAATCTCTTTAACTGATGCAGAGACGTTACAAAAAACGCCTCTACTTCATTTTAACCGTTAAATCATCCGAGGAAGACAAGTAGGGTGCGTCTGCCGGACGCACCTACCACTGCTTGCTGATTTCAAAAAAATATGCTAATATTTAGCCAATTGCTCAAAACTTGTAAAAGCTGAGCTTACATAGAGATCGCAGGTGTGTTTTAGCTATGCGTCTGGCCAGAGTATATCTCAGATATATCTGCGGTTTCTATGTAATTTTAGCTTTAGTTATGCTTGTTTGCGACAAAGCTGTGAAGGGATTTACCCTGAAAGCTTGTTTAGCTGACTTGCATAAAATTCTACTACATCTTATATGAAATATCAAAAGTCCTGTGACAAATATAAGTCTTCAAAATCTTAATTTCAAAGGCTTTATATGTAGCAAATATTGAAGTATTTCATATTGTAGGATTCAGGTTAGAGCATGATGTTTATCATTATTTACATCATGGAAAATACACAAAAAAATTCGCTGAAAGTTTCCGTATTTGCAGATGGAGAAAACTGTAATATCCTGAAATATAGTCAAGATATTATCCATTTCATAATAACACAATTTGCTACAAATCCCATTCTGCTTGCTTATCATTACTGGTCAGAAATTGATAGTAGTAAACAGGAAAAAATGCAAGAAGAGGGCTGGCTATGTATTGATATAGGCAAACAATGCAAAAATTGTCTGGATAATCTTTTAATTAAGAATTGTCTAAAATTCTGTAAAGATCAAATGCCAGAGATTGATGTCATCATCTTAATTACCTGCGATCATGATTATGCACCACTGATTAAAGATTTACAACAGTTAGATAAACAAGTCATTGTAATTGGTCGGCAGAATAACATTAATAAAAAATTAGAGGAACTAGCTACTTGTTATTATCTTGAAGAACTGAACAGCAGATAACAGATTGTAGGGTGCGTCAATGACGCACCCTACTTTATTTTAACAATTAAATCATCCGAGGAAGTCGATGTTTAAAACCACATAAAATTTCCCAGGAAATCGTTCCTAATATGTCTGCCCAGTCATCGGCGGAAATACTGCGATCGCCCTCTTGTCCTAACAGTGTAACAATTTCTCCGACTTGTAGATCCGGAATATGACTGACATCTAACATTAACTGATCCATCGTAATTGATCCAATTTGAGACACAAATTGACCCCGAATTAATACTTGCATTTTGTTAGATAAATTCCGGGGAACACCATCGGCATAACCAATTCCCACCACTGCTATTTTTGTGGGTTTTTCTGTGACATAACGATAGCCATAACTAACCCCAGTATCCGCATCAAGGAGTTTAACTTGGGTGACTCTGGCTTTAATTTGCATCGCGGGTTTTAGCTTAACCGTTGACTGTAAATGGGGGGCAGGATATAAACCATAAACCGCTAAACCTACCCGGACTAAATCATAATGTAACCCTGGGTCACTTAAGGCTGCCGCAGAATTAGAAATGTGTAAACAAGGACGCTGAGACGGTTGAGAAAAGTCCCAGTTTTCCAGGGTTTTAATTTTATCAATAACCTGCTTAAACCGTTGATGTTGTTGTCTCATCACCGTTTGATCGCTGCTATCGGCTGTGGCAAAATGAGAGTAAATTCCAGCAATGGTTAAATTCGGTAACCGCTGAACCAGTTGAACAAATTCAGTGGCTTGCTGCCATGTGGTGCCGAGGCGAGACATCCCTGTATCAATGTTGAGATGAACCGACAAGCTGTGGTTACAACTATTTAGGGTTTGAGAGAACAATAGGGCTTGCTGAGGCGTACACAGGGTTGCCTGTAGCTGCCAATGGGCGATCGCTTTCACTTCCTCTGGGGTATGGGCTGCCCCTAACACTAAAATAGGTTGCTGAATACCTCCTTCCCGCAGTTCTATCCCTTCGGGAATAGTGGCAACGGCTAACCCTTTAGCCCCGGCTTCAACTGCGGCGATCGCGACAGACACCGCCCCATGACCATAGGCATCTGCTTTCACCACTGCCATCAAAGCAGTTTGGGGGGATAATAGTTTTCGGATCTGTTCAACGTTATTTGCGATCGCCTTTAAATCTATTTCTACCCATGCCCGGTGTTCAATGCCTCCGGACACACTACCCCCTCTTAGGGCTAAACTTAGGCGATCGCCGGTTGCTTTGGCATCGTTGACTGGCTTCCAACTCACCATACTTGACTGACTCCTCACAAACGAAAATGAGCTAGGAATTTCATCAAGGTTAACCTAGAGAGTTCCGGAAGTACAGTCAATGAGAGGATCAATTTTTAATGATCTGCGGCTGAGTCTGGATCGAGTTGCCATCGTTGCTCGTCCCGTTGGTCTAGCTTTTCCTTCATTTGGATAGGTTCTTCATTGGCGATCTCAACCCCCATGTCCGAGGCTAAGGGATCAACATCATGACGTTCTGGAATGGGTTCAGTTGCCGCAACAGGTTGATCTGGAATGACTTTGGCTTGGTATTCAGGTGAGTTTTGTTCGGTCATAAATTGATATAGGGTTTTACAGGATAAAATCTCTAACTTCCTACTCTACCTGACTCAACTCAGTTAATGTTATAGGAAATCAGAGATTTTTATTAAAACAATTTAGAGAAAGTACGTTTTAACTCAATTTTACTAATACTCTCTCTGAATAATTTCAAAAGTATTAGAGTATTAGTGAGAGTCAATTTCTCTTTTAGCAGCTTCCTTGACATTTTCCACTGTATGACGTGCAGAAGCTTCTGCTTGTTTGGCTTGTCCTTCTGCTTTATCTTTAGGGTCGCCTGTGACTTCCCCAATCATTTCTTGGGCTTTCCCTTCAATATTTTTCATAGTTGCTTCCACTTTATTCTCAGTAGTCATATCTTAAGACTCCATTTAAATACTATATTGATGCAGCTCTATTGATCAAGCTATAGCGTCTAGTTTACTAACTCAATCATAAACTTAGCGTCTATCCCAAGGGATATTTTATCCTCTCTCTTTAGTGTGAAGCTAGCCAAAACAAAGCTGAACTTTAATCCTTCTTAAGAAATAACTTGAGTTCACTCATAATAATTTTAAATATTTTTGCTATCTTAGTAATAATTAATATAATTGTAAAACTTTTAATTGAATGAAGACGAAACAGGTGATTTCATCATGAATCAACCCACTTATTTAATTTTTAATCCGGTTTCGGGTCAAGGCGATGCGGATCAAGAAATATCATTAATCAAAGAATATTTATCATCAGAGATTAATCTGAAAATTAAGTATACCACAGAAGAAATCAGCGCTAAGCAGCTTACCCATGAAGCCATAGAAGCCGGGGCTGGTTGTATTATTGCCTCAGGTGGAGATGGAACCGTTTCTCAAGTGGCGGAGGCTTTAGTTGGAACAGATATTTCATTAGGCGTTATTGCCCGAGGAACAGCAAATGCATTTGCAAATGCGCTGCATATTCCGGATACCATTGAAGAAGCTTGTGAAACTATTTTAGCGAATAATCAGCGCCGTATTGATGTAGCAAAATGTAATGGGAAGCTGATGATATTGTTAGCGGGAATTGGATTTGAAGCGGAAACGGTCGATCATACCACTCGAGAAATGAAGAATCAGTTAGGGATGTTAGCTTACTTTTTTTCCGGGTTAAATGAATTGCAAGATTTGGAAACATTTGAAGCCGAATTAGAAACAGATGATAAAATTATTCATGTTGAAGCAGCAGCAATTACTGTGGCAAATATTGCCCCGGCTTCATCAATTTTAGCCCAAGGGCCGGCTGGAATTGTCATCGATGATGGATTACTTGATGTTACGATTGTTTCTCCTCAAAACAAATTAAGTGCAATTGCGGCATCTTACCATCTATTTCAATCCGCAGCGAATGATGATGAGGCGCAACGAGATGATATTGGTTATCTTAGAACTCGACGCATTACAATTAAAACAAATCCCCATCAAAAAGTGGCTATCGATGGAGAAATGGAGGGTAAAACACCAGTAGAAATTGAATGTTTACCGAAACAATTAACCGTTTTAGTGCCGCGTAAGTTATCAGAAAAATCTCCTGAGAAATTAGAAGGATTACCCGGCTTAAAAATTGAGAAAAAGAATGGTAAAACTGAAGACAAATCAAAAGAAAATGTAGAGAATGAATCCCAACAATCTGTAATTGAAATAATCGATCGGCAAGAAAATGCTAATTATACTTTTGAAGAAAATGATAAAATAACTGAAGTCAGACAGCCTGTAATTGAAATTATTGATCGGAGAATAGAAGAATAATGAATAAAAATCTGATAAGATAGTGGAAATAATTTTAGACTAAGCTTAGGTCATGAAACAACAGTCAAAGCCATCTTTTAAACTATCTTTTTTACCGCTATTTTCTTCTGTTATTGCTATTAGTGGATTAACGACAGCAATTATTGCAACTTTAGGGTTCTTATTTCTCTCCCAACAGGTCTTTGCTCAACATACTACAGCATTTGATACTGCTATATTAGAGTATTTTCTATCGATTCAGAATTATTATTTGACTCTCTTTTTTGTTGCAGTTACTTTTCTGGGCAAACCCCTATTTTTAATGATTGTTAATTTAGTTTTTAGTTTGTTTCTATGGATTAAAAATCAGAGATCCAGGGCTATAGTATATTTTGTTATTGGTAATGGTGCTGCTCAATTTAACTATTTTATAAAATCCTTTTTAGGTCGAGAAAGACCTGAATTATGGGAAAGAATTATTGAAGTTAAATATTTAAGTTATCCAAGCGCTCATGCAATGAATTCTATTGTAATTTATGGTCTAATTTGTTATTACTTAATGAATCAATTTAAACCTTGGCGATGGCTGATTTTAACCTTAACATCTATTCTTGTCATTCTTATTGGTCTTAGCCGTCTTTATCTTGGGGTGCATTGGCCAACAGATATTATTGCTGGATATACAATGGGTTCTGTATGGTTAGCGATCGCGATTCTAATTTTAGAGGTAATTAAGCTTTCTGTCAATAATCAGACTGAGAATACAGAAGTTGAATAAGTTTATAACTTTGATTTTAGCCAAAATGCGGCTAACTGTTTCACCCATCCTTTCAGCCATCTAAAATTATAATTATCGGCGGCTTTTCGGATAATTTCTGATTGAGTGGGGTAAGGATAAATTGTATTTGCAATCTTGCCTAAACCCACTTTTCCTACCATTGCTAACGTAATTTGACTAATCATTTCCCCAGCATGGGGGGCTACAATTGTTGCCCCTAAAATTTTATCACTGCCTTGACGAACATGAATTTTAACAAAGCCTTGAGTTTCTCCTTCTATCATTGCGCGATCGTTATCTGCTAAAGTAACATAAAAGCTGTCTACTTTTGCCGGGTTTTGTTGAATTTCTGCTTCAGTAATGCCCACTTGAGCGACTTCTGGGCTAGTATAAGTACAAGATGGCATAATTAAACTACTCAGCTTTTTACGTCCAATTCCTGCAATAGAAAATAAAGCATTTTGCACCACAATTCTAGCAGCCGCATCCGCTGCATGGGTAAATTTCCAATTCATACAAACATCACCCACAGCATAAATATTTGAGTTCGTTGTTTGGAGATAATCATTAATAATAATCCCTTTTTTAGAATCTGATTCTACCCCAACAGCCGTTAAATTTAAACTGTTAATATTTGGCGATCGCCCTGTTGCCACAATGATTTCATCGACAGCAATATCATATTCAATACCGCCGACAATATAATGAATGATTTTTTCTTGATTTTGTACTTGAATAGATTGAATGTCAGTATTCAAAACTAAATTAATCTGTTCATCTAAAAAGGTTTGATGAATTTTAAACGAAGCTTCAGGATCTGAGTTTTTTAATACTCTTTCACCTCTTTGTAATAACGTGACTTGAGATCCTAAACGTTGAAAGGTTTGGGCAAGTTCACAACCAATATAACCACCGCCGATAATCGCAATTCTAGGCGGAAGTTGCGTTAAAGAAAATACTGTTTCATTGGTTAAATATCCTGCTGCTTCTAACCCTTCAATAGATGGGACAGCAGGATGAGATCCTGTAGCAATGACAGCTTTCTTAAACTTTAATATTTCTCCTGCAACTTTAATAGTATTGCGGCTATTAAATTCAGCTTCTCCTAAAAAGATATCTACTCCAAACTCTTCACTAAATCGTTTAGCAGAATCATTATCACTAATTTCTGAACGAATTTTTCGCATCCGTTTCATCACCGCTGCAAAATCAATAGTTGTTCCTTCAGGTATTTGTATTCCGTATGCTTTTGACTGTTTAACAGCAGCAGCAATGCGAGAAGAATGAATTAAAGCTTTTGAGGGAACACAACCCACATTTGTACAATCTCCCCCTAATAAATGCTTTTCAATTAACGCGACTTTTGCCCCCAATAAACCCGCCCCGGCTGCCGTCACTAGCCCCGCTGTACCGCCACCAATCACTACTAAGTTGTAACAGTTTTGCGGTTTAGGATTTTGCCAATTTGTAGGATGTAGATTTTCCACCAATTTTTGGTTATATTCATCTATCGGGGGAACAGTAATAGGTGAGGGTTTGGGAGAAGTCATGAATATTTATTAGATTTAAAATAGGGAATAATTAGTCATTGACGCACTCTACAAAAGTTTCATTAAGTCCATACTACCCTTGTATAAATGCCTAACCAGTCTTGGTTTGCTGTTTCTCCAATCAAGTAGAAATCTATGTCACACTCTCCAAAAACATAAAGGCGAATATTAGATAAATTATTGAATACTAATTGAGCAAATGCTTCTCGCTGTTGTTGTTCTAGTTTCTTTTCTTCTCTATAAGAGTAATTTGCCTGAGTAACATGGTTACAGTCTTCTATCTCTCCAATTGTCAACATATCAGTGCTAAACAGTATCTGATGAAGCGCTAAATCTCGCTCTTCAGCGAGTGACCAAATTAGATAATCTGTCCATTTATTACGACTATCTGGTAATATCTTTTCCATCTCAGTACCTGCTTCTTCCAGAGTAGAAATTAGATTGATGTGTTCAGTTTTTTCCATTGCTTTGTCACCTTCAGCGAGTGCTTCAATCATTTGCTGGGTTATATCTCTATCGAAGTAATCACTTATCCCACGATAGTTGTCGATCTCGCTATCAAGTAACATAGCACTAAACCAATCCCCTACTATTGTACGACCTATAATAATATATGCATTTTCCGGTTCATCCTTAATCTCTTTAGTTTCAAATTGGTATATTTCAATCTCAAATAGCTTCCCTTGAATTTTATCTAGTAAAATTTGATAAAATTTGTTAACCAACTCTGCATTAGAATTAACTGGCTGTAAATCCTGAAGATTTATAGAATTCAAGTGCCCCATTTCTTTTAGTAATTGTTCTAATTTAAATTCTCCTCTAATAATCCTATTCCAGAGGAATATATCGTAAGGATAATTATACTCAGAGCCACAATCTAATCCTTCAGTGACTGAACGAATTGAATTCACTAAATCTGCATCTGGGTGATTGGCTGGAATGAATAAGGGTGAGAATACAGGTGAGGGATAATTTTTTGCCTCAAATAAATTACATGATATGAATGAAGTCCCTTCAAATTGAATCCCCTGTAAATTAGCCCCCCTAAAGTTAGTATCCTCAAATTCAATATTTGTAAGATTAGCGTTTGTGAGATTTGCATTAGTGAAATCTGTCCCACCTAAGTGAGTCTTAGATAAATTGGCTCCTGTTAAGTTAGCATTAGTTAAATTTGCGCGCCATAGGCAAGCACCAGATAAATTTACTCCCGTTAAATTTGCATCTGTTAAATTAGCGTCTTCTAAGTCAGCACCAGATAAATCTGTTCCTGTTAAGTTAGTACCTACTAAGTTGGCTTCTCTCAGATTAACTTTACTAAGGTTTTTTCTACTTAACTCTAAATTCTGCGCTTCCGTATTATGGATTTGCCAAACTATAGCTTCTTTTTGTGGAAGAATACTGAAATCATCCAGTTTACATCCTCGCCAATAGACTCCATCAACCTTTGAATCAGTTAAAGTTGCACCTGTTAAATCTGCATTTTCTAGGTTAGCCTTTGTTAAATTTGCACCTGTTAAGTCAGCATTTCGTAAAATAGCTTGATTCAAATATCCACCTGTTAAATTAGCTTGCTTGAGGTTAGCTGAAGTCAGATTAACTTCGTTTAATCTCGAATGTAAGAATATAGCTTCCTCTAAATTAACTTCTTCTAAATTAGCTTTTTTTAGGCAGACATCGTTCAAAGTACTCCCTTTAAAATTAGCTTGCTTGAGATTAGACTCATCTAAATAAGTTCTATATATATTGTTCTGACTCAAGTTAACTCTAACTAAATTAGCTTTTCGTAAGTTAGTATGTTCTAGATTAGTATTTTCTAAGTTTACGTTTGTTAAATTAGCACCTAGCAAATTAGTATATTTTAGATTAGTTTTTTCTAAAATTACGTTTGTTAAGTTAGCACCTTCTAATCTGGCACTGATAAGTATTGAATCCTTCAGGTTAGAACCCGTTAAATCAGCACCTTCTAGATTAATCTTTGTTAAATCTAAATCTGATAAATCTAGATTAGTGAAATCTCTACGTCCGTCAATATACTCTTGTTGAAGCTGTTCTTTGTTCATAACAATACCTAATAAACTTACTAAGTTTGAGAATTTTCATCAGAATTACATTTAACGACTACACGACATTAATCTTATTAAGTCCAGACTACCCCTGTATGAATACCAAGCCAGTCTTGATTTGCTGTTTGTCCAATTAAGTATACATCTATGTCACATCCTCCAACGAAAAAAACTCGAATATTAGATAAATTGTTTAGTACTAATTGAGCCAATACTTCCTTCTTTTCCTGTTCTAGTTTTTCTTCTTCACCCATGTCCTCTTCTTCATAGTCTTCATAGTAATCTGCCTGAATAACATGGCTACAGTATTCAATACCTTTAATTATAAATAGATCGGCGGCTAAAAGTAATTTATGAAGCATAATATCTCGCTCCTCAGCTAATGACCAAACTAGGTCTTCTTGTATCTCAGCTTCCGCTTCCTTAACAGTAGAAATTAAGTTAATGTGTTCAGCTTTTATCATTGCTGCGTCATCCTTGCCGAGTGCTTCACTTATCTCAGTCACTATGCTGATGCCAGTACCTCCCTCATATTGACGACGTATATCATCGATAACGATCATAGCAGCAAACCAGTCCCCTGCTACTGTACGACCTACAATAATGTAAGGTATTTCTGACTTGGAGCAAAATTCTCTAATATAATTAGTTTCAAATTGATATATTTCAATATCAAATAACTCTGCTTGAATTTTATCAAGCAGAACTTGATAATTTCTGGTAATCTCCTCATCATCAGACTTAACTGACTGTAAACTCTGAAGATTTTTCAGCTTTAAATGTCCCATTTCTTTGAGAAATTGCTCAAGTGTCAATTTTCCTCTAACAACCGTATTCCATAAGAAAATATCATAAGGATACTCAGACTCTGAGAAACAGAGTAATCCTTCAGTTAAAGAGCGAAGTGAATTGACTAGATCTGTATCTGGATGATCTGTGGGAATAAATAAGGGTGAAAATATAGGCGAGGGAAGATTTTTAGCATCCATTAAATTAGCATAAAAGAACGAAGTGCCTTCAAATTGAATTCCCTGCAAATTAGCCCCCCTAAAGTTAGTATCGTAAAATTCAATATTTGTGAGGTTAGCGTTTGTGAGATTGACATTTGTGAAGTTTGTCCTACATAAGTTAGTGTTAGATAATTTTACTCTTGTTAAATTGGCTCCTGTTAAATTTGCACGACCTAAGTAAGCACCTATTAAATTTGCACGACCTAAGTAAGCACCTGTTAAATTTGTATGCTGTAAGCGAGCACCAGATAAATTGGCTCCTGTTAAATTAGAACCCGTTAAATCAGCACCTTCTAGATTAATACCTGTTAAGTCCAAACCTGATAAATCTAGATTGGTAAAATCTCTACGTCCGTTTTGATAACTTGACTGAAGCTGTTCTTTATTCATAACAATACCTATCTCTTAATCTCTCAATAGTTTTTATCATTAAGTAACGGTCATGCAATTTTGATTACAACTATCAAGCCACTTGCAGTGTATTCGGTTTAGGAATAAGTTCACCTTCTGCTTGCCAAGCTTCTAAGTACATTTCAATCACTTCTTCACCATTAGAAATTGCTTCTGCACGAGTTTTTCCATGAGTACAAGGCATCATCACTAAATCGGTAAATTCGGGAATGGTTACCAAGAAAAGTTGATCTTCATCAGACCATTGAATGATCATACTATATCGATTCATTAATCTTTTTCCTCCTTTCTTAGATCTGTGAGAGTATTTAATAATTTGCTTAGCTGTTTTTCTAGGTAAAATGGCACATCATCTCCATCCTTGCCTGGAATTGTCATAGTTTTTCTTAGCAGGGAATGCCGCCAACGTTCATGGCTACCCTTACCGCGCTTCGGCAAGTATATAAAACCTTCACGAGTGAGTTGCGCTTTCAATTCTCGTATTTTTCTAGGCATAGAGATGGCTTAGATGCACTCCTTTAATTATCTCATATTGATTTTGAAATAATAGAGAGTTAATTCTGTAGATTTGAGTCCAATTTATTCTAAAATAGAAAGATATTTTTAGATTATCAACCGCATTTTAATATTAATGGATGGCACTATAACATCTACTGAAACCGCCAAACCCCTTAACCTGGAGGAATTACAAGCTATTGTCGGAAACGATGGGGTAATTCCTTGGGACAATCTTAACCCGGCTTTACAACAAAATTTGACTCATGCTGTAACACCCGAAACCCGTTTACAGGCGGTGGTTTACCCCAATACCCCAGAAGAATTAGCGGCAGTGGTGGCGATCGCAGCGAAATATTGTTATCGTATTTTGCCTTATGGTGGCGGGAGTAAATTACATTGGGGAGGTTTAGTCGAAAATGTACATCTGGCGGTGAGTACAGAACGGTTAAATCGTTTAATTGAACACGCGGTGGGTGATTTGACGGTGACGGTTGAAGCCGGGATGAAGTTTGAACAATTGCAGCAAACTTTAGCCAAAGTCGGACAATTTGTAGCCATAGATCCGGCGTATCCGCAAACGGCAACCATTGGCGGAATTATAGCCACAGCCGATACGGGTTCATTACGGCAACGCTATCGCAGTGTGCGGGATATGGTTTTAGGAATTTCCTTTATTCGCAGTGATGGCAAAATCGCTAAAGCGGGCGGACGAGTGGTGAAAAATGTTGCCGGATACGATTTAATGAAGTTATTAACGGGATCTTATGGCACTTTGGGGTTAATTAGCCAAGTGACATTACGGCTTTATCCGATGGCGTTAGATTCAGCAACAGTAATTTTAACCGGAGATGCTAACCCGATTAATCAAGCCAGTCAAACCTTATTATCCTCTGCGTTAACTCCGGTGGCGGTTGATATTTTATCTCCCACATTAATAGAGAAATTGGGATTAGGTTCAGGTTTAGGATTATTGGTAAAATTTGAAAGTATTACCGAAAGTGTTCAACAACAAAGTTCTCGGCTATTAGAAGTGGGGGAAAAACTCGGACTCAAAGGCGGTTTAATTAATACCTCGGAGAATGATTTATGGCAACAATTACATCAACAAATTAGTATTTCTGGCTCAAATTCACAAATTATCTGCAAAATAGGAGTAAGCCCGAACGCGGCGATTGAAACATTAACTCAATCTCAAACAACAGGATGGATTCATGCCGGAGTGGGTTTAGGAATATTGCAGTTTGAAACAGTAACGGCAGAACAGTTATTAAACTTGCGAAAATGGTGTGAAGCCAAAGGAGGATTTTTATCTGTTTTAGCGGCTCCAATGAATCTGAAACAACAAATAGATGTTTGGGGTTATTCGGGAAATGGATTAAAATTAATGCAGCAAATTAAACAACAGTTTGATCCTGATTCTATCTTTAGTCCCCATCGTTTTATCGGAGGAATTTAAATTCTATTTATTAATGTATCCCTCTTATCCCAAAAATAAATAATTTTTGTTTAACTGATTCCCGCTAAAACATTAAAAATATATATACTTGTCAAGAATTGATGACATTGCAGACGAAAATTCAGGGTATTTATTGAACGAGTTTACAGGGGGTTGACAGCTAGAATCGGATTTTGTATTATGTTGAACATAGCGTATAGTTGAGCAGTGCTATGCCTAAAAACCTGAATTTTGAGATATCTTCGCTTTAAACCCTGATTATCTTCTATAAACTCTCGTCAGAAATACTCAATTCAAGGGAATATAACAGATTAGAGGTTGAACGAGTTTTGAATACTCTACTTTCGAGGGGTATTGACAAAAGTACTAAAATATGCATTGCATTGAAAAAGAAGACCGAATTATAAAATAAGCTATTATCCATATAAATATAAAATGCAAACTTCAGATTCAAAATTTGACAATACAGCTAAAACTGTTCCTGCTAAAGAGAGTAACTTTCTCGGACAAAATCCTCATTTACAATCAAACGAAGAATTTCCCGGTTTTGATAACCAATCTCCCCCTAATCCTGAGTTAATTAATACCTGTGTTCACTGTGGATTTTGTTTAGCCACTTGCCCCAGTTATCGGGTGATGGGTAAAGAAATGGATTCGCCACGGGGCAGAATTTATCTAATGGATGCAATTAATAAACAAGATGCTCCTTTAGAAGAAACAACTGCCCAACATTTTGATAGTTGTCTGGGATGTTTAGCCTGCGTGACAACCTGCCCGTCTGGCGTACAATATGACCAATTAATTGCTGCAACTCGTCCCCAAGTTGAACGGAATATTCCCCGCAATTTACCCGACCGATTAATTCGGCTATTAATCTTTAATTTATTTCCTTATCCCAATCGGTTACGAGTCTTTTTACTGCCTTTATTTCTCTATCAAAAATTAGGATTACAAAAAATAGTCCGCACGACAGGCTTATTACCGAAAATATTCCCGCGTTTAGGGGCAATGGAATCTATTTTACCTGAAATTACAACGGATTCTTTTCAAGATAAATTACCGACTGTGATTCCAGCAAAAGGAGAAAAACGTTATCGGGTTGGGATGATATTGGGTTGTGTACAACGGTTATTTTTCTCGCCTGTAAATGAAGCGACAGTTCGAGTATTAACGGCGAATGGTTGTGAAGTGGTGATTCCGAAAACTCAAGGCTGTTGTGCTGCTTTACCGGAACATCAAGGACAAACTGAACAAGCCCATAATTTAGCGATCGCAATGATTGATAGTTTTGCGGAAACGGGGGTTGATTTTGTGATTATTAATGCAGCGGGTTGCGGACATACATTAAAAGAATATGGCAATATCTTAAAAGATGATTCTGAGTATGCTGAAAAGGCAAAAGAATTTGCAGGTAAAGTGAAAGATGTACAAGAATTTTTAGCAGAAGTGGGGTTAACGACTTCTCTATCTCCATTGGTAAAAGATAAAGATTTAACGTTAGTGTATCAAGATGCTTGTCACCTCTTACACGGACAGAAAATCAGTGTTCAACCGCGAGAATTACTGAAGCAAATTCCAGGAGTAAAATTACAAGAACCAATTGATGCAGCGTTATGTTGTGGTAGTGCTGGAGTTTATAATATGTTGCAGCCGGAAGTGGCAGATGAACTCGGTCAACAGAAAGTCGAAAATCTCCTCAATACGGGTGCAAAGTTAATTGCTTCGGCTAATCCTGGATGTTCTTTGCAAATTAAAAAGCATTTAGAATTACAAGGAGAAGAAATAGCGTTAATGCATCCAATAGAATTATTAGATTATTCCATTCGGGGAATTGAATTAAATCGATGAATATTTGATAAAATTCAGAATCATAGCTTAGATAATGTCTGGCTGATTCATAATTCCGTAGAAACGTTACATGTAATGTCTCTACACAATAATAGAGTATTTAATATCCCTTGATTCAACGAATATGATATTAGATTTTTGGTAAGCGCCGTCAACACTTTTATGGATTATACAAAAGAGAATTGACTGGCACTATTAATATCTAAGCCTGTTACTCCCCGCACAATACCAATTAAGTCTCGTACCTCCCCGGCCGGTTGATAGAAAATATTGGTATTACCGCTATTGGTTGTTCTTAATAAATAATCTTCTGCATTACCATTGAGTTGAATCAGATCCACGCCAATATTAAAATCTCGAATGAAGGCGCGGCTGATATTTCCTGCTGCATTAGTTGTGTCACTATCATCATAGAAAATAGCGCTGGCATTGCCTAGAACAAATAAATCGACCCCACTGTTGCCAATTAAAATATCTCGTTCCCCAACTCCAAGATTAGCTGAATTCGGGTCAACTCCAATCACAGTATCGTTGCCACTGCCACCGAGGAGACGATCATTACCACTGCCACCGACTAGAGAATCATCTCCTCCCCCACCATTGACCGTGTCATTGTCACTGCCACCATCGAGGGTATCGCCTCCAGCTTGACCGAGAAGCTTGTCATTGCCTGTATTGCCAAATATATCGTCGTTGCCGCCTTTTGCCCGAATAGTATCGTTTCCTGCTAGGGCATCAATGATATCATCGGCGGCAGTATAGGTAAGGTCATCATCACCCGAGGTGGGAACTGGAGTCAGTGATAGGTCTGACTCATAAGCGCCAATATCAATCCCTCCTTGCTGAATTCGGACTTCACCCCGTTGATCGGTGGTTAATCCCAAAGGATTACTACCCGTATTAATTGCAGGACTGCCCAATAACAATGCCTGAGTTGGCGTGGAACCCCCATTATCTTGCAGCGGACTCAGTAACGGATCGATAGGGTTATTCCCATCTCCGACTAAAGTACT
>CAYNXM010000246.1:0-48576 GCA_964401105.1 uncultured Lyngbya sp. | reverse complement strand
CGACTAACTGGTCACTCATACGCAATATCACCCTCAATTCTTTTGCGCCAAAATGGCTATAGTTCTTTAACCAAAGCGTTTCGATTCATTTCTCATGACATAGATAAGATTCTTTCTTTTCTACAGTGAATAGTCCCTGCCTCCGAGGAGGGGGATTAGTCGGAGAGAAACTAAGAAAAGTTACAATAATCGCTGATATTTTTTAATAAGTCTAAAGTTGTTTTTTTTCTAAGCATATCCTTGTAGAGACGTTCGGCCGAACGTCTCTATTAATTATCTATTGATTACCAAGCTCTTCGGTATTGCTGAGGTTAAATAAGAAAGGAACACTACTTTGAGAATCTCCCCCAATAACCAACACTCTGGGCATTTGAGCACCACCAGACTTCCAAGCTTCTATTGCTTCTTTTTGTAGCACCAATTCACCCCCCTGAGCTTTGAGGGTTTCCGCTAACAAACGTTGAGCTTCTGCTTTACCTTGAGCACGGTTAATATCGGCTTGAGCTTGTTGTTCGGCTTCTTGAGCAACGTAAATGGCACGGCGAGAACGCTGTTCAGCAATTTGTTTCTCTTCAACGGCTCGCGCAAATTCAGGAGAAAATGCCAAATCAATCACACTGGTATCCAGCACAATGATGCCATACTTTTTCAAGCGTTGATCGAGAGCCTCGTCAAAGTCAGATTTTAGCTCAATCCGCTTGGTAACGGCTTCTTCAATGGTTCGTTTAGCCGCAGCCACTTTAAACGCTTCCTGGGTTTGGGGAGCAATAACTTTAGAAACCACGTTCTGTAAAGTTCCTTGTTCGCGTCGAACTTTTACCACTTGAATAGGGTCTAAGCGAAAGTTAATCGCAAAACTAGCAGAAAGTTGTTGTAAATCTTTAGTAGAACTTTGAGCCGGAACTTCAAACTTCTGAACTGTCACATCATAAACATTAACAGCAGAGACTAAAGGCGGCTTAAAATGTAGCCCTTCTAACAGCGCTCCGGGTTGGGCTTTCCCTAAAATACTTAAAACCCCTGCCTGTCCAGGATTAATGATGATAAAACAATTGAGTGCCGCTAGCACCACAGCGGCAATTAAACCGCCGAGAAGAATGGCGGGTAAACCTTGTTGGGGTTCTGCTCGTTTCAAAACTGAAACTCCTTTTAACAATTAACAGTATTGAGATCTCTACAACCAGTGTGTAGTCTTAATTCCCTAAAATCCAAAAGGGATCTCTCCCATACCCTGTTATTTTATCTGATAGCGCACAAGATGGGGGTGAGCCGTCAAGGCTTGAGCAATGAAGCGAGGGAGTTTACGTTAAATTGAAAGTGATCACTCATGTAGCCCCCATAAGAGATGACAACGACTTCACAACGACAAAACCAGGCTGTTTCTATTCCGCCGCTGGAAAATGGAGACTCCTTAACTCGTTTAGAATTTGAACGACGCTACAACGCCATGCCTCACCTTAAAAAAGCTGAACTTGTCGAAGGAATTGTTTATATGGCCTCTCCCTTAAGATTTGAACCCCATGCTGAACCCCATGGTAATTTAATGGGTTGGTTGTGGACTTACAAAATTGCCACGCCTGGTGTCCGTTTAGGGGATAATCCGACAGTGCGTTTAGATTTTGATAATCAACCCCAACCGGATGCTGTGTTACTGATTGATAGTCAATTCGGTGGACAATCTAAACTTAGTAGTGATGGTTATATTGAAGGTGCGCCTGAATTAGTGGCTGAAGTGGCGGCCAGCACTGCTACGATTGATTTACGGGATAAAAAACGGGCTTATCGTCGTAATGGCGTGAAAGAATATATTGTGTGGCAGGTGAGTGATGGCAAACTCGATTGGTTTATGCTAGAAAATGAAGATTATATTTCTTTAATCCCAGAGAATGATATGATCAAAAGCCGTATTTTTCCCGGATTATGGTTAGCTGTTTCTTCCCTAATATCGGGAGATATGACACAGGTGATGGCAACGTTACAAATGGGTTTAGCATCCGCTGAACATCAGACATTTAAACAGCAATTATTTGTGAGTAAAAACCAGGAATAATCATAAAATATACTAACAAAAACACCTCTATATTTTAGTAATATAGCTTTTTAATTAATTTATTAATTGCATTTCTACAATTATCAATATTTTCAGCATTAACTTGAGTCTTTTTATTTTTTTTGTTCGGCATCTTATATATACCTGGTGTCAAAACTGTAAAAGGCATACCAAAAGCAAAAGCAACGACTCCAGTAGTCTGGAAGTCACGGATATCAACAATACCATTACTTAAATTATTAAATGAGAATACGTCAGGATTCGTAGATAATATTGAATTAATTATCTCATCAATAGATATTAAAACCGAATGGTAAGCTGAAGCCGGTCCCATATATTGAGTCAATCTATTTTTGGGAAAAACATGAAATTGAGGTGTTTTTCTATCCGCTGCCTTTAATCGAGATGAAAAATTATGCTGACTATAAATAGCCGAGGGTAAATTAATACCATGAACCAAAGCAAATGCGTTTTGCACAGCCCGTCTAGAAGAGTCATCTGCCATTACTGGTAATATGATATAATCAACAGCAGCAAGAGCTATCTGTGTATATATTGAGAAGCTGGGATTGGCATCTACAAAAATATAGTCATAGTCACTTTTTAGGGAGTCGATAAAATCATTTAGCCAATCAACAATCTTTAACCAAGTATTAGTGCCAGGTATTTGGGTATTTGCTAATGTTGATATTGCATTTGATTGTAGTTCAACGATAGCATCTCCAGCTACTAGATCAATATTACTAGGAATATGTGAATTAAATTTATAGGGTTGACTTAAAAAATCATTTAAGTTAACTTGAGGCATGGAATAAGGAGATGGTAACCGTTCTTGAAAGTACCCTCCAATCGTTTTTCTTGGATTATCATCTTGTAGATTATGAAGATTGTCACTTCCTTTACCCAATAAGCCACCTAATAAGAGTTCAGAGAGATTAGCTTGAGGACATAGATCGACAATAAGAATTTTAGCTTCTGCATTTTGTTCAGCAAACATTGTTATTGTCTGAAAGGCTAAACTAGTTTTTCCGGTGCCACCTTTATTATTCCAAAATGCATACTTTTTCATATTTTTTTATCAATTTAGTTTTTTCTATAAAATATCAGAGTATTATAACATAATCTATATATACAAAATTGAGTCAGCTAGTTTAACTAGATCTGTATCCAAACTCATCTCTGACATAGTGCCCGTTGTCTCATCCATAGTGCGATCGCAGTTAAAAATAATAATCCCATGATACCGGCTAATGGATTATGATCGATTCCTGTAACCCAGGTTGGTACTTGTCCGGAAACGTCTATCCATTGTCCGACATTTATTAAATAATAACTCCAGACTAAACCGCCATGAAATCCAATCGGGAAACCTAGTCGTCCATTGGGGGTAGTGGAAGTCGGAGTAGCTAATTTTCCCCAAGCTAATATTAAACCCAATAATACTAATCCGGGAAACTGTAATATTGTGCGATAGATTTCTTCGAGGGGTTTAATAAAGTGTAGAATCGCAAAAATAATACTACCGATCCATACCGTTTTTGGGCGGGAATAATCTCGTCGTAGTTCATCGAGTAACCAACCGCGAAACAGTAGTTCTTCTGCAAACCCAACTCCCACAGCAACAGCTAAGCCTTCTAGGATAAACAGAGGAGTCGTTTGAATAGATTGGATAATTTGTAAGGGATCCCAAACCAGCCATCCTAGACTGGCTTCAATGCTAAATAGGGCAAATAGACTGCAAATCCCGAGGCTGATACCTTGGATGATTTCTCGAGCATTACGTTGAGACCATTCTAAACCATAGCGCTGCAAGAGTTGAGGCTGTTGATAAATCTGTTTTCCCCAATAACGAATTAAGGCAATAAATTCGATATACAAAGCAATCAGCGTGACAATACTGACCCAATTGCGATCGCCTGCTATTGTGTACAGAGCAATTGCGATTGGACTCCATAGCACCAACAAGCCGATCACAAACAGCAACAACCGCACAGGTGCTGAAAACTCGGGAATAGAACGTCGGCTAAATTTCAAAACTTGTTAAATTAGGCGTTCAGATTAAATCCTATACTGGCCTTGTCAAGTTTATTCATCGGGTTCAATCGTACTGCTTAACCCATGATTTTTCAGAGTTTCGCAATAAAACTCAGCGTGTTCTTGAGCGCAAGTAATCACTAATGCAATCCCGCTTTGATGCGCTTCCATCATGATACTGACCGCTTGGGGCTGAGTCAAACTGGGTACAGTCGTCATCAACGTTTGTACCACATACTCCATGCCGTTGAAGTCATCATTATGGAGTAACACACGATAGCGGGGTGCAAGTTTACGAGTTGTAGAACGCTTCTTTAAGGTTTCTACAGACACAGTTTCCTCTCCTTTGTTCTATTACTTTTATGGCTACTCACAGATTGAGGGCACAGTGAGCAACATATTACATAGTGTAATCAAACATTCTCATAGAGACAAGGTTAATTTGACGGGAAGCGTTGGACGCTGAAAATATCAGGGGTTTGGCTGCTCGAGTTGAAAATATCTCAGTCTATCCCAGGCGACAATAGATGAATCTGGCTACAATAATCAGTAAAGATCTGTTATAGATCAGTTTTACATTGTGCGATGCTCACACTAAACAGCAAATTCAAACAGATATGAGACGTAAATCCCCACCCACCATAAAATCTTCACTGTTTAACTATACGGCTTTAGCTGTGGTGGCAGGAGTGTTTATTTTGGGAATTGGTATTGGTATTGCCATCAGCTCAACAGCAACATTTACCCCCGAAAATGTGGCATCGAGTGAATTTATTGACCGTAGCTCGCCCAATACAGAAACCTGTATTCGCTTCGGGGCAAGTGCAATGGTCACAGATATGCGAGTGTTTATTACCCTCAACCCCTTCAATGTTTATGTGACTCAGCCCAAAATGCAACCCGGCTGTGTATTAAGAACCAGTAACTGGACCATTCTTAAACAACAGAAGTTGATTACCTCCGAAGAAGAACGAGACTGCAAACAACACATGAATACTTTTGGGTTTACTGGAGAACTGGAGAAAGATCCAGAAATCAGTTGTATCTATCAAAATGATAGTAACGAAAATCTGTTTCTCAATCAACCCGGTTTTGCACCCAATCGTCCTCGGCCGGAATCCGATCAATTTTAGTCTGATTAAAATTTTAAATCTCATTAATCAGTTCAATTTATCACTCAATAGCACAATTCTGCCCATCTGTCAGATTTCCTTAACCAAGCCTGAGGTGTGATGGGTGGAAAAAACTGGAATTTAGTCAAATGGGTTTGAGATCTGTAGAAAACAAAGGTGGTATAATTCTACTCAATTTGATAGTATAGGTGCAAATTTTAGGGTGAAAATTTCGTGACTTTCACGGATGACGAACTAACCACGTTTACGCTACTGTAAAAAGGGGAGAGCAATCGGATAGTCTTAGAAAACTTACCCTGCATCTCCAACAATAAAACACTTTGAGTCCGATCCTAAATTTAGATCATTAGCCACGGTTAAAAGCCAAGTTTAACAACAACATGATACAAAACAATTCCCAAAATACCTCGCAGCCATCCATGTTTTCCTCTCCAGTGGATAAGCCAGAAGAAGCGTGTGGTGTTTTTGGTGTTTATGCTCCCGGTAAAAATGTGGCAAAGATCACCTATTTTGGATTGTATGCCCTGCAACACCGAGGCCAAGAATCGGCAGGAATTGCAACCTTAAATCAGGGAAAACTCCAGATTCATAAAGATATGGGGTTAGTCTCTCAAGTCTTTAATGAATCCGTCCTCAACCAATTAACCGGAGAATTGGCAATCGGACATACGCGCTATTCTACAACCGGCTCAAGTCAAATCGCGAATGCTCAACCAGCAGTGGCTGAGACTAGACTCGGGACAGTTGCGGTGGCTCATAATGGGAATTTAGTTAATGTTGGGCAATTACGTCAGGAATTAACCAATCGTCAGTTGGATTTTGTCACCACAACCGATACAGAATTAATTGCTTTAGCGATCGCCTCTGAAGTGAATTCCGGTAAAAATTGGCTAGAAGGATGTGTCAGTGCGTTTCATCTGTGTCAAGGGGCGTATAGTTTAGCGATCGCCACTCCCGAAGGGTTGATGGGGGTGCGCGATCCTCACGGAGTACGACCGTTAGTGATTGGCACATTAGGAAACAATCCTCAGCGCTATGTTTTGGCTTCTGAGACCTGCGGATTGGATATTATTGGGGCGGAGTATCTGCGGGATGTTGAACCCGGAGAATTGGTTTGGATCACTGAAGAGGGGATGGCTTCGTTTCACTGGAGTCAGAAACCGACTCGCAAGTTATGCATTTTTGAAATGATTTATTTCTCCCGGCCTGATAGCATGATGGAAGGAGAAACCCTCTATAATTACCGTCGCCGGATAGGACAGGTATTAGCAAAAGAATCATTGGTTGAGGCTGATATGGTGATTGGAGTACCTGATTCTGGTATCCCCGCAGCCATTGGATTTGCTCAAGCTTCAGGGATTCAATACGCAGAAGGACTAATTAAAAATCGCTATGTTGGCCGTACTTTTATTCAGCCGACTCAAGGGATGCGAGAGACCGGAATTCGGATGAAGTTAAATCCGCTGAAAGATGTGTTGGAAGGACAACGAGTGATTATTGTCGATGACTCTATTGTCCGTGGCACCACTAGCCGAAAAATTGTTAAAGCTTTGAAGGATGCCGGCGCAACAGAAGTACACATGAGGATTTCTTCTCCACCCGTGACTCATCCTTGCTTTTATGGGATCGATACCGATAATCAAGATCATTTGGTGGCTGCCACTAAATCTGTTGCAGAAATTGCAGAACATATTGGTGTAGATTCTCTGGCTTATCTCAGTTGGGAAGGAATGCTAGAAGCCACTCACACCGATCCCAATAGTTTCTGCTCCGCTTGCTTTACTGGGGATTACCCGATTGATGTACCAGAACCGTTAAAGCGCTCAAAACTGATGTTAGAAGAACCGGTTAAGATTTAATATGCTACTACCATAAATTAACTAAAAAGTCAAGCTCAGTTGAGTGTTGAACCTAAATTTCCCACTTTATAGCAAGTCGCACTGGTATATTTACAAATCGTAGAGACGTTATGTATAACGTAGAGACGTTATGTATAACGTCTCTACCCAGAGAGGGAGACTCGTTTGATCTGGGGCAAATTTGATCTGGGGCAAAAAAGCATTGTTGATGCTTGCGCTTAAACACGGTAATTTATAATCAAACAGGATCGGTAGATCAAGCTACCGAGTTGCGTGATATTCCTGTAACTGAAAAGGGAGGTAATTGGCCCGGACGATTCTTCCCTAATTCAGAGAAACAAAATTTGAGATTTTAGCGACAGCTTTATAACAATCGAATTATGCAAACTTTGCCCAGACCATCGGAAACACCATCGACTCAGCCCCCTGTTGATACTGTGATTCACCGCCGTAAAACGCGGCCTGTAGCAGTTGGAAATGTCACCATTGGCGGGGGTAATCCTGTTGTGGTTCAGTCCATGATCAACGAAGATACGATGGATATTGCCGGATCTGTTGCAGCTATTCGTCGCTTACATGAAATTGGCTGTGAAATCGTTCGTGTGACGGTGCCGAGTATTGGTCATGCCAAAGCAGTAGGGAAAATTAGACAACAACTGGAACAAACTTATCAACCCGTCCCGTTAGTTGCCGATGTTCACCACAATGGCATGAAAATTGCCTTAGAAGTGGCTAAACACGTTGATAAAGTTCGAGTCAATCCGGGATTATATGTGTTTGAAAAGCCAAAATCTGACCGTAGCGAATATACTGAAGCAGAATTTAATGAAATTGGTGATAAAATTCGGGAAACTTTAGAACCTTTGATTGTCTCACTGCGTGACCAAGGAAAAGCGATGCGAATTGGGGTCAATCATGGATCTTTAGCCGAACGAATGCTATTTACTTATGGAGATACTCCAGAAGGTATGGTGGAGTCTGCCCTTGAGTTTATCCGTATTTGTGAATCTTTTGATTTTCATAATATTGTGATTTCCCTCAAAGCCTCTCGGGTACCGGTAATGTTAGCCGCTTATCGGTTAATGGCTCAACGCATGGATGAATTAGGCATGAATTATCCGTTGCATTTGGGAGTGACTGAAGCCGGAGATGGAGAATATGGCCGGATTAAGTCAACCGCTGGTATTGGTACTTTATTGGCTGAAGGAATTGGGGATACTATTCGTGTGTCATTAACAGAAGCACCCGAAAAAGAAATTCCGGTTTGTTACAGCATTCTACAAGCGTTGGGACTGCGGAAGACAATGGTAGAGTATGTTGCTTGCCCGTCTTGCGGTCGAACCTTATTTAATTTAGAAGAAGTCCTGCACAAAGTCCGGGAAGCCACACAACACCTGACAGGACTCGATATTGCGGTGATGGGGTGTATTGTCAATGGTCCGGGAGAAATGGCTGATGCAGACTATGGTTATGTGGGTAAACAACCCGGTTATATTTCTCTCTACCGAGGGCGCGAAGAAATTAAAAAAGTTCCTGAAGATCAAGGGGTTAAACAATTAATTGATTTAATCAAATCTGACGGGCGTTGGGTTGATCCATAGGGTCGTTATGGGTTATGAGTTATGGGTGGAAATAGAGTGTAAGCTCACTGCTTTGCAATCACCAATGACGAATAACTGTTAATCTCCCTGCACGGTCTATGCTAGATTGTGCATAATGAAGAGTACAGTGATTTCTTCCGGTTCAGCAATACAGATGGTTATCTCTAGAAGTGGGATTGTTGTAGGTACAACCGCAGTCATGCTAACGGCTGTGGCTGTGGTTGGGGCAGGCATTCATCTTTCCAGTCAAGCTTCCTTCCGGGAAAGCCCGAAAGATTTGATTGATGAAGTTTGGCAAATTATTGACAAAAATTATGTCGATGGCACGTTTAATCAAGTCGATTGGAAAGAGGTTCGCAATGAATATTTAAACCGAGATTATACAAACGACGAACAAGCTTATGATGCGATTCGGGAGATGCTGGATAAGCTGGAAGATCCCTACACTCGCTTCATGGACCCAGAAGAGTTCAAGAATATGCAAATAGATACCTCAGGAGAACTGACTGGGGTAGGGATTCAGTTAACGCAAGATGAAGAAACAGACAAATTAATTGTTATTTCTCCAATAGAAGATTCACCTGCTTTTGATGCTGGGGTTCAAGCCCAAGATATTATTACAGAAATTGACGGAAACAGCACCCAGGGCATGGATATTAACGAAGCCGTTAAGTTAATTCGTGGGCCCATCGGAACTCAGGTGATTTTGACGATTAAACGGGGCGAACAGGAAATTGATTATCCGATTACGCGAGATAAAATTGAAATTCACCCGGTTCGTGCTTCTAAGAAAGAAAGCCCTACTGGTGATATTGGCTATATCCGCCTAAATACATTTAGTGCCAATGCCTCCGAGGAAATGGAAGAGGCGATAGAAGAATTAGAACAGCAGAATGTTACGGGTTATATTTTAGATTTGCGATCTAATCCAGGTGGGCTACTGTTTTCCAGTATTGATATTGCCCGGATGTGGTTAGAACAAGGGGATATTGTCTCGACGGTAGACCGTCGCGGTGAACAAGACCGTCAACAGGCAAATAACCGGGCTTTAACGAATGAACCTTTAGTGATATTAGTTGATGGTGGGTCAGCCAGTGCCAGTGAAATTTTATCCGGTGCTTTGCAGGATAACGATCGGGCTGTGTTGGTGGGAACCAAAACCTTTGGTAAAGGTTTAGTGCAGTCTGTGCGCGAGTTGGGGAATGGTTCAGGGTTAGCAGTGACAATTGCCAAGTATTTTACACCCAGTGGTCGCGATATTAACAATGAAGGCATTCAGCCGGATTTCAATGTTGAATTAACCGAACAACAACGCGAAGATCTCAGAAAGGATCGCACTAAAATTGGTACATCAAACGATCCCCAATATGCTAAAGCCTTAGAAGTGTTACTTCAACAGGTTGCGGCTAAAAAAAATCAGCAGGCGACTTCTCAGGAGTAAGTGAAGTGAATTATGGCTGTTGATTATTGTAGAGATGTTCGATGGAATGTCTCTGCATGACTGTTAATTGAGTCGTAAGACTGAGACAAATTCCCCCTCCGTAATTAAGCTTTGATTGACTGGAACCACTGCTAAAGCTGTTGTTTGCGCTAAATTAATTAAATTAGCAGAATTGTGACTACCGTAGGCTAACTCAAATTCATATCCTGTGTCCGTCCAATGAAGCTGTCCCCACAGGTAAGTTTCTCGTTTTCCTCCTGAACGTAAATCTTGTTTTAATCGCGCTTTAACATACACAGGCTGATACAATTGAGGCAGTAATCCGGAACATTTTTTAATCGCAGGTTGGACAAACCGCCAACAGGTCACTAAAGCAGAAACTGGGTTTCCAGGTAAGCCAAAATAAATACAATTTGGAAATTTGGCAACGGTTAACGGTTTACCCGGTTTAATGGCAACAGAACGAACTTGAATATCCCCCCCTAAATCACTTAAAATCTGTTCAATATAATCATAATCTCCCACAGAAACGCCTCCTGTCGATAGCACAATATCAGCGATTTCAACAGCTTGATTAATGGTACTTTTCAACACTTCCGGTTGATCGGGAACAATTCCAAAAGAAATCGGTTCCATATTCATTGATTGTACCCAAGCCGTTAATGCATAATGATTTGAGTCTACAATTTGTCCAGGCAGCAAGGGTTGGTTGGGTTCAACTAATTCATTCCCAGTCGAAAAAATCGCCACTTTAACGCGACGATAAACGGGAACTTGACAACATTGTGCCGCAGCTAACACCGCCATTTCTGCTGCACCCAATACAATTCCGGGTTGCAATAAAGGATCTCCGGCTTTATAAAAGCTGCCTTGATGACGAATAAATGCTTGCGGTTTTGAAGCGGTTAAAATCTTTACAGAATTTCCCTGACGTTGGGTGTCTTCTTGCATGATAATAGTATCAGCCCCCGCCGGAAGACAAGCCCCTGTAAAAATTCGCGCTGCCTGCCTGGGTTGTACTGTTTTTTGCGGTCGATATCCGGCTGGAATTTCTTCGATAATTTCTAATGTTTTGGGATTTTCTAAATTACAATCCTGAATATCTTGATGGCGGACGGCGTAACCATCCATTGCGGAATTATCCCAGTGAGGGAAGTCCAGTTTACTGCTAACAGAATCGGCTAAAATGCGTCCGTAAGCAGCCGAAAGTTCCACCCATTCTGTTTCTTTTTGACTAAAAGGTTGAACTAAGTTGAGGATAATTGATTCAGCTTCGGTAACAGGCAACATCATACTTTAAAAATTAAACTCCCTGATTATTTTGCTGAACTTTTAAATGTAACATGATTTAATTTCCTGAAATTTAGGAAGATTGAGACTCATCATTTATTTCGGATACTGATGTAGATTCATTTTGAGATTGAGTAATCGTTTGCTGAACAAATTCTAAAGGTAAATTCAGTAATTGTGCAATGGTTTCTGCATTTAATCCATAATTAACCATACGCGGAATTGCTTCTAACTTAGCTGCTTCTCGCCCTACTTCGATTCCTTCTTGTTTAATTTCCTGATAAAATCGGGTTTGTTTGAGTTCTTCAGTTAAATTTAACATGGCAGCAATTTCCTCCCGGCTTTTTTGGGGTAGTTTATAGACAATAATAGTTTCAATTAGATTAATTAAATCTCGCTGAACAGCAATATCGGCTCTCTTGGTGCGCGTTCCCTAGCGCTTTGAGAAAGCGCGGGGTCGCACCGCGAGTTGAAGTCTGGCTTGAGAAATCAGTCGCCTGGCTTGTTCTCCTGCCGTCTGTTCTGGCTCAATTACTAGTTTAACAACTCCAACGCCAATTGAACGTTCTGCGGCTGCTTCTAGTTCATCTAAATAAATCCGTTGGACACGGGAACTATTAAGGAGTTCGTCGAATTGCAGGGGTTGTTCAATTTCAATATTCCGACTGGGATAAAGCACAACGACACGCCAAGGATGAGACGGTTTATATTGTCGTAAATACAGGAAGAGTTCTCCAAAGATACGATAATATAACTCAGCATCTGGCTGAAATTGAACTTCTACCAGATAAAAAGGTTGAACTGAATCTTCTATTTTGGGTAGAAATAAACCATCAATCCGAAAAGCCAATTGTTTGATTTCACGGGAGGTGAATTCATAGGCTGTCGCTTCTTCGGCAGGACGGTTAATTAGTTCAAAGAAGAAACTAGGAAATTCTTGAAACAGGCTATAGAATATAGTATCGGTTTTCATAGATGGCAATGATCAGCCTATGAAAATGATATCATTGCTCGGTAATATTTGATCGGTTTTAATAGTAAAGTTATTTTGAATTCGATTTTCCTATCTTTTTGAACAACCAAACTAATGGGATTCCTAAAATAACAGCAAAGATAATTCCTAATAATAAGTGAAATAATATTAGAGAAAAACTACACCAGGTAGACTGATAGAATTCGGAAGTGTTGGAGGGACAGATAGGAAGTTGACTGAGAGTCATAATAGCAGTGTTATTAGCAACGGCTGAAGAAATTCCACTCACTGCTAATCCAGTACTAATAAGAGTAATAATATATTCTATACGATTTTGTCGCTTTTCAGCCGCCGTTTCATTAATTTGATCGATTTCGGCTTGTTCAATTTCAACTAAACCTCGGATGGTATCAACAGACTGTTGAAAGTTAGCTTGTGTGGGAGAAAGGTAGTTAAGATGAGTTTGAATTTGAACTAAATCGCGATCGCGAGTTTTTTGAATAAAATTTTGCCAAAATTGAGGAATTTCTTGCATTTCTGCTAGTTTATTTAGACAGATTTCATAATTTTTTGTATTAGTAGCGATCGCAGTATATAAAGCTTGGATATCGCCTAAGTAATGACTATATTTTATTGTATTTCTGGGTAATTTTATCATTTCATATTTTAGATTTTCGAGACGTTTTTTGCGATTATTATTTTCTATCAATTGTGAAAAATGCTCGATATCTTGATCTAATTGACTATATAATTTTCTAGCTTCTCGATATCGCTGACTGACCTGGGAATTAATCAAACGAATTTTATGATAGCAACACAGGAGTTCTAATAGCCAATCATAAATTTTACTCAGATCTTCAGTAATAGAATATTTTTGATAATTTAAAGAGATTAAAAGATGAGTACACTGAGTTAAATCTTCGGGATATTTATGATTAATTACCTGAAATTCAAATAATAAAGTATCGAATAATTTCCCTTTATTGATATTGTCTAAATCAGGGTTAAAAGAAGTTCCAGCAAGTAAGGCTATCGCATATTTTTTTGCCAGTTCTTCGCACTCAATTTCTGTTGCATCAACTTCGCCATATAGCCAAATAGTTTGCCCTAAATTGGCTTGAATAACATCAGGAAGTAAAGATTGAGGCTGGAATAATTGAAGCTGATCAATTTTAATTTCTTGAGTCTCATCGGGATATAAAGTTAGATCGGCGGCATAAGTATCATGGAGGCGAAATGCTTGCAGATTACCCTTAATTTGAAAGCCTGCGGTTGTGGAAATACTACCTAAGTTAATACTATCGTTTTTTGTTAGTTTGTACTGTTTTCTTTCTTCTTTGGCAGGTTTATAAGTATTTTGGTAATAGCAAGTTAAATGCGATCGCAGATTTTTGAGTTCGGAAAAGGGTAAGTTTTTATCTGCTAGTTTTGTTAGATTTTGCCATAATTCTGATGCCCGATCATCAACCTCATCAAGAGCCCGCTCAAAACTTTGACAGAGGTGAAATGCATATAAACTTAAACTGACTTTCTTCACAAATTTTTATCTCAACTAATTTATTTATTAATAACTTAATTTAATCTAGATTTATCTTAATATTTTTTTACTTTACTGCTGAGTTTTATGCTGATTTCTATAGAGTTAACCTACGAATAATGCACCCTATAGATTTTCTGCTCAATTCAACTATTAAATAAAGCACAATTGCTTGAGAATGCCTGATCTACTAGATTGATAATTATTGTTATCAGTCCGAGGCTTGTTTTTGATCATAGCATTATCTATCAATTCCCGGCTAGTTGGGCTAGGTTTTCCGACAGGGGTAGGTAATTGAGAATTCCCAGGCCCTAATGTTGTTCCGGGTTCTATAGAAATTGAAGTAGTGAGTTCTCTGAGTTGATTCTGATCTGATAATTTTTCTTTAAATAATTTACGCTTCTCAGGATATTGTTTCTCCTCCAGGCTGTATTTTCCCCAGAGGTAAACGTACTTTCTCTTGGTGCGCGTATGCCTGGCGGCAACTATGTCTAACGACACGCTCCGCGAACGTAACGCGCTTCGCCGTACGACGGGGAGCAGGGTCGCACGGCTTTCATAGTCTGCTGTTCCCTCTGTTGGCGTGCGCGTAAGGGTGCGAACTTCCTCTACGCAGGCGAACCCCTCTCTTGCTCAGCGTTCCCTACGCTCTGCGCGCACACGCGCTTCGCGAAAGGTGATTACGAATCACGCCCGGTCGTACCGCTGTTCCCCGTTCTCTCTAATCCGCTTGAGCAGCTATCGATGCAGGGGATACCCAATTATCTGTAAATCAAGAATCCCCGCTATTTCAATGCGGGGAGTGTCAACCGTATACAGCGATATTGAGCAGATTTAATATAAAAAATATTTTTGAAGTATTGCATTTTAATATACATCGTGTTATATATCTATATGGAATTAGTCAGGGTGTGTATTGACTGAAAGCGTTATAAATTAATGCTTTTCTTTCTTTTGATTGGGACAACGTCAGTCCGATCGAGCAAGATAGCTAGTATTTTCACATTTACTAGCTCAAATCAATCTTAAAAGAAAGATTTAGTCCCGTTTAGGTTCTTAATGAGTTAAGAATTTTTCTTAGCTCCAGCTTCCAATAACATCAATTAGATGATTTAGTCACGAAAATATGAGGAACCTCATGATTTTCACTGCAATTCCAGCTTTATTTTTGGACATATTTTTGTAGTTCAGAATAGTTTGAAAATTGCTGAAATAAGCTTTAAGTCTTAGCTGAATCAGTTAAGACTTAGCACGTAATGAATTGAAATATCATTATTTTAATTCGCAAGTTTTGCTGAAAATTTTGTTGAGATTTTTTGTTGTAATTTAGAGTCACTTATTATGGATTTGATGAATTCTGAAGCTGAATTTTCTGCTGAGACAGGGTTAGAAAATCTCTACAAGTATGATTTCACCTATTACTACACCGGAGAAAGTACGGACGTTTATCAAGATTTTTACACGGGTTATACTTATGCACCAGAAGGGACTTACGAAATAGATGAATATTTCGACTTTGATAGCAGCAATAATGAATTTGGTTTCAACGGTCAGTATTATATTTCGGGTGTAAGTGAAGCGGGAAATGAAGCAGAAGCAGGTCAAGTTTTTATTGAAAATTATTATGACCTAGAAACTAATCAGAATTACCTGCCCTATGATGCCAGTCAAGGACTCGCTTCCGGTCAAGGGGGGCTAGGGAGTGAAGAAGATTTTATTAATTCTGAAGTAGACGGAGATGCCATCGCCCTAAGCATCAGTGGATTCTTTGGTGCAGATTATTACATGGGTGATGTCGTTCAAGAAGCAACTGTTTCTAATTCTGGAGACTATCAAATTGATGCTTTGTTAGGGGGTAATAAATGGGGCATTAATACCATTACTTACAGCTTCTATTCTGATGCCAATGGTGGTGCTTATTATGGTAGTCAAACAGTTTCAGAAGTCAGCGAAGCAGTTAAGGATAATGTCCGTTATATCCTAGAAACAGAATTTGAATCCGTCATGGATGTAGATTTTGTGGAAGTGAATGACACTGCCAATGACTACGGTTTAGTTCGGATTATGAAATCTGATAATGCAGGATATGCCTATGCCTATTATCCTTATGCTTATGACTATAACGTCGGTAACGGTTTAGACCGTGCAGGTGATGTTCACTTGGATTCCTATTATGATGGCAATGGCGGTACAAACAACTTCCAAGCAGAACCCGGAAAACATGGCTACATGACCTTAATTCATGAACTGGGTCATGCCGTTGGCTTAAAGCATCCCGGAGACTACAATGCTAATGGTACAGGAGATCCGCCCTTCCTCCCCTACGATGAGGACAACACCACCAATACTTTAATGTCTTACAACTTTGCAGGTAATCCGGCAAGTACTCCAATGCCATACGATACCAAAGCATTACACTATATCTACGGTGACCACGACCACAATACCTCAGGCACAACTTACGAGTTTGATTCTGTCTCTAAATATTTTGTCAGTGGTAACTCCAGTCATGATTCTTCTAACCGCGTCAAACAAAGCATCTGGGATAGTTCTGGTATAGATACTCTAGACTTCTCTAATACAACCCCAGTCACCAATTCAGGGTTCCGTATTGACCTGAATGAAGGTGGAATCATTACTGAACAAAGTGCTTTTGACAGTAGTGGCTACACTGCGGCAGGAGATAATAGCAATACGACTTACTATACAACACCTTACGGAACCGCGATCGCCTACGATGCTGTGATTGAGAATGTGATTAACTCCGGAAATGATGACAATATTATCCTTAACGATGCGGATAATACCATTGAAGGTTACAATCTCAACAGTTCTACGGGCGATGATGTGATTGAAGGGTCAGATGCTGATGACACCCTTGACTTGTCCAGTTATAGTTCTAATGATGTGACTCAGACTCAAACTGGGGATGATTTAGTGATTGATTTAGGCAACAATGGTACGGTCACAATCACTGATTATTATGCCAACAACAACCGAATTAATATTTTATTGAGTAGTCCTCCACCCAGTAACGGCGGCGTGGATAACGACTTTGATGGTGATGGTAAAGCAGATATTCATTGGCGAAATGGTAGCCAAAACCAAATTTGGTTAATGGATGGAAATACAGTCACCAGCCAAAGCAATATTGATAGCCTCGACACTTCTTGGACGGCTGTGGGTAATGGTGATTTTGATGGAGATGGTAAAGCCGACTTATTGTATCGTAATGGTAGCCAATACCAACTTTGGGAAATGGACGGCACTACAGTGATCAACACCTCCAATATTAGTAGCTTAGATGGGAGTTGGTCCATTGGAGGTATCGGTGACTTTGATGGCGATGGAGATGATGACATCGTCTTACGCAATGGTAACGCCAACCGTATTTTAGAAATACAGGACTTCGATGAAGTTGGTGTTGTTACCCTCAATAACTTCAACTCTGCTTGGTCTATTGTAGGTGTAGGAGATACAGATGGCGATGGGGATGATGATATTCTCTTCCGCAAAGACAATGCTAACGCTAACCGACTCTGGGAAATAGAAGATAATGCCCGTGTGGGTACACCGATTAATATTGGTGGGTTTAACTCTGCTTGGTCAGTGGTCGGTTTAGGGGATACCGACGGAGATGGCGATGAAGATATTGTCTGGCGCAAAAATAACGCTAACCGTATTTGGGAGTTAGAAGATAACGCCCGTGTCGATATCATTAATATTGGCAGCTTCAACTCCGCTTGGCAAGCTGAAGATGTGGAAGACTATGACGGTGATGGGGATGATGACATTCTCTTCCGTAATGGTAACAAGAACAAAATTTGGGCATTAGAAAATAATGCAGTAGCCAGCAAGACCAATAGCAATACCCTAGATTCTGCTTGGGAATTAATTGGTTAATTTCCGCAGAATGATTGATTGTGTAGGGATGTTGTATGCAATGTCTCTACACAGCAATAAAATTTATAGCGATATAATAGTACTTTGAATGATTCCCAGCCCAAGTTAGCATGATTCAATGATGGCTTTACTACTTTTGGGAAAAATTAAAGTTGTAGAAACTTGGATTTTACTACTTCAGCAAAAAATGCCTGACTTAGAGATTCGAGTCTGGCCTGATGTGGGGAATAGTTCAGAAATTGATGTTATTTTAGCTGGATTTAATTTAGCGCCCACATTACCTGATTTTCCTAATCTTAAACTGGTAATTTCAATTGGTGCAGGAGTTGACCATATTCTTAAAAATCCCAGTTGGTTTGGTGATGCAACGGTTGTCCGCTTAATTTCTGAAAGTTTAACCACTCAAATGGTTGAATATATTAGTTTAGCGGTCTTGAGCTTTCAAAGACGACTAAGGGATTATTTAAGCTTACAAAAAACACAGCAATGGGAGTATTTACCTGCCTCTGATGCTCGTTCATTTACAATAGGAATTTTAGGATTAGGAGTGCTGGGTTCAACAGTTGCAACCCAACTTAAACGATTAGGATTTACAGTCAGAGGATGGAGTCGTACGCCTAAAAATGTAGCGGGAGTGGAATGTTTTCAGGGAAAACAACAATTACAGCCGTTTTTAAGTCAATGTCGAGTTTTAACTTGTTTATTACCCCTAACACCTGAAACAGAAGGTATTTTAAATCTCAATACTTTTTCAGCTTTACCTCAAAATGCTTATCTTATTAATGCTGCCCGAGGTAAACATTTAATTGAGGAAGATTTATTAACCGCTTTAAATTCTGGTCAAATTGCTGGGGCATGGCTTGATGTTTTCCAGACTGAACCATTACCTAAAAATCACCCATTTTGGTTAGATGATCGAATTGCGATCACGCCTCATATTGCAGCAGTTACCTTACCTCACGAACTAATTAATCAAGTAATAGATGCAATGAATAGTATTGAAACAGGCAAGCCTTTAAAAAATATTGTTGATATTCATCGAGGTTACTAATATTACTAAAAATACTATTATATTGCTGATTGATGAATAAATTAAGGAGAATTTATAGTTGTTGGGTACGTCAGTGACGCACCCGATTTAAGCTAATCACTGAAACTAAACTTTAGCAACCTCTGCAAAGCGAATTTTTAGATAATCATCTTCCATTTTTGCTCCGGCAGGTTGCAAAGCCGCTAAAGCTTGGGGTAAAACAAAATTACGGCGATGATTTCCAATCCGAATATTTAATTCATCTCCACTTTTATTCAGCTGTACTTGTTCTTTTGGAATCCCCGGTAAATATAGTTCTAAACTATATGAACCTTGATCTGCAATCACTTTAACAGTACTTTCTGCATAATAAACCTGTGTTGGATCTTCGTCTGCATACAACGTCTCTTTTAGCCGTTCTAATGCCTCAAATCCGCACATTTCTTTAGTATACAAAGGGACTTCCTTCACCGGTAAAGGCTTAAAGTTATCATGAATTTCCTGACGATATTGCTGTTGATTTTCTTTCCATTGTTTAAAGAAAGGATCGGTTACAGTTTCAGGAATAATTCGATTAGCAACAACTAAATCTGTTGCCACATTATATAAACTTAAATAAGCATGGGCGCGAAGTGATTCTTTAATCACCATTTTTTCAGGATTAGTCACTAAACGCACAGAAGTTTTTGTATTATCGGTTAAGACTTTTTCTAACGCCTCAATTTGCTCATAAAATTCATAAGGCGCATCCATCACTTCTTTATCCGGTAGGGAAAACCCAGTAATGGGCTTAAAAATCGGCTCAAACAGAGGACGCAACGCCGCTGACATTCCTTGTAACGGCTTGTAAAACTTTCTCATATACCAACCCCCCACTTCCGGTAAACTCAGTAACCGTAGGGCTGTTCCCGTGGGAGCCGAATCAATAATTAACACTTCAAAATCTCCGGCATCATAATGACGCTTCATCCGCACCAAACCAAAAATTTCATCCATTCCGGGCAAAATGGCTAACTCTTCGGCTTGGACACCATCTAAACCCCGAGCTTGCAATACCTGAGTAATATAGCGTTTGACCGCTCCCCAGTTCCCTTCTAATTCCATTAATGCGTCTAATTCTGCTCCCCATAAGTTGGGACGCACAGCCCGAGGTTCGTGGCTCAGTTCGAGATCAAAGCTATCAGCCAGGGAATGAGCTGGGTCAGTACTTAAGACTAAGGTCTTATAACCCAATTCAGCACAACGTAACCCTGTTGCTGCGGCCACAGAGGTTTTCCCCACCCCTCCCTTTCCCGTCATTAAAATAATACGCATTCGCATCCATCCCCGCTTAAAGATTATTTACACTATTTTAATTTATTTTAAACTGGGGTTGGAGGATCTCTGTCGATGGGATGACGGCTTGGGGAAACTAAATTATGCAGCAGTACAGAATAACTCCCTTAACCCCCACCCTATTTCCCATACCCCACTTCCTCCCACACCCCTATAGCGGTCACTTGCGATCAAACGTAACTTTGGTTACAGTAGACCGCAATCATTTGAGAAATAATCTAAAATATTAGCCAATTCTCTCTATCGCCTGCTAATCCGTTGTTTCAGGTGAAGTCGTCCCGACTGCAAAGTCTAATTTTTAACTCTGGAAGTCTCAGAAGCCTGAAAAAATTTGCTTTGTTTTGTTAAATTTTGTAAACTGGTACTAACTTAAATATTTCTGTTTTAATTAAAATAACTGAGTTTAAATGACTTTCTCTCATCCAGCAAAGCCTATTTTTCGTCTCAAACAACCCCAATTAGATGTTCAAGATATCGAAGGATTACTCAAAGTTCATTGGAAAATTGGTGATATTACCCTGTTTTCCGGCTTTTACACCAGAATTGACCAGGCTTTTTTAGTTTGGGGTTTAATTACTCTGGTTATGTTTACCGTCGCTCAGTTTGTTCCCATTAGCTGGCTGACTCAGGCTTATTGGTGGTCTATTCTGAGTATTGCCGGCACCTTAGCAATGATATTTCTAACTCGTTACTGGGTTTGGATAGAAGGCATCCGATGGTTATTGGGCTGCTGGACATTGCTAATGTTAGGGGGGATTGGATTAACGAATCTAGGCATTTTTTGGGGATGGACTTGGGTATTGCCTCATTTATGTCCCCTGTGGTTAATCTTGTGTGTTGTCGGTTATGTAGCAACTGGATTTGGATTAGGTTCACGCGCCTTTATCCTGGCAGGGATCCTGCATTTAGCTACAATTCCCCTGTGTCTTTCTGTTCTACAGTGGCAGTTTTTAATCACAGGATTGGTGATGGCAGGTACATTAGTATTGCTAGCAGAAGTTCAATGGGATATGCGATCGCCTGTAGCTTCTCAAGTCTTAAATGAGCAACAGCTTGCCTTTAATCGCCAGCAAGAATATAAACGGCAAATAGGGCAATAGAAGCAATAAATCATAAATAAAGAATTATAGTCTTAGACTCAAGCCCACTCGCTAATGGTAGTAAACTAAAGCCGAACAGGTTTTAGGTACGCACTTCATGGGGCTGTCAAATAATCCGATTCAACACCCACCTGCTGATCGAAGATGGCGGCAAAAGTTACAACAGTTTTTGCATCAGCCCATCACCGATCTAATAGTTGGGTGTTTGATTACGGTTTCAATTTTACTAACATTTATTGAACTGGCTTTTCCCATTCGTACCCCGGAGTGGTTGACCCTAGAAATGATCAACCAGGCTATGAGTGGGTTATTTGTGATTGAGTTAATCTTACGCTGGATTGCAGCCCCTTCAGCCCCCCGTTTTTGGCGTAATTATTGGTTGGATTGGCTAGCGGTTGTGCCGTTATTACAAATCCTAGGTTTATCCCCTGGGATTCGTTTCTTACGACTGCTGAGAATTATTAGATTATTTCATCTTCTGATACGCTACACCAGTCAGATCCCTCTAAGAATTAGACGACTGACTCCAGAATATGTACTAATTCTTGAACTGCTTGTAGTCTCTTTAATTGTGGGTAGTATCGCTATACTCGGATTTGAACGCAATCAAAATTCCGATATCGCTACATTTGGGGAAGCATTTTGGTTTAGTATTTATTCATTGTTTTCTGGAGAACCGATTCCAGAACCTTTGCCCTCTTTAGGTGGGCGAATGATTACAGTGTTATTGATGCTGATGCACATGACACTCTTTGTGGTATTTACAGGGACTGTATCTGCTTTTATGGTAGAACGTTTACGGAAAGAAAATGCACTGATGGAATTAGAACAGTTAAAAGGACATACAATTGTTTGTGGTTGGAATCGTAAAGCAGAAATTATTGTACGAGAATATAGAGCTGCTGGGAAAACTCGAGATAAACCCGTTGTTGTGATTGCTTTTGTTGATGATGAACATACCATCATTGACCCGGATTTAAAATCAAATGTCCTCTTTTTAAAAGATGATTTTACCAAAGTTACTGTCTTAGAAAAAGCAGGGGTTCGCCGCGCCGAAACCTGTATTATTTTATCGGATAAAAGTCATGGACGGAGTGAACAAGATGCTGATGCTAGAACTATTTTAGCTGCATTAACCGCAGAAAAATTAAATCCAAATGTTTATACTTGTGCCGAACTGATTAATCGTGAATATTCCTCCCATCTCGCTTTAGGGCGAGTTAATGCTTATGTGGTGAGCCAAGAACACAGTGCTTTTTTACTGGCTCAGGTGGCTTTAAATCATGGATTGATGGGGGTATTTACAGAACTCTTAACTTATGAAGGTGGCAATCATTTTTATCGAATTGCGGTGAAACCGGAATGGGTGGGGAAAAGTTTCTTAGAGCTATTTTTAGAATTAAAACAAACTCATAACGCGATTTTAATTGCAGTAGATCAGGGTCAAGGTCAATTTCAGGTGAATCCCAATCAATACACTTTTAATACTGACGATCAGATGATTTTGATTGCTCAGCATAATCTACAACTTTAATCGGTGAGCGATCGATAGTCCAGAAAATATCAAATAATATAGAACAAAGAACATAGGACGAACCATCCAGTTTAATCCGCCATAAATTTATCACAATTGGCTGATAATGTCCTGATTTACCCTGAGTCCAGTTGAAAGAATGGTAACTCATCCGGATACTCACCCATCAAGGCTATACCCCCCCATGCTGATTAAGACACTTAATCCGATTACAACCCGACTTTTCAGTAAGCTGCCCCTGCGAACAGTGATCACGCTTCAGTTTATCGTACAAATCGTTGGGGCGGTTGGGTTAACGGGGTGGCTGTCTTTCCGTAATGGCTCTGTGGCAGTCAATGAGCTGATCGCTCAACTCAGCGAGGAAGTCAGCGATCGGGTTGAAGAACGGTTTCAAAGCTTTGCAGAGGTGGCTCATTTGTTTCTGCAAATAAATGTCGCTTCTATTCAATCGGGTAATCTCGATCTAAATGATTTTGATCAACTCCAGTCCTATTTTTGGAATCAAACCCAAATTAGCAATCGCGTTACAACGCTTTTTTATGGGGATCAAGTAGGGAACTTTTTATTGATTAAAAATGAAGATCCCCCTTTACTTTATATTCAGGATGAATTAACCGGATTTCAACGAGAAATTTATCAACTTGATGGGGAAGGTAATATTGTTGAACTGCAAAAAACAGATGAGTATGATCCCCGTGAACGACCTTGGTATCAAGCAGCGGTTGCAGCGGGTCAACCCACTTGGTCTAACATTTATCCATTTGCTGCCTCTCCCGTGTTAGGGATTAGCCCTTCTGTCCCCATTTATGATGCTACAAATCAGCTTCAAGGGGTGATGGGAATTGACTTAACTCTCGAACAACTCAGTGACTTTTTACAAAGTCTAAAAATCAGTTCATCAGGATTAGCATTTATCATTGATAAAGACGGTGAAATTGTCGCGAGTTCAATTAATGAACTGCCGTTTATTAATACAGAAAAAGGACAGCAGCGCCTCAAAGCAACTGAGAGCCGAAATGGGTTAGTTCAATTAACAGCTCGATTTTTAATCAAAGAGTTTGGCAGTTATCAACAAATTGAAGAATTTACTCAATCTAATTTTGAGATTCCGACAGATTTTCTAGAAAATAGTTCTATTTCAGGTCGCCAAATTGTTACCGTTAAACCGCTTCAAGATGGCCGAGGTTTAGATTGGCTGATGGTGATTGTGATTCCAGAATCAGATTTTATGGAACAAATCAATCAGAATACCCGCAATACAATTCTTTTATGTTTAGTTGCACTGATAATTGCAATTTTAACGGGTATTTTAACGGCACGCTGGGTTACTGAACCGATTTTTATTCTGAATCAATCTGCTAAAAAAATTGCTCAAGGTAAATGGGAAGAAACGGTGAATTTGAAGCGGGAAGATGAGGTGGGAGAATTAGCAACCGCTTTTAAAAAAATGGCTCAGCAGCTTAAAACCTATTTTGAAACACTAGAGAATAAAAATGAAGAGTTACAACACCTTGACCAACTTAAAGATGAATTTTTAGCAAATACATCTCATGAGTTACGAACGCCGTTAAATGGAATTATTGGAATTGCAGAATCATTAATTGAAGGCGCAACGGGTAAACTATCTGCCAAAACTTGTGCCAATTTAGAGATGATTGTTAATAGCGGTCATCGATTGTCTCATCTCGTTAATGATATTCTTGACTTTTCTAAACTCAGACATAAAAAATTAGAATTAAAACTTAATGCGGTTGATTTACGATCTATCATTGATATCGTTTTAACTTTATGCCATCCTCTAGTTAATCATAAAAAATTAAAATTAATTAATCATGTTTCAGAAAATTTTACTTTGGCTCTAGCAGATGAAAATCGTCTACAACAAATTCTATATAACTTAGTGGGAAATGCGATTAAGTTTACCCCCTCAGGTACAGTAGAAATTAGTGCAAATATTATTAATCATTCATCTAATAATAGTTTTATAGAAGTGAGAGTGGCTGATACAGGAATTGGTATTCCATCAGATAAATTAGAGCAAATTTTTGCTGCGTTTGAACAAGTCGAAGGTTCAGGAAGTCGCCAATATTCTGGAACCGGATTAGGACTAGCCATTACAAAACAATTAGTAGAGTTACATGGAGGTGAAATAAAAGTAAAATCAACGATTGATGAAGGATCTCAATTTAGCTTTACTTTACCGACTGCTACTCAGACAGTTGAACAAAATTTATCACAAGACAATGTTTTAGAATCGAGTGCTTCCTATCAGTTTAAGCCAGTGTATTCTAAAGTGAGTTCGACTATTATACCCTCTGATTTGAGAAAAGATAATTCTAATGTGACTATTTTAATTGTTGATGATGAACCGATTAATTTACAAGTATTAGTCAATAATTTATCTTTGCAAAACTACTCTATTATTCAAGCAAATAACGGAGAAGAAGCCTTAGAATTAATTCAGCAAGGATTACATCCAGATATTATTTTGTTAGATGTCATGATGCCTAAAATGACGGGATATGAAGTCACCCAGAGGTTACGAGAACATTTTCCAGCAACAGAACTTCCTATATTATTATTAACAGCTAAAACTCAAGTCAAAGATTTAGTCACAGGGTTAGAAGTGGGGGCAAATGATTACTTAACAAAACCGATTTCTAAAGATGAACTTTTAGCTCGAATTCGGACTCATTTAAATTTATCTCATTTAAGAGAAGAAAACCTGAGGTTATCAGCAGAAATTGAGATCGTTCAACAATTACAGCGTATGGTGTTACCCAATACTTCTGAACTCGAATTAATTGAAGAACTAGAAATTACAGGTATGATTGAACCCGCTGATGAAATTGGCGGAGATTACTATGATATTTTACGACATCAAGACGGAATTAAAATTGCGATTGGAGATGTTACGGGACATGGATTAGAAAGTGGTTTATTAATGATTATGGTACAGATGGCAATTAGAACATTGTTAGAAAGTAAAATTTCTGATCCAGTTAAATTTTTAGATATTTTGAACCGTGCAATTTATGCTAATTTACAGCGGATTAATTCACAGAAATCCATGAGCTTATCTATTTTAGAATATGCTAATCAAACCCTGAAAATTAGTGGTCAACATGAGGAAGTGGTTATTATTCGCCAAACCGGAGAAATTGAACAAATTGATACGATGGATTTAGGCTTTCCTATCGGACTAGATGCAGAAATTTCTGAGTTTATTAATCAAACAGAAGTTTATTTAAACCCAGGAGATTTAGTCGTTCTTTATACTGACGGAATTACAGAAGCTGAAAATATTAATCATCAACAATATGGTTTAGAACGACTCTGTCAGTTAGTTCAAAATTTTCGCCATTTTCCGGTCTGGCAAATCAAACAAATTGTATTTGAAGATATTCAGCAATATATGGGTCAGCAAAAAGCATTTGATGACATCACTTTAGTGATTTTAAAACAAAAATAGCGCTGTATTTCTCTATTCAATTCACCTGGTGGCTACTTCTCGGAAAAATCACTGATGAATGCCTGTCTAAATTATTGATTTAAAGTTCCGTATATTTTCTGATGTAATATGTTGTTTAATTCTGTTATTAATTAATTAAGGACTTAAACAGCTAGTCTAAATTGAGATAAGGCTTTTGTAGTAAGCTCCTGTAGTCGATGGATGAGTCACCAAAGGATTGGCATTTAACCTAACAAGTTAGGGATAAGTGCCAACCTTTTTACTGCTAACCCATTTTTTATCCTCAAATTCATACAATCTATCATTAGTTTCCAAGGGAGTATCTACCATCATTTAACTCTTGGAGTACTGAAAATGATGAGTTATCGTAGAATTCTATATCAAGATATTTCTAAAGAAATAGTATCAGCATGACCTGCAAAATTAAGGCAAAATAAACTGAATTATGAGGATTCAGGTGTCAGAGAGATCATGAATAATACAAGTGTGGCATTTCTTAAACTGTCATTACTAAATATTAGTTAAATTTAATCCTGAGTTATTATCTCTACAAAAGCATTTTTTTTTAAATAACCTCTATAAAATATTTATACCCCTTCTATAAAGTGCTATAAATATTTTGTAATTTTGCTATTTTATGCAATTAATTTTACTGAAATTATCTTAAATATTTTAATTTAAACTCCGGATATTAGCCACAACTTTAGTAAGCCTAATTAGAGATTTAAACAATAACCTTCTAATGACTGGCAACACTATTTTTGTAACTAATACTAATGATTCTGGGGCGGGTTCGTTAAGAGCTGCGATTACTAATGCTCAACCTGATGATATTATTCAATTTGACTCTGGCTTGACTTCTCAAACTATCAGTTTAACCAGCGGTGAGCTAGTGATTGACAAAAATTTAACGATATCTGGTGAGAACGCCTCTGGCTTAATCATTAGTGGAAATCAAAACTCGCGAGTTTTTAATATTCAGAAAGATGCCAGCCGTAACCCCACCAATATTGTTCTGAAAAATCTGATTATTGCCGATGGAAAAGTAACTGGAGAGGGAGAAGCGGGAGCAGGAGGCGGTATCTATATGGATAACCGCACCAATTTAACCTTAGAAAATAGTGAACTCAGAAACAATATCGCTGATTATGCTGGCGGTATTCTCAGTGCCTTTGACAGTAACACCGTTATTATTAATAGTAAGTTTGAGAATAATGATGGTTCCGCAGAAGGAAACTCCAGAGGAGGGGGTGCTATCGCAACAGAAAGCGGTGGTGATTTAATGGTTATTGATAGCGAATTTATCAATAATAAAGGCAGTAACGGTGGCGCAATTAATAATCTTTTAGGTGATTTAACGATTGAAAATTCAAGATTTATTAATAATGATTCTAGTTCTGCGGGGCCAGTTTCAAATGGCGGTGGCGGTTTTCAAGGCGCTGGAGGGGCAATTTTCACCGATGGCGCGAACAATTCTGGCCCAACTGGCGGCCCCGGCCCAACTGGCGGACTAATTGCGATTCGCAATAGTTTTTTTGAAGGAAACACCGCAGCCGGCAAAGGTGGCGCAATGTTTCTGTTTACCTATTCTGCTGACCAAACAATTGTTGAAAATAGTACGATTATTAATAATACGGTGATTCCTGACGGTGGCGGCAATGCTTTAGGAGGTGGCATTCGTCAAGATAATGGGGAATTTACGCTCAACAATACCACCTTTGCCAATAATCGTTCTTACAATCAAGGGGGCGGTTTATGGGTCGGTAGCGATGGCCGTTTAACGATTACTAACAGTACGTTCTCTGAAAACCGCGCCTCCTCAGCAGATGGAACCGCAGGCTTAGGGGGCGCAATTACCCTCAGTAACGGTTCTAACCCGAATAATATTATTAATACCACCATTGCTGATAACTTCGCCGCATCTCAAGGGGGTGGTTTTTGGGGTGGGAGTTCTAACACCACTCTGACTAATACAATTCTGGCATATAACGTCGGTAATAATGGCGGTCAACCGGGATTTATTGCCAATCATAGTAAAGTTCAGTTTAGCGATGGGGGTGGTAATTTTCAATCTGTAGAGTTGAGGCCAGATGATATTGAAGCAACTCCTAACATTACCCTGGTTGACCCACTACTCGGAGAGCTGCAAAATATTAACGGAGTATTCGTTCGTCCGTTACTAGAAGGCAGTCCCGCTATTGATGCTGGAGTCACGGTTAATTTACCCACAGACCAACGCAGTCAAACCCGTCCCCTCGATGGAGATAATAGCGGTACCACAGAGTTTGATAGTGGTTCTTATGAATTTGGTGTTGAACCGGAAGTGACACCTGAACCGACTCCGGAAGTGACTCCGGAAGTGACACCGACTCCGACTCCGACACCAACTCCTGAACCTATCCCCACACCGACACCCGAACCTATCCCCTCACCCACACCAACTCCTGAACCTATCCCCTCACCCACACCAACTCCAACACCAACACCGACACCGACACCCGAACCTATCCCCCAACCCACACTTGATGATGACTGTTTGCATGAACCCTTCCCCAGTTTGGACCTTAATATTAGTCGTCAAATTAACATCCCTCAAGCTTCTCAAAATGGCACTTCAGGGAATGATACGGTGTTGGGGACTGCAAATAATGACGCTATTAATGGCTTTGGGGGTAATGACTCTCTCATTGGTCTCGATGGCGATGATAATATTGAAGCGCAAATTGGTAATGATGTTCTGTTTGGCAATAGCGGTAATGATTTCCTCAATGGCGGTAGTGGCCTTGATACCCTATACGCTGGCAAAGATAATGATATTTTGTTTGGAGAAGGGGGAAATGATCACATCTGGGGTGATGTTGGCAATGATAGCATCAGTGGCGGCTTCGGTAATGACTTGTTATTCGGTAACGATAACCTCGATTTAGTCTTCGGTGATGGGGGAGATGATACCCTGTTTGGGGGTTTGGGTGATGACAGCCTCGATGGTGGAGACGACAATGATTTACTATTTGGTAATATTGCCAATGACTCCGTTGATGGGGGAGCTGGAAGTGATACAATTTATGGCGGGAAAGAGAATGATATTCTCTGCGGTGGCGAAGGCAATGACCTACTGTTTGGTAATTTAGGGGTTGATACCCTAACGGGTTGTCAAGGAGATGACTTTCTCTTCGGGGGTCAAGAGTCAGATAGTCTTTCTGGCGGTAGTGGGAATGACTTTGTCAGTGGAGATTTGGGAAATGATACTTTAACTGGGGGAACGGGACAAGATACTTTCATACTGACGAATGGCGATGATTTGATTACCGATTTCGAGGATACGGTGGATGTTTTAGGATTAACCGCTGGTATCACTTTTGAGCAGTTGGCGATCGCCTCTGAAAATAATTCTACTACAATCCGGCTTGCCAATAACAATGAATTGATTGCAATTCTTGAAGGGGTTGATGCCGCTTTCATTGGCGAATCCGATTTTGTCACTATCGTTTAGAATTCTACCCATTTCTGCTGTAAAATGTTGCCAATTTGTATCAAAATAGAAGACGGACAATTACCCATTCACTCCATTCAATTGAGATCATTATGGCCAGTTCAGAACAGGGACAACTGAAGAAAAAAGAACATCTTGCCCGAAGTCTTGGTAAGTTTAATCAAACTTCCATCTCTTCCATGGGGTTAATGAGTTCTGATGAACGTAAAAAGCGGATCATGGATCACATTCGGTTAACCCGAAGTTAATCTCCTGTAGAGGCGTTTGCTTAGAGCGTCTCTACAATATAGTTTATCAGAATATGCCTAAAAAATAAAATTAATTTTTAACTGCCAGTTTTGCGGATTTCGCAGAATCTCAATTTGCCGAATAAACTCACGGAAATAAAATCGTCGTTCCGTTTCTGTTAGATCTAACCAAAATTGAGGAATAGAAACGGCTTGGGCTGTCTCTTTTAAGTTGACTGGGGGAAATTGTGCTAATTTTTCTTGTAATGCAGCAATTTCTGTCCGCAGCTTGTACAGTCGAAGTTGTGCTGTTTCTTCATCTAAAATCTTAGTTTCAATTAGCTGTGGTATTTGTTCTAAAATATTATTTTTATTGGCAATTTCTGCTTTTATTCCCATTTGAACTGTATTGAGATTAGGCAATTCTAGGTTAGCTACCGCTTGGGGTAAATCTTGACAAATTTGTGTAATAGTTGCCTCTAAAACTTGATGATAGGATAAAGCCTTACACTTGGGTTTATCAGGACAACTCATCGGACGAAGATAGAGATATTCTTGGGGTTTACGATAAGCCGTTACCCGTGAAACCGTCATCGAACAATTACACTTTCCACACACGACTAAACCCGCCAAAGAACGGGGTGCACTTGCAGTTTTAGGAGGCATTCTTTGATTCCGTCGTAATAGTCGATCCACTTGTGCGGCTTCTTCTTTAGAAATAATCGGAATATGAGTATTCGGAATAATTTCACCATTTTTATACTCTGTATTGCCCCGATAAACCATATTCGTTAACCATCTCTTTCCAGTGGTTACTGATATTTTTTTACCATATCGTTGTTCTAAATATCTTACCGATCCTCGCAGAGAACCATAAATTAAAAATCGTTCAAAAAAGTCTTTGACAACCGGTGCAGTACTGCGATCTAAAATATATTTATCCTTACCTCGACGATAGCCATAAGGTACTTTTCCAGGTGGAGGAACTGCTTTTAAACGATTACGGGCGTGTCCTTCACATATCCGGCGACTGCGCTGACTGCGTTGAATTTCTGCAAACAGTTGAACAATATCCGATTTCTTAACTCGATTAATCGATGAATTAATATCAGAATCTATCGCAATAATATTAATATTGAAATTTTCTATATCTGCTAAACACTGACTCACTTCTTGCAAAGAATCTCCTAATTCTTCGTAGCGTCGAATCAATAAATATTCTATGGATTCTGTTTGACAATCTTTTAATAATTGTTGAAGTTGCTGTCGTCCCCCTAAATCTTGATAAATTCGATCTACTTCCCAACCCCAAATTATGGGATCGGGAGCAGTTTCTAACAAAGGATTCGTATAAGAATAAGCAATAATTTTCATATTTTGTATTATCCCTAACTCTCCTTTAAAAATAGAAACAGAGAAGCTAATCAAACTTGATTTAATTCGATAATATTACCATCTGGATCTTCAACAAATAAAGCAGCCCGACCCGATGAACTCATCTGAAAAGAATAATCCTGTTTAACTAACCGTTGCTTCGCGACTTCAAGATCGTCTATCGAAAAAGCTAAATGTCGATTCCGTCCCCATTTTTCCTGATTAATTGTATCTGGAATCACTTGAGGAGCTTCAATTAAATGTAGTTGAAACGCCCCAATTTGATACCAGGTTCCCGCAAACTTCAAAGATCGCTCAACTTGAGGCAATTCTAGGACTGTACCATAAAAATAATTAGCTTTGTCCAGATTTGAAACTAAAATTGCACTATGAAGAAATTGATTAATTTTCATTGTCAGTTGAGGGAATATCGCGCGATCGCTCTTGCAATAGGTAATAGGTAATAGGTAATAGGGGAGAAAAATGCTGATGATATAAAGCTTTTAGCAATTCTGGGTAGAGACGTTATATATAACGTCTCTACAAGCCCGTAAGAAGACGCTTCGTGACCTGTTATATATGATCATCAAGGGATAGGGATTTTAGAAGATTGCAATTTCATCTAAATAGACTCGTGCAAAAATATCAAGAATAGACTTTTTATTTACCGCCATAATAGAAAGCAATTTCTTTGTCTTTTAACGGTGCAAAATCCGCATCTAACAACATTTTATTTAGCTCAGATTGAGAGATATGTTTAGCCCCAATCCGCACAATTCGTGACCGCATCGTATTACTCACACCGCTACGTTGTCGCCCTGCTTCTAAACCCATCACTTGACGATAAAGTTCAAGTTTTGCCGAGGGGATGGGAGTGCCATCAAGATCTAAACCTTGAGCGATCGCACTATCAACAGCATCTGCACCTAAACTATTTTGAGCAGTTGAATCAGCTTGAGAAGACATAATATTTATAGAACTTTTGAGCCAAGAATAGCCTTATTTTATCAGCAGAGGGTATTTATATTTCAGGGAATAGGGAAAAGGCATTCTTGCAACAGGACAGTTACTAATCATTCTCTGAGGGTTGCATCACAAAAAATCGCCTAAAATAGACAGGTTAGATTTTCTTTACCCAGGCTTCCCTCGTGCTGACTGAAATATGGATCTTGATGATATCCTAAATCCCCTCACCGCAGACCCTGAGCAATTAATCGGGGCAAACTTAGCGGGTGCACAACTAAAAGGGGCAAACTTTCGAGGCGTTAATCTAACTGAGATTAACCTCAGCGATGCCATTTTAGCTTATGCAGACTTAATTGAAACCAACTTAACCCGAGCCAATCTCAGAAGGGCTGATTTCACAGAAGCCTTTATGAATTTAGCCAATTTAACCGCTGCCAATTTAACCGCTGCCCACCTCTGTGAAGCGGCCTTAGTGGGGGCAGAATTGAAACAGGCGTATTTAAACCAATGTTATCTCAAAGGAGCCAATTTAGTTGGTGCAAACTTTGATCGAGCCAATCTAGCGGGGGCAAATCTGAGCGATGCTGATTTGAGGGGGGCGCAATTAATCAATGCTGAGTTAAACGGCGCAGTTTATAATAATCGAACAATTTTTCCGAAAGAGTTTGATCCTGAAGTAGCCGGGGCTTATCTCCTGGCTCCCAGTGTTACCCTCAAAGCAGTTAATTTATCCTATATGGATTTACGAGGGGCAGATTTACGGGGGACTGATTTACGGGGGGCAAACCTGTCTCACACGAATTTAAACAGTGTCAATTTAGATCGGGCAAACTTAAGCCGGGCCAATTTAAGTAGTGCTGATTTAAGGACTGCTAATTTAAATGAGGTCATTCTAGAAAAAGCAATTTATGATCCCAATACTCGTCTCTCTCCAGACATTAATTTAAGGGACGCAGGGGCGTATTTAATTGCGGCTAATGTTAACTTAGCAGGGGTGAATTTAAGTCAGGTTGATCTGAGTTACACTAACCTCAGTGGCGCAAATTTAAGTGGGGCAAACCTGAAAGCGGTTAACTTTAAAGCAGCGGATTTAAGTCAGGCTATTCTCAAAAAAGCAGCATTACAACAAGCTAATTTAGAGTGGGTTGACCTCAGACGAGCCAATTTAACCGCTGCCAATTTATATCAAGTGAATTTAAAGTTTGCCGATTTGCGTGGTATTGATTTGACGCGGGCTTCGGTTGATCAAGCCGATCTTAGCTACGGGGATTTACGTCAGGCCGACTTAACACGGGCGAGTTTATCTCAGGTGAATTTAGCCTATACCGATTTAAGAGGAATTGATCTGACTCAAACTAATTTAGAGGGGGCTAATTTAGCCGATGCTAACCTGAGAAATGCAGAATTGATTCGCGTCAATTTAGCCGGTGCCAACTTAACTGGGGCTGATTTTAGCTCGGCTACTTTGTTTGAGGTCAATCTCGAGGGGGCTAATCTTACCGGGGCAATTTTTACCGATGCTGTGCGATCGCAGGTTTCTTTACCCAATACCCAGGCTTGAAAGTGGCAATTTTGCGGAAAAGGCTCAACCCCAACTGTAGCTAGCTTAGATGCAATCTTAAAATAAATATGAAATTTACCGTAATTTCCCCCATTTTACTGTATGAATAATCAGACTTGCTCGGTAATGGAAACAGAGTCAATTGTTTAATTGTTGTGCAGAGATTGAGTCAAAATGATACATTATTTCAGTAAGTTCAGCTTCAGTCAATCAGTGGGAAATACCCCGCAATAAGGCTGAAAAGTTGAGAGATTATAGTGGTTTGAGCAACGTTTATGACATCGGAAAAACCTCTCGGATCTGTGACTCAAGGTTCCCTCACCAAAGGCTTAGAAGTTCGACTCCATCCGGATATTTCTGTCGAACAAATGCGAGTGGGAAAATTTCTCGTCGTCCGAGGGATGCGATCGCATTTTTTCTGTCTTCTGACGGATGTTTCCCTCGGTGCTGCCAGTGCTAGAATTTTTGCTAATCCCCCCCATCCTGATGATGATTTTTTGCAAGCTGTTCTGGCAGGAGGTAGTACTTATGGCACAATCGAGCTAAGTCCGATGTTAATGCTAAATATGCTGGAGTCTGAGGAAAAAGTTCGTCAACAACTCAAGGCTCAAACTCGTTCAACTCAGGATACATCTTTAGATGGCAAGTTTACATTAGCATCTTTTCAAGCTCAAACCAATAGCGAGGTAGAATTGCTGCCGGTTAAAACCATTCCTTGTCACTTTTCTCAAGTTTATGAAGCAAGTGAACGGGATTTTCGGATTATTTTCGGTTGGGAAGATGATCCCCATCGTCGTAATTTTGCCATTGGTAAACCCATCGACATGGATGTTCCCGTTTGTTTGGATTTAGATCGATTTGTAGAACGAAGTAACGGGATATTTGGTAAATCGGGCACCGGAAAATCTTTCCTGACTCGCTTACTGATTTCGGGAATTATCCGCAAAAAAGCGGGGGTTAATCTAATTTTTGATATGCATTCTGAATATGGTTGGGAAGCCGTTTCAGAAGGTAAAGGGTTGAATACCGTCAAAGGGTTACGACAACTGTTTCCGGGACAAGTAGAAGTCTATACCCTCGACCCTCAATCGACCCGTCGGCGCGGTATTCGGGATGCTCAAGAACTGTATCTCAGTTACGATCAAATTGAAGTTGAGGATCTATCTTTAGTTCAACGAGAGTTAAACCTCTCAGAAGCCAGTTTAGATAGTGCCAATATTCTTCGCAGTGAATATGGCAAGTCTTGGATTCGGCAACTTTTAGACATGACAAATGAAGAAATTCAGCTCTTTTGTGAAGAAAAACGGGGTCACAAAGGGTCAATTATGTCCCTGCAACGCAAGCTATTACGGATGGATAACTTGAAGTATATGCGTGGCAGTTGTCCCCATAATTATGTAGAGCGAATCTTACAAAGTCTCGATGCTGGCAAACATATTATTGTTGAATTTGGCTCCCAGTCAGATATGTTATCTTATATGCTCGTCACTAACATGATGACGCGCCGAATTCACCAAGCTTATGTCCGCAAAGCCGAGAACTTTTTAGCCTCTAAAAATCCTTGCGATCGCCCACAACAACTGGTGATTACAATTGAAGAAGCCCACCGTTTCCTTGACCCCGCAATCGTTCGGTCTACTATTTTCGGAACTATTGCTCGGGAAATGAGGAAGTATTTCGTCACTCTACTCGTGGTGGATCAACGCCCTTCTGGAATTGACTCAGAAGTGATGTCTCAAATTGGGACAAGGATCACCGCTTTATTGAATGATGATAAAGATATTGAAGCGATTTTTACTGGAGTTTCAGGCAGTCAAAGTTTACGATCTGTTTTGTCTAAACTAGACTCTAAACAACAGGCTTTAGTTCTCGGTCATGCAGTTCCTATGCCCGTGGTAATTCGGACTCGTCCTTATGATGAAACCTTTTACCGCGAAATTGGCGAAACAGACTGGGAACAGAAGTCAGATGAAGAAGTATTAGAAGCGGCGGCAACAGCAATGGATGATTTAGGATTTTAGGGTTAATTTATAACGAATAGGCTGAAAAGAGCCAGTTTCTTCTATAAAATAAGCAAAAATACTGAATTATGCGGAAAGCCAGAAGTAATGGTTCGGTTATTGCTGAACAGTTTTCATTTCAATCAAAGAATTTTTAAGGCATCATATAAAGTAAGCGATCAAACTGATTAATACTTAAATGAAGCACTTGACTTTTATCAGGGTTATCCTTCATAATAATCTTAAAAAGATGCAAATTTTATTAATCCTGAGTTGAAGCCTCGTTTCAGGATGGAAATCGTAGGCAAAATTACAAAAGGATTTTGTGAGATCAAAATCATCAGTTCCTTGAAACAGTTTGGATAAGCCTCAATTGAACTTGTTAGTCGATTTTATCGTCTAAAGGTATTGAGAACTGACGAAAGGGATGGGGGGGGAAAGCGAGGGACTCATCCCGCTGATCGGTCTACCTCAATGACGCGATACAGAGTAGAAATCCTCTGCCTCAGGCGTTCTACAACAACTAAATAAAAGCGCGATCGCGACTTCAGTCGGCGATCCCTACCTCACCTACTCCCAACCGAGTAGGAAGCCGGGTTACAACTTTAGGTCTGTAATGGGAGTATAATTTCTAAATCTTATGGCAACTGCTAAAACACAAAACAAAGCTAAGTCTACCAAAGTGGGTGCTCGTTCTGGTATTTCTACTGATACTGTTCGGACTTATCTCCATGAAATTGGTCGCGTTCCCTTGTTAACGCGAGAAGAAGAAATCATTTATGGCAAGCAAGTTCAGCAAATGATGCAACTGCTAGAAACGAAGAGTGAACTTGCAGAACAATTAGAACGAGAACCGACTCACCAGGAATGGGCCGATGGAGTCAATTGTAGCGAAGCCGAACTCAAGCGTCATTTAAAGCAAGGACGGCGGGCGAAGCAAAAAATGATCGAGGCAAACCTGCGCCTCGTGGTTTCAATTGCCAAGAAATACCAAAAGCGGAATATGGAGTTTCTCGATCTGATTCAGGAAGGGACTCTCGGCTTAGAACGGGGCGTAGAAAAATTTGATCCCACCCGAGGTTATAAATTCTCCACCTACGCTTACTGGTGGGTACGACAAGCCATTACAAGAGCGATCGCGCAAAATGGCCGTACCATTCGTCTTCCTATCCATATTACCGAAAAACTCAACAAGATCAAACGGGTTCAGCGGGAACTCTTCCAGAAATATAGCCGTAACCCTACACCTGGGGAAATTGCCGAAGCCCTCGATCTTGAACCGGCTCAAATTCGGGAGTATTTATTGGCTTCTCGTCAACCGATTTCCCTAGACTTACGAGTTGGGGATAATCAAGATACAGAATTGCAAGATCTCCTAGAAGATGAAGATGCATCGGCTGATAACTATGTAACTCGTCAGTTATTGCGCCAAGATCTTAAGAGTTTAATTTCTGAACTGACTCCTCAACAGCAGGAAGTTTTAAACCTACGCTATGGTTTAGACGACGGTAAAGAAATGTCTCTTTCTAAAGTCGGTGTGCGGATGAATATCAGCCGAGAACGGGTGCGACAACTGGAAAACCAAGCCCTTAACCATCTGCGTCGTCGTAAAGCTAAAGTGCGGGAATATCTCGCTAGCTAGTTAAACAATGAATTCTGACTATAGAGACGTTCTGAAGTGAGCGTCTCTATTTTTTTATAACATTATTTATATATCTCAGTATTGAAATTTTATACATTATACCCAAATCAGATTACTATCGGTCAAATTCATAAATCTTAAAACTACAAAACTGCGATCGAGCTATTGACAGAGTCAAGATGAGTCATGTAATATATGAAGTATTAAATCTGGTCAAGTAAAATTACTGAGAAATCAATAATTGTTGATACATAAAATTAGCTTTCTTAGCTGGATTTGAATTAAAAAATTTGTTGAGTCAAGCTTCCTAACTGTGCGAGTCTAGGTTTATTGAATAAGTCTAAGAGCTTTGAATGATCAGCTTTTGAGGATTATCACTCCTAATTTAGCAGTGAGTTAGTTTTCATGGCTAATAATATGTTACCGACTACTAGTAGTGTTTTTTTGCAAACCCATATTGCAATCAATTTAATAACAGTTTGATCTGAAACCTTCGTTAAGCCATAAGTAGAATTGACGATAAAAAAGTCACGTTCAACAGTCCATTCCAAAGGCATGATCGAAGCAATGGAAAATCCTGAAAACTCAATCGAAAATACGATTGAAACTTTTGATACTTCTGCACCTACTCCTTTAATTTTTGATGATGATGGTAGTCAAGATGGAATGACGGCTCTAGCTTTTATGCTAGAAAATCCTAAATTTGATCTACAAGCGATTACGATTTCTCAAGGTATTGCTCGTCCTGAGATTTTTGCGGACAATATCGCTAAGATGTTGACTCGCACAGAAGATCCAGATATTCCAATTGGAATTGGTCGATCAACTCCTTTAGCAGGAAATAACGAGTTTCCGGACTTTATTCGCGATGGATCTGATGCATTCTGGGCACCGTTTGTCACATTACCAGAAGAAGCCGATCCCAGTATTGAAATTCGTGATAGTGCGGTTGATTTAATCATTGAAACGATTAATAACTCTGCCGAACCTGTCGCGATCTTAGCCACTGGCCCCCTAACCAATATTGCCGAAGCATTACGTGTTGATCCTTCAATTGTTGACAATATTGAAGTCATCCAAATTATGGGAGGTGCAGTATTTGTTGAAGGGAATTTACCCGTTTTAGATTTTCCTCCTTTTTCAACTAATTTAGAAGCAGAATTTAACATTTGGGTTGACCCGGTTGCGGCGCAAGAAGTGTTTGATTTTGGGGAACTTGGATTAAACATTCAACTAACACCATTAGATGCAACCAATCAAGTTGAATTTGATCGTGAAGATTACAACGCTTGGTTAGAAACCGGAACTCCTGAAAGCTTAATTGCGGCAGAATTTCTTGATTTTGCTCTCGAAGTGATTCAGAGTGATAACGACCCTAACCCGGTTTGGGATTTAGTTGCAGCCATTAACTTAAGCGAACCCGACTTTTCCCCCGAAACCCCTTTACATATTGATGTTGATACCGAATCAGATCCAGGAGATACCCAAGGAGATACTGTTGCTGTGGCTGATTTACCGTCTAATCTATTAGTCTCTCTCGATCCGAGTTTCGACAATATTGACTTTGATGCCAGCGAAGTATTTTCTGCACTCTCAGAGACTGAATTACCTACAGTCAGCTTTAGTGTGGATACAACTGTCATTGTTGAAGGAGGAGACCCACAGCTTACAACCTTTAATCTCAGCCAACCCGCGCCAGCCGGTGGTTTACCGATAAAATTACGAATCGATGACCCCGACGGCGAACCGGGAGATACAGATAATGCCTTAGAACTTTTCAGTAATATTACGGACTTTGGTGACGCGATAGAAGATGGCGTTTTCGTTGCCAATATCACTATTGCTGAAGGGGAAACCGAAGCAACGATTGGAATTAAAGCACTTGCAGATAACAACGTAGAAGGAGACGAAACCTATTCGCTGACTCTGCTTGAAAACGAAAATTACATCGTTGACCCGACTTCTACCACAATCACTACGACCATTGAGGAATTTATGATACCTACAGTTAGCTTTTCCGAAGAAATTGCATTTGCCACAGAAGGAGATCAATTTGCTTGGAATCTTAGTTTAGATCGACCTGTTCCGAATGGTGGATTAACTATAAATGTAGTATTTACTCAAAATACTGAGCCAAAACCAGGGGATGTAATATCTAATATTGAAGCTAGCACTGGTGTTACCAATCGTACTACGCTTTTGGGAGATGGCGGAATCATTCTTGGTTTTGCCCTTACCTTGGCTGAGGGTGTAACCCAAGCGCAGTTGATTTTAGATACAGTTGTCAATAATATTCAAGAAACTGACGAAATTAGCATCTTAACAATAGCTGATGGGGAGGATTATCGCGCAAATCCCAATCAAAATAGCCTTAATCTCATCTTAACCGACCAACCAGTCGTTACTTTAACCACAGATGACGTTAACGTTACTGAAGGAGAAACATTCGCATGGAATTTCAGTTTAAATCGACCTGCGCCAGAAGGTGGATTGACTCTCTCGTTACCAATTACTCAAAATAATGACCCAGCACCGGGGGATGTAATTTACGATGTTGAAGGAAGTACTAATATTGAAGACTTTGGTTTCATAACCCAAGATGATGTCTCCATTGGTTTTACCTTAACTATTCCAGAAGGTGAAACGGTTGCAACATTAGTTTCCCAAGCTGTTGCAGATGATGGGGCAGAATTCGACGAGATTTTTACCACTGTTTTGGCAGACGGAGTAAATTATATTGCTAACCCTGCAAGCAATCAAGTGGTAACAACGATTGTCGATCCAGATTCATCAACTGTAGAGCCAGATTCATCTTCTGCACCCGTTGTTAGCATCACTCCATCCGCATTAATTTCCACTGAAGGAGATACATTTGCTTGGGATTTCAGTTTAGATCAACCCGTTCCTGAAGGTGGGTTAACTCTCAGTTTACCCATTACTCAAAATAACGATCCAGAACCCGGAGATGTGATTTACAACGTTGAAGGTAGCACGGGTATTACCGATTTTGAGTTCATTGTCGAAGATGATATCTCGATTGGTTTTAGCGTTACTTTAGAAGAAGGTGTAACCAGTGCAACATTAGTTTCTGAAGCGGTTGTTGATGATGACGATCTTGAAGAATTCGCCGACGAGATTTTTACCACTGTTTTAGCCGACGGGGTAGACTACAGAGCAAATCCCGACAGCAACGAAGTACAAACGTTTATTACCGGACAAACAGTAGTCAGCTTCACTCCCGAACAAGTTAACGTTGCCGAAGGAGAAACATTCGCATGGAATTTCAGTTTAAATAAACCTGCCCCCGAAGGTGGATTAACTCTGTCGTTACCCATTACTCAAAATAACGATCCTGAACCTGGAGATGTCATTTACAACGTGAATGGTAGTTCTAATATTACCGACTTTGATTTCCTTGTGGTCGATAACATATCTGTTGGTTTTACCCTAACTATTGCTGAGGGTGCAACAGAAGCCACATTAGTTTCCGAAGCTGTTGCTGATGATATTGCAGAAGTCTCGGAGATTTTCACCACTATCTTAAACGACGGGGACAATTACAGAGCCAATCCTTTAAACCGGGAAGTGGTAACAACAATTATTGAACAAGATTCATCTTCTACACCCGTTGTTAGCCTGACTCCAGCCACTGTCACGGCCACAGAAGGAGAAACCTTTGCATGGAATTTCAGCTTAGACCAACCTGCACCATCCGGGGGTTTATCTTTATTCTTGCCCATTACTGAAAATAGCGATCCTGCCCCTGGAGATGTTGAATACTTTGTTGAAGGGAGCAATAATATCTCAGAGTTTGAGTTTGTGACAACTTCCTCAATTTCTCAAATTTATGCTTTCGGAGATAGTTATTCAGATGATGGGCTATCGTTTGAGATTTCAACCGATGCAGTAGCGGCAGGTGTAGAAGGTTCGTTTATTCTGCCAGCCGACCCCGATCTCGGACTTTATGATGATGAGGGACGCTGGACAAATGGGCCGACAGCCGTTGAAGTGTTGTCTGACACCCTGGATGTAGCGTTAACCGATTATGCCGTCGGTGGGGCGAAAAGTGGGGCAGGAAACTATTACAGTTGGCTAGATTCTTTCCAAGATACAGGGGTATTCGGTCAAATCGATCAGTTTTCTACAGAACTTGCAGAGGCATCTGCTGACCCGGATGCACTGTACTTTATCTTTGCCTCTGCCAATGACCTGTTTGAATATACTGATTTTGGTTTACCGGGAACTGTTGAAGAATTAGCCGCCCAAACCGTCGAGAATATCGTCGAAGGCGTGACTGACCTGTCTGAATTAGGGGCGCAACAGTTTCTGATCGTCAATTCTTCTGACCTGGATATTTTACCCGGTGTGATTGAGTTTGGACAAGTTGAAGAAGCCACTGTATTTACCGACGAGGTGAACGAACTGCTTCCGGAAGCCTTGGCAGCCATTAGTCAGGAATTAGGGGTTGAAATTGCCCTCTATGACCATGTTGCCATTAGTGATGAGATTCGTTCTAACCCTCAAGACTTTGGTCTAACGAATGTAGACGATCCTTATCAACCTGTGTTTCCGGTAGAACCCCCAGCACCCGGATCACCTGACGAATATTACTTCTGGGACGAATACCATCCCACCCGTCGCGTCCATGAAATTATTGGCGAAGATATGGCTAGTTTCGTCAACTCTGAAATTGAGGATGATGACGTTTCAGTTGGCTTTAACTTAACCATTGCTGAAGGCGCAACGGAGGCAACTCTAGTCTCAGAAGTCGTTGCGGATGATATCGAAGAAGGTTCGGAAACCTTCACCACAGTCATTGCTGAGGGCGAAACCTATCGCGTTGACCCGACTCAAAACCAAGTTGTTACCAATTTATTAGACAGGGTCGATTCATCTACCATGATACCTACAGTTAGCATTTTTTCAGACACAATCATTGGTACTGAAGGAGAATCATTAGTTCGGAATATCACATTAGATCAACCCGTTCCCGAAGGTGGATTACGTCTCAATTTAGCAATTACTCTCAATACTGAGCCAGTACCAGGGGATATCAGATTCAACCTAGAAGAAAGCACTGGTATTACCAATTTTAATGAGCTGGTCGTAGATGGCATATCCCTTGGTTCTACCATTACCTTGGCTGAGGGTATAACGGTCGCGACATTAGTTCTAGATGTAGTCGCCGATGATTTTCCAGAAACCGATGAACTCATCAACTTATCATTAGCTGATGGGGAGAATTATCGCGCCAATCCCAATCAAAATGAACTTGTTACTGTCTTAACTGATCGAACCGTCGTTACTTTCACCACAGATGACGTTAACGTTACTGAAGGAGATACTTTTGCCTGGAATTTTAGTTTAAATCGACCTGCGCCAGAAGGTGGATTAACTCTCAGTTTACCCATTACTCAAAATAACGATCCAGCACCGGGGGATGTGATTTACGATGTTGAAGGAAGTACTAATATCGAGGACTTTGGTTTCATCACTCAAGATGATGTCTCCGTTGGCTTTACCCTAACCATTCCAGAAGGCGAAACAGAAGCCACATTAGTTTCCCAAGCTGTTGTAGATGATATTGCAGAATTCGACGAAATTTTCACCACTGTTTTAGCTGACGGGAATGACTATGTTGCCGATCCTTTCAGAAATCAAGTGGTCACAACCATTGTTGAGGAGGGTGTTGCGCCTCCATCTTCTGCACCCGTTGTTAGCATCACTCCCCAAGCATTAATTGCTACTGAAGGAGAAACCTTTGCTTGGGATTTCACATTAGATCAACCCGTTCCCGAAGGGGGATTAACTCTCAGTTTACCCATTACTCAAAATAATGACCCAGAACCCGGAGATGTGATTTACAACGTAGAGGGTAGCACGGGTATTACCGATTTTGAGTTCATTGTCGAAGATGATATCTCGATTGGTTTTAGCGTTACTTTAGAAGAAGGTGTAGAAAGCGCAACATTAGTTTCTGAAGCGGTTGTTGATGATGACGATCTTGAAGAATTCGCCGACGAGATTTTTACCACTGTTTTAGCCGACGGGGTAGACTACAGGGCAAATCCTGACAGTAACGAAATACAAACGTTTATTACCGGACAAACAGTAGTCAGCTTCACCCCAGAACAAGTTAACGTTGCCGAAGGAGATACTTTTGCTTGGAATTTCAGTTTAAATCAACCCGCGCCCGTTGGTGGATTAAATCTGACTTTACCCATTACTCTCAATAACGATCCAGAACCGGGGGATGTAGAGTACAACGTTGAAGGCAGCACTAATATTACCGACTTTAGTTTCCTCGTGGTAGATAATATATCCTTTGGTTTTAATATCACTATTGCTGAAGGTGCGACTGAAGCGACATTAGTTTCCCAAGCTGTTGCAGACGATCTTGAAGAAATCGATGAGATTTTCACCACTATTTTAAACGACGGGGATGATTACAGAGCCGATCCTCTAAGCCGGAAAGTGGTAACAACTATTGTTGAACAAGATTCATCACCCACAATCAGTGTATTTGCAGAACCCACAGAAGTCGAAGAAGGGTCTCAACTGTTGTGGAATTTTGATTTAACTGAAGCCGTACCCTCCGGTGGTTTAGCAGTAGATTTAGACTTAGTAGAGGATACTGATCCTTTGCCGGGAGATATTACTTACTTCGTTGAAGGCAGTGAAAATATTACTGACTTTGAATTAGTCATCGATGACAGTACAGGTTTAATTGACAAAGCCGTTGTAACTTTAGCTGAAGGCGCAACCAGTGCTACTTTAGTCAATGATATTATTGCCGATAATGCTACTGAAGGGCCAGAAAGTGTCAGTTTTGCCTTAGCTGAAACCGAAGGATATACCGTAGACGCAGATGTGAATGCGGCTAGCTTTACTATCCTTGATACTTCCACTGGAAATGACACCATTGTTGGTGATGAGGGGGATAATGTCCTGACTGGAAATGACAGTGATAACCTGATTGCTGGCGGCTTAGGGAATGATGACATTTCCGGTGGCGGCGGGGATGATGTCTTGCGCGGTGACCTCAACAGTCGTTCTTCCGGTGGCACAGTTGGTGGCAATGATACCCTACGCGGCGGTGCGGGTAATGACCGTATTGGTGGTAAAGCAGGCGATGATGAACTGTTTGGTGATGAAGGCGATGACCTCATCTATGGTGACGATGGCGATGACCTGATTCGCGGTGGTTTAGGGAATGATCTCCTCTTTGGGGATGATTTCTCTGGTGGTAGTGGTGCAGATACGTTTGTACTCGCCGCAGGGGAAGGAACCGATACTATTATTGACTTTGAAGTCGGCACAGATATTATCGGTTTAGCCGATGGTTTAACGGTTGAAGATTTAACTGTTACCCCTTCTGGTAGCACTACAATTGCATTCGGTGATGAAACCCTGGCAATTCTTGACGGTGTTGTTGTCAGTACCGATGAGATTGATTATGCCTTGCTTTAAGTCCAAAATGTAGAAACCCATCTGTAGGGGGCAACCCGCCCTCTACACGCTGCTACCAACCTAAAAAAGAAAGCTTAAAATTACAGTCACTATAGCAATCCTATAGACTTTGAATTAATAATCCCCCTGTAGACTAGGCAGGTAGGTTTCAAAGTGGGATTAAAACCTACTTGCTGGGAAGAGACAGGGGGATAGGGAAATCCAAAAGATTTCTATAATAAAAATGAAACAGCCTTGCTATAGACTAGGGGAAAATATTAACTTAGCTCAGTGATTCGAGATAATCGCGAACTCGGTTACGGCGTTTAGGCTGACGTAGTTTTTGCAGGGCTTTAGCTTCAATTTGGCGAACTCGTTCCCGAGACAATTCTAGTGCACGACCAATCTCAGCGAGGGAATAAGGATGACCATCTCCTAACCCGTAGCGCATTAGAATAACATCCCGTTCCCGACTGGTTAAATCAGCTAAAAGATGTTGTAAATCTCGTTGGAGAGATTCCCGCATTAAGATTTCTTCTGGAGAAATCTCCTCAGTTTCTAATAAATCTCCCAGTTCAGTATCCTTATCACTTCCTACTTTTGTTTCTAAAGAAACAGAACGAGGAACCCGTAATAAAACTTCCCGAACTTGTGCCGGTGTCATATTTAATTCTGCACCAATATCATCAATCGTTGCAGTACGACCTTTTTCTTGAGAAATTTTACGTTGCGCCTTTTTAATCTTGTTAAGTTTTTCTGTAATATGAACAGGGAGACGAATAGTACGACTTTGAGTGGCGATAGCGCGAGTAATTCCTTGACGAATCCACCAATAAGAATAAGTACTAAAACGATAGCCTCGAGTGGGATCAAACTTTTCTACAGCTCGTTCTAAGCCAAGAGTCCCTTCTTGAATTAAATCTAATAATTCTAATCCGCGATTTTGATATTTTTTAGCAACAGAAACCACTAAACGTAGGTTTGCCTTAATCATGTGATCTTTGGCACGAATTCCTTCTGTTTGAATTTGCTCCAGTTCTTTGGTACTAATACCAGCCAGCTCTGCCCAACAGCGTTTTCCAACGGCTAACATGGGTTTAAGTTGAGCATTGTCAATCTCTGCGGTTCTTGCCCATCGTTCAAAAGAAGGTCGATGACCTAACTGAGCGGCGAGTTGATCCCGCGTCTGAATGAGTTTAACATAGATATGAAGTGTAACTAAACGAACACAAAGGTAGAGATTGGCATTGAAGGCTTGCAACATTAAGCGGCTACTGATGGGAAACTGAGCAAGCTGAGCATAAAGCTTACACAAAACCTCATCATTTTCTGTGATGGTATCGCGTAATTCAATCAGTCGTAAATAGCGTTGAACTTTTTGAGCTTCTGCAACTTCTTCATCCCGCCCTAGCAAACGTACACGACCAATTTCTTGGAGGTATAGACGAACCATGTCGGTCGTACGACGATTTGAGGTCGTTGCAGACTTGGTTTTTTCGGAAGATCCGCTGGTTGAATGACTAGTAAGCTCGCGAGCATCAAAGTCAGTTGCAGAATCCATTTCATCTGATGACTGGAAATCAGTCGCTGACTTCTGGTTCAAATCGGTATCAATAAGCATTTTGTTGGTGGCTGGCATAGTTATTCTCTCGATTGCTCCAGTAACGTGAGGCTGCACGTACAGGGGTCTGTTGTAATTAAGATGCCCACAATTGATAGACTCTCTATCATTGCTCCCTGCTGATATTTTTAAATTCAAGCTGCCGATCGCTCTTCCCCTGCTGTACGTCTTATCTACCTAGGCATTACCTTATAGATAGCATTGTTTGATGGTAGGCATCAAAATATGAAAATTGATTGCTGTTCACGGTGACTCTCTCTAGCTTGTTAATTAGTATATTGGAGCTGAAGTCACAAAGAAGTGACCGTTGTCAGGTTCTAAATTAATCCTTATCACTCTAGATACGGGTTCGAGATCACTGAAGTTAAATCTGGAAATTTTGTGTTAAATTTATGTGACTTAAAATGTAGAGAACTATATCTTGCATCAAATCATTAATCATTATTGATTAAATTGCTGTTTCCCACCGTCGCTGTGTCAGGATGAAGATGAAACTGAAGAGATTAATATAGTAATAATTTAGCGATTTATTCAAGGCTTTATTGTGATCAAGATCACTGCAAAAAGCGATAATTGTAGTGCGGCGGTGCAACAAGAGGGCTTTCTCAAAGCGAAGCGCCAACGCGAACCCAGAGAAGGGAGATTTCAAATCCCCCTATAATCTGATCATTCTATCTGATCTATCGATGACGAGGATAGCGTTGCATCAACTCTTGAACTTGTTCTGCATGATACGAACTGCGAGTCAGAGGAGAGGCAACCACCTGTAAAAAGCCAATAGACTCTCCATACACTTTCCAGGCTTCAAACTGTTGAGGGGGAATAAACTCAGCTACTCCTAAGTGCTTAGTCGTGGGTTGAAGGTACTGACCTAAAGTCAAGATATCACAGTCAACAGCTCGCAAGTCTGTCATCGCTTCTCGCACTTCTACATCTGTTTCTCCTAAACCCACCATAATTCCCGACTTTGTATAAATCCAAGGGGTCAATTCTCGAACACGCTGTAGTAGTGCTAAGGAACGGCGATAATCTCCCTGAGGGCGAACTCGGCGATAAAGCCGCTTTACCGTTTCTGTATTGTGGTTGAGAACATCAGGTTGAGCCTTAAGAATGATCTCTAAAGCGTCCCAATTACCACAAAGATCTGGGATTAAAACTTCAATAGTTGTGTTTACTGATGTTGAACGAACCGCTTCAATACACTGGACAAACTGTGTTGCTCCCCCATCCGGTAAATCATCGCGGTTGACTGAGGTAATCACCACATGATTTAATTTCATCCGTCGTACTGCTTCTGCTAAGCGCTCCGGTTCAGTCGGATCGAGAGATTGAGGCTTCTTCTCAAAATCAATATCACAGTAAGGACAAGCTCGGGTACAAGCTGGCCCCATAATTAGAAAAGTAGCAGTTCCTGCATTAAAACATTCACCAATATTGGGACAGGAGGCTTCTTCACACACTGTGTTTAAGCCTAAGTCCCGTAAAACTTCCTTTGTATTGCCAACACGCTCCCACTGAGGTGCTTTTACTCGTAACCAATTTGGCTTAACAACCACGCTGATAATTTCCTCATTTATCTTAATTACATTTATCGCTATAAACGTTTTTGTTGAAATTTTCAAGGGGAGCCAGTTTCAGACTCCCCTTAATTCCTTATTCTATAATGGCGTTGACCAGCTCATAATAGCGGTTTTCAATTGGGTGGCGCATAATAACAGCAGTGAGTCAACCAGGCAATTATGTCGCGATCGCTCACTAAATCAATAGCTTCACTGATAGCTTGGTTGAGGTCTTCAACTGTTCGAGACTCTTGGCTTCTTAAATATTCTTTAATTTTTGACCAACAATTCTCAATGGGATTAAAATCAGGAGAGTAAGGAGATAAAAATACAACTTGTGCTCCTACCGATTCAATTAATTCTCGAACTTTTAATGCTTTATGAGTCGGTAA
>CAYNXM010000245.1:0-2576 GCA_964401105.1 uncultured Lyngbya sp. | reverse complement strand
CCCAAGGGATAAGCTGGTCAGCAGGTATGGGGCCGACACTGGCTTGTTGCTGATAGATTTTGGAGACTTTAACAAAGCCTGACTGATTACTTTTTTCCATGATTTTGTCTCAAAAGGATAGTCGAAGGCAGATAGCAGAGGGCAGAGGGCAGATAGATAATTGAAGGCTCTTAGCAGAGAGAATTTTCTTTAATCCTTATCAAGCTCTTTAATTTTGATAGGCTTCAATTCTCCATAATTCCGCCTTAATGGAACTGTGAGTTTGAACGGATGTTGAGGGCAGATGGTAGATGGTAGATGGCAGATGCTATATGGTAGATAGCTCTTTGCATCTATGAGTCAAGGATGTATAGTCGAAGGATTTTAGCAGAAGGAATTAGTTGTTCAATTTACTGATGTTTGAAATCATTGAAAGAGGGTATTCATGAATTACGAAATACAGTTAAATTAATGCTAATTCCACGTATGTATTCGGCTTCAATATGCATTTAGTCTGAGTGAGGATAAGCTAAAACTCTAATTCTGTCGTCGGCTAAAATTTCCATTCTTCTGTAAGAGAAGCAAAGAAGTAGCTTTAGCCCAAATTGACCGAATATTGAGGAGTGTAAGGGATGAATACAAGCCTCTGCCCCATTTCCGACTCCTTACTCCTTACTCCCTACTTCTGCCCTCTGCCCTCTGCCCTCTGCCTTCGAGCAGAGCGAAGCGATTAAGTTGCTCCCCCTCCTCCACCTCCACCTGCTCCTAAGACGAGGTTAGATAACACCTCAATTGCCAGGACAAAACCAACTCCAATCGCCATCATGTTACCAATGGGTTTCCAGTCACCCCCTTGCATCGCTTGGTTGACCAGAAAAATACCCCCGACCAAAAAGCCAAAAATAACGATAATTCTCAGAACAGTGAATACTAACGTTATCGTTGCAGGGTCGATAGTGCTACCCGCACCCGTTAAAATCTCATTAACTTGAGTTTCAATGGCTTCAAATAATAAGGCTTGAGCAGGCATCCCAATGGTAGAAAACACCATTGTGCAAAGCAAAATACTTGCTGTTACATGATGCACTTTGATATGAGCGCCGACAACGGCTCCGATGGCAGGAGTATAATCGGCAATCATCTTGGCACACAAGGCAATCAGGCAGGTGATTAAATAAACCACGACAGTTTCAGGATGCCTCATACCAATGAAAGTCAACCCAGCAATCAGCAACCCTAGTAACCATAGATCGCCTTTGGAGACTGGCATTCCCAAAGCCTTGCTCAGTTTAGATTCGAGACTTTTCCGGTGATGACGTGATGAGGATTGCGGACGGCTAGGCGGTCGCATTGAGCCTTGATAATACTCATGTTCACGTTCATGTTTAGTATTGGGAGATAAATACTCGAATTGCATGATACAAGTTCCTCCTACATTCAAAAGTAAATAATGAGTTGGGTCTTTAAGGCAGATGGCAGATGGCAGAGGGCATTGCGGTTTGTATGCTTCATCATGAATAACGATTGTCTAGAACCTTGCCTTAAAGCGTGCAGAAGTTTGATTAAGCTTTGCCATAGATTGCTACTAGAGTTGATGGCATTCGGTTTAAGTTAACTTCTTCCTTCTTAATGGAGTGGGTTCTGTAATCCCTGCCGTAATCTTCGTGATGCTCGCGGACTTCAATTAACTGAGGTCAGAATCTCTCTAGAATCGTTCCTTCTGCCCTCTGCCCTCAGCATAGATGCCTTCGTCAACGGCTACGTTCAGGTCGCTGTGAAGTCTGCCGTGATGAGCTTTCCTGTTGAAGTAATTGATCGATATCCCGGCTATCGATATCACATTGAGAACAATTAATCGCACTGTCTATACCAATTTCAGCCTTGAAGATTTGGCGAGAATTACCGAATTCGTCCTTTTGCTTCAAATCAAATCCTTCAATTAAAACAGACTTATCCGGTTGTACTGAAACTTCAAACCTGCGGTCAAACTCTCCATTTTCCGCCGTCCAGTTAATCACTCCAATATCAGAATCGAACTGTTCGGGGGCATGACGTTGAAAATAATTGACTAAATCCTTACCATCTTTGGTACGGTTATAATCTTGTGAAGATTGTGGGAGTTTAAGGATGCGGTTTTGCTCGTCTTCAGTCAAATGATTTTCCGTTACCTGCCACTCTCCACTGATTTCGATAGCTTGGAATCGTACCTCTTCAAACGTAACAACCCGTTCCTCCTCATCTCCAACTAATCGATATCCTTCAGTGTCAACGACTTGGTTATTGAGAAGTTGACTGACAGAAAATTGATGTTGCGAGGCTAAATTGCTATCAATTTGCCACTCCTGGGACTTCTCATCCCACTGTGCCACTGTGATATTGCGAGTAATCGTTAATGTTTTATCAAGGCTTTCGCCTTGTAAGGAAGAAGGAAGGAGGAAGGAGGAAGAAGGCAAGAGTTCTTCTACTTTGTCATGCGTGGGTTTAAGACTCCTGCCCGACTCTTCGACTTGGCGGTCAACAGTGAGGAGTGGGTCATAATCCCCCGGAAACTGCCCCTTCTTCCCTCTTCCCTCTTCCATCTTGCTTCGTTTATCATC
>CAYNXM010000244.1:0-14037 GCA_964401105.1 uncultured Lyngbya sp. | reverse complement strand
GATGGGATCAACTCTCATCATATTATTGAAGCCACATTTAAAGCGTTTGCGCGATCGCTTTCAATGGCTGTTGCAATGGATCCGAGGCGAGGAGGTCAAATTCCCAGTTCAAAAGGGGTATTGTAAATTATCTCTGTTTTTTATCTATCCTCGAATACCCCTATCTTTAACGAGATGGGGGTTATTTGTAGGAACTTTAGATAGCCCCACGGGATCTTAACCCCGTTGCCGGGACATTGCGACTGATTAGTTCGGTTCTACGAATATAAATCATAGCTGAAGATGGATATGCTTAAGACTAGACTAGAGATAGTTGAAATCCAATCAATTTAATTTTTATAGAATTGCGCGTCGTTATCTCCATCTTGAATAGGATGAGAGTCAAAGCCTCACAAAGTTAAAAATTGATAACTTATCGTCGATCATAAAGGGAGTGCTGTTGTGACCCGTTTATCTTTACCCACCCCGAGCGAAATTATAGCTCAGAATTCATCTGATCCACTCTTCGACTCACCTGTATTAGAGTCATCCGCCAATTTACAAGACTTCAAAGCCCAGCGGGAATGGTATAGTGCTGTGCAAACGATTAACCAACTGTTAGAACAACTGAGCCAGCATTCCCCCGAAACAATTGATTTAGACTGCCCTAGTTTAGGCAGGGAAGAACGTTGTCACCCTCAACCCCGATGGTCTACGTTAAACCAATTGCCCCCGCCTCAGAGCCAAATAGCCCATGCTCAGGGCGTGGTGTTCTCAGGGCCGTCTGCGATTTTAATGCATCCCACTTTAGCCTCGAACTTTGCTACTCAATTATTTATCCCTCAAAACCGGACTCGAAATTGCAGCCAATCTAAACTTCGGCAAACATTGCCTTTGCCGCCTGCCTCTGAAAAAAAGTTAGGGTCAAAACCCCCTACTTCTACTATTTCTCTGCCTAATGACGATCCTTTAACTCAAGAACCCTTTTGTGTGGTTTTAACCACTGAATTTAGCTTAGTTATGGCTTTAGGTGTGGATCGGGGGGGAAACCCAAAGTTTCTATTTTCTTTTGAACCTAATATTGTTAATCAAGTATTAGCTGTTTTGCGGCATCGCTTACAGACAGTTAACGATTCTACTAAACAGGAAGGGGTGAGTATCGTTGAGGAACCGTTAGTATTATTTGATAGCTTTGTTGAGCAATTTTCACCTATCGTTCCCCACTATAAAACGGTGATGCAGTTTAGCCGTTTAATGTTAAAAAACTTACCAATCGGAGTGAAAATCAACGGTGAATCTGTTGAATCTAAAACCCATCCTCCGGCAAAATCTACATCCTCAAATATTAAATTAACTCATTGTGATCACACCATACCGACAATTTCAGTAAATTCTAACGGACAGAATGCGGAAGTAGAATTATTGCAGGCGATCGCCCATGAAGTGCGGACACCGCTGGCAACTATTCGGACATTAACTCGGTTATTACTTAAACGTCGTCAATTTGATCCGGATATCGTTCGCAAGCGTTTAGAAATGATCGATCAAGAGTGTACCACTCAAATTGATCGGTTTAATCTAATTTTCAAAGCAGTAGAATTAGAAGTTTCTCAACAACAGTCAAACTCTCAGAAATGTCATCAAAAACCCCCTATTCAATTAACCGCTTTACCATTAGGGGATGTCTTCAATAGTAGTATTCCCCGTTGGCAAAAACAAGCCCATCAACGCAATCATACCCTCGATGTTGTTTTGCCGCCGACTTTACCGACAGTCGTCAGCGATCCAACCATGTTAGATCAGGTGTTAACGGGGTTAATTGAGAATTTTAGCCGTTCTTTGCCTTGTGGCAGCCATATTCAAATGGGGGTTTGTCTGGCTGGAAATCAACTCAAACTACAACTAGAATCTCAAGCGGATAGTAATAATTCTAATTCGGGAGTGACTCCTAAATCTCCTCTTAAATCCATTGGTCCGCTGTTAATGTTTCAACCGGAAACAGGTAGCCTCAGCCTGAATATTAGCGTGACTAAAAATCTATTTCAAGCCCTCGGGGGTAAATTGGTGGTACGACAACGTTCACAAAAAGGAAAAGTGATGACAATCTTTTTACCTTTAAAGAATTGAAGAATACAGGAGAATAGGCAGAAATTGTTATTTTAATTCGGATTAAATTGACTTCTTAAGGTTCGTAATATTCTGCTTGTTCCCTGATTAATTGCCTGTTCTATGAGTAGAGAAATGAGTGTAGTTAAGGATATATCAGGAAAATTAAACTCATCAAAGAATTAGAGGGAACAGGGAATAGGCACTCTTGCATTCTTGAACAATAGTCATTTTAACTGGGATTAAATTGACTTCTTAATGTTCGTAACATCCTGCTTGTTCCCTCGTTGATTGCCTGTTCTATGAGTTGAGGAATAAGTGTGATTAAAGATAAATCAGGAAAGATTAAACTCATTGATGTTTCTTGATAGTTGATATTATCAAAAATGTAAATTTTAAGCTGTTTTTTACTATAAATCCAAACTTCAGGTACGCCAATAGCGGCGTAAATTTCAAGGGTTGTTTTTGAGGTGACATCAGATTCAATTGCTAAGTCTGGAGGTGGATAAATGTCTAAGTCCATCTCAGTACAACCTCGCATTCGAGATGCATTCTGAATATAAAGGCAGCTATCAGGTTCAACTCCGGCAATTTCAGGACGTTTGAAGGTGGTTGAACCAAAATCTTCCCAGTCCCGCCCTTGAAGGTCTAATATGGCTTTTACAATGTCGGCAATAATTCGGTGAGGTCTTTCATGCAGGGCAAGGGGAGACACAATTTCTAAGTTTCCTTGATAATAGCTTAGCCGTACTCGTCGCTGTTCACCCAGTTCACTCAGAATGGTTTCAAAATCTTGCCATGTTAAATTATTGATAGTGATAGTGCTACCGGGTGTGAGTTGAATTGCTTTTATGGGTATAGTTACAGTCATGATTTTTCAGAGCTAAATAATATCTTAGAAGGTATTGAACTACTGAAGGGATGCACAACTGTTAAAAATTCAGATTCCAGTGTAGAAACGTTACATGTAACGTCTCCGCAAGATACATGTAACGTCTCTGCCACGATCATTAATCGATTGAGTTAATTATGCATCATCTAAAGCAACAATACCGGGAAGTTCTTTACCTTCAAGAAGTTCCAAACTGGCACCGCCACCGGTGGAAATATGGCTCATTTGTTTACCTAAGTCTAACTGTTCAACCGCTGCTACAGAGTCTCCACCCCCGATAATGGTTGTTGCACCTTTTCCGGTTAAACCTGCTAATGTTTGGGCGATCGCTTCAGTCCCTTTAGCAAATTTAGCAAATTCAAACACACCCATGGGGCCATTCCAAATCACGGTTTGACAATCTGCTAAAGCATCTTGAAATACTTTAATTGAATCCGGGCCAATATCCAAGCCCATCCAACCATCGGGGATACTCTCAACGCTAACCGTTTGAGAATTGGCTTCAGCATCAAACTTATCGGCGACGACAACATCAGTGGGTAACAGTAGGGCCACTCCTTTTTCCTTGGCTTTGGCTTCTAGAGACTTAGCCAATTCGAGTTTATCTTCCTCAACTAAGGAATTTCCCACACTCAAACCCCGCGCTTTATAGAAAGTGAAAATCATCCCACCGCCTAACAGCAGTTTATCGCACTTATCGAGCAAAGCATCAATTACACCAATTTTAGTCGAGACCTTGGAGCCACCAATAATGGCTGCTAACGGCCGTTGGGGTTCATCTACGGCCCCTTTGAGGAATTTTAGTTCTTTTTCAATCAAAGACCCAGCGACTGAAGGACTGAGATACTTTGTGACCCCTTCTGTCGAAGCATGGGCGCGGTGAGCGGTGCCAAAGGCATCATTAACATACAAATCTGCAACAGAAGCTAACTGCTTGGCAAATTCAGGGTCGTTGCCTTCTTCACCTGCGTAGAAACGAACGTTTTCGAGTAAAACCACATCACCATCATTCATGGCGTTAACAGTGGCTGCTACTTCATCACCCACGCAGTCGTCACATTTTTTAACGTCTTTGCCCAACACTTCCGATAAACGTGCCGCCACCGGCGTTAAACGCATATCCTCGTTCACTTTACCTTTAGGACGACCAAAGTGACTGGTGAGAATGACTTTAGCCCCTTTGGAGGTTAATTCATTAATGGTCGGTGCTGCCGCCCGAATCCGAGTATCATCAGAAATAGAACCATTATCAATCGGTACATTAAAGTCCGCCCGCACTAAGACTTTTTTCCCAGATAGGTCAGATGCTGATAAATCTGCTACAGTTTTCTTGGTCACAGGATTAATCTCCTTAATACTATGCTGCTAATTATTCCAACAAATTTTAATATGGCGGAATCAGTGGGTTGAATCAATACTGATGCGTATTATTTCCCTACTGATGGTTATTGTGCCATCACAATGGTTCACCGTAAACAATTTTAATGGAGTCCGCCTCCTGGAGTAGATATATTATGTTTAAGAGCGTTTTATTTTCAATCGATCAGAGTCGAGAAGCCCGTGAAGCGGCAACAGTTGTACTAAAATTAGTGCAAACTTGTCAAGCGAAGTTAACCATTCTTTCGGTGGTTGAACCGAAAGCAGCAGAAACAGGTGAAGCACCCCATTCTCCATCGATGACTTCCCCCGAGAAAGTGGCTGAGTTACTCCAACAGGCCGAGGCGATGTTTTCTCAGGCTGGAGTCGATGTTAAAGTCTTAGAACGAGAGGGAAAACCGGCTTTTACTATCTGCGATGTTGCGGATGAAATTGATGCAGATTTAATTATTATGGGTAGTCGAGGCACGGGTTTAACGGAAGAAGGACCCGCCGATAGTGTCACCAACCGTGTGATTAATTTGTCTCCTTGTCCAGTGCTGGTTGTACCGTAAAAGGAGTAGAGACGTTGCATGCAACGTCTCTACACGCCTCAATGACGAGTTGCTCAATTTCTACCCTCCATTCCCTTAAAATGACAATTCAATGGTATCCCGGTCATATTGCTAAAGCTGAACGCGCTCTCAAAGAACAATTGAAGCGGGTTGATGTGGTGTTGGAAGTCCGGGATGCCCGTATTCCATTAGCCACTCACCATCCTCAAGTGTCGGAGTGGGTTGGATCTAAGCAAAAAGTGCTGGTAATTAACCGGGTAGATATGATTGTACCGGAAATTAGACAGCAGTGGGAACAGTGGTTTGAGGATAACGGAGAAACGGCTTATTTTACCAATGCTCAAAAGGGGCAAGGGGTCAGGGAGGTGGCGCAAGCGGCTGGGCGGGCTGGGACACAAATGAATCAAAAACGACAGTCGCGCGGGATGCTGCCTCGTCCGGTGAGGGCGGTAGTAATAGGGTTTCCGAATGTGGGAAAATCAGCTTTAATTAATCGTTTACTCAAACGTAAAGTAGTTGAAAGTGCGAGACGGGCTGGAGTGACGCGATCGCTCCGTTGGGTGAGAATTTCTGATACATTAGAGTTATTGGATGCACCCGGAGTGATTCCTAACCAAATTAAAAGTCAGGAAAATGCAATTAAGCTAGCTATTTGTGATGATATCGGAGAAGCGGCTTATGATAATCAACGAGTAGCTTCGGCGATGGTGGATTTATTTATACAACTGAATATAGAACAAAAATTGAGCGATCGCTATCAATTGGAAGTTGATAATATGAATGGAGAAGCTTATTTACAACAGCTGGCTCAATCTCGTTATCAAGATAATCTAGAACGGGCAGCTTGTCAACTTTTAAATGATTTTCGTAAAGGCTTATTGGGTGCGGTTTCGTTAGAACTTCCGCCCGATTAATATTATTTGTATTACAACCGATATCAAATCTAATGACTATTTCTACGCTTCCCTTAACTATACCCCCACTTGAAAATGGCGACAAACTCACCCGTCATGAATTTGAACAGCGTTATGCCGCTATGCCTCAGGTTAAAAAAGCTGAACTTATTGAAGGATTTGTTTATATGGCTTCTCCCCTCCATGCTAAAGCTCATGCTGAACCCCATGCCCGGATTATAACTTGGCTAGGGACTTACTTTGCTTCCACTCCGGGTGTACAATTACTGGATAATGCAACCGTTAAACTTGATAGTGATAATGAAGTTCAACCCGATGTACTTTTACGCATTGAGAATAATGGACAATCTATTATTACTGAGGATGATTATGTAGAAGGATCGCCGGAATTAATTGTTGAAATTGCCGCTAGCAGTGCTTCAATTGATCTTCATCAAAAGTTGAATGTCTATCGTCGTAACCAAGTACAAGAGTATTTGGTTTGGCGGGTTTATGATGGAGAATTGGATTGGTTTTGTTTACAAGAAGGTAAATATATTCCTTTGCAACCCAATGAAGCCGGCATTTTATATTCTACAATTTTTCCCGGTTTATGGCTGGCGAAATCAGCGTTATTATCCGGCGATCTCGCCACAGTATTAACCGTATTGCAGCAAGGCTTAGCCACTGAGGAACGTCATTTTTAGTCTGGGCGTTGAATAATGCCGCCCCCTAATACTTGCTCGCCATCATACCAAACGGCAGCCTGACCGGGAGTAATACCAAAAATGGGTTGATCGAAAATCAGCTTCACTTCATCTGCCGTATCCGTCACAGGAAGCACCGTAACAGCTTCGGGTTGGCTACGATAACGAATTTGAACCTCAGCCCGAATGGGAGCGCTTGGTGGGGCAATAGACACCCAATTAACCCGTTTTATGATACACTCTGTTTCGGTAGCTACTTCGCGATCGCCAACAATCACTTGATTACGTCCGGCATCAATTCCAATCACATATAACGGATGAGGGGCGGAAATCCCTAACCCTCGTCGTTGTCCGATGGTATAGTGATGAATACCATGATGTTGACCCAAGACTTTACCATCTGGATCGACAATATCTCCAGTTTTCCCGGTAATATATTTATCGAGAAAGGCTTGCATTGAACCGTTAGCCTCAACTAAACACAAGTCTTGGCTTTCCGGTTTATCTGCGGTTTTCAGTCCGTAGTCAGCCGCTATTTTACGGGTTTCGGTTTTGATCGTTTCTCCTAAGGGAAATAGGGTACCGGCCAAAATATCCTGAGTTAAATCATACAAAAAATAGGATTGATCTTTGCTTGTATCAACAGCCCGTAACAGTTGATAGCGATCGCGATTTTCATCATAGCGAATCCGAGCATAATGTCCTGTAGCAATCGTATCTATTCCCAATTCTTGTTGGGCATGGTGTAACATTGGCCCAAATTTCACCGCTTTATTACACTGAGAACAAGGTAGGGGTGTAATTCCGTTACTATAGCCTTCAACTAAATAGTCTATGATATTGGTTTGGAATAGATCGCGGCTATCTACAATATGATGCTCAATTCCTAACTGTTCACAAATAAAGGCGGCATCCACCATCCCTTCCGAGCAGCATTGCCCTTTGCCTTTCATTAGCCACAGGGTTAAGCCTACCACATCATAGCCTTGGTGATGTAAAATAGCGGCGGCGGTTGAACTATCTACGCCACCGGAAAGACCGACAACGACTTTTTTCATCATAATCGTGCATTTAATATAAATTGCTATTTTAAACAAATAATTGATTTGATCATGGGAAATTACACGCTATGAATTCTATGATAATACATAAAAACTACATTCGACTGTTCTATCCCATCATCCGTCTACCCTTGTTATTATTAGGGCTATTGTATTTTAGCTTGGTTCAGACAGCATCAGCGATCGCTCAGTCAGAACGCTATGGGGTTTATATTGAGAGTGAGAGTCCTCTATTACTGGAAATTGTACAGCAAATTCAGCCGGGGGCGATTTTACGGCGTTATGATGGACGAACTGTGATTGAGGCTGGGGTGTATTACAATGAAGCTGAAGCTGAGAATTTAGCTTTTGCTTTGGCAGGGCGAGGAATTGAAGCCGAAATTACTGATTTTAGTGATCAAGTCAATTTTGGAGGGTCTAGGAGTTTTATTCCAATTGTAGTGCCAATTCCTCGGGGAGAAATTGCTGCGATTGAAACGAATATTCCTCGAAGGCAGTCTGTTGTTGAGGAAGAGTTTTTAAGTTTATATTTAGTGCTTGTGAGTCTCGATCAGGCGGTTATTTCTGAAGTAAATAAAGTGTCTTTAGATGCAATAATTCAGGAGTATGAAAATAAACTATTTATTCAAGCGGGAAGCTTTGTTAATATTAGCAATGCCGAACGTTTGGTGGCAGAATTAGCATTAAGAGGAATCCCCTCTGATATTATTCTAACGCAAGCTGAATTAGACAGTTGGATTGCCGAGCAACCCGATCCTCCGGTGACAATTTCGGCTCTCGCAGAAGATGCTAATTTTGGATTATCAACAACAGAAAGTTATTTTGTTTTAATTCCGGCTGCCCCTGTTGATTTAGTGCCTGTAGCAGAGGCAGCGATTGCTTTAGGAGTACCGGAAAATAGTATTATGATTCAAGACTTAGCAGTCGATCCGTTTGTGGCAGTGGGGCCATTTACGAACGAAACTTTAGCCAGAGAATGGGAAGCTTACTTTACTCAGTCGGGGGTTAGCGGGGCGCGGCTGTATTTTGGTCGTTAGCGGTGCGACCCTGCGGCAATGCACAGCCGAATCGCGAACGCGCACCAAGAGAATTGAATAAAATAGGAGTTTAACTGATGAAATTAGGACGATTTTTAATAGGCTTATTGGCGATAATTTTGATTGGTTTTCCATCTGCGGTTTATGCCGATGATAATCCCGCTCATTTATTTTTTAACCATAGTTTGCTGCAAAATAGAGATTTTTCAGATGATAATTTACCGGCCGCAGAATTTGCTAACTCGAACTTAGATTCTGCTAATTTCGATCATTCTAGTTTAGTGGGTTCTGTATTTAGTCGGGCGAATATGAGTCGGGTGACAATGCGAGGTGCAGATTTAACTTATTCAATGTTAGATCAAGCTGATTTTACCGATGCAGATTTAAGTGACTCAATTTTTACGGAAGCATTATTTTTTGGTTCTACTTTTTACAATACTAAAGTAGAAAATGCTGACTTTACTGATGCATTGTTAGATGGATTGCAAATTCGACAACTGTGTGAACGGGCCGATGGTATTAATCCGAAAACTGGTGTTTCAACCCGTGAGTCTTTGGGATGTCGATATATCAGAAAGCGATAGATTCAGAAATCCTCAGCTTATCAGTTGTAGAGTTCTGTGAAAGGTTACTGGAGTCGGTCTCCACACAGACAGTGTAGATCTGACAAACTATAAGTAATACATTTTATCAGTTTAATCAAATATGAGTCCAACTGGAAAACAAATGGTTCGTCATGTCAAAGCGGGTTTTGTTAGCCTAGGCGTTCTTGTGGGGTTGATGTGGGTGATAGAATTCATTGACTGGTTTCTCCCCATCCAATTTGATGCTTATGGCATTCATCCCCGAAATCTCGGTTGGCTACAAGGGATTTTGTTTGCGCCGCTATTACATGGTTCTTGGGCGCATATCATGGCTAATACACCCCCTCTACTCATTTTTGGGGGACTCATTGTATTACAAGGAGTAGGAGATTTTTGGTTAGCCACTATTGTCTCAGCCATTGTCAGTGGTTTAGGGGTTTGGTTTATTGCCCCCCCTTATTCGGTGACGGTTGGTGCCTCTGGCATCATTTTTGGCTATTTAGGGTTTCTGCTACTACGAGGATTTTTTGAACGTCGTTTTAGCTCAATATTAATTTCTCTCGGGGTAGGTGCATTCTACAGTAGCATGATTTGGGGTGTATTGCCTTCTTCTCCCAATGTCTCTTGGCAAGCCCACTTTTTCGGGTTTGTTGGGGGTATATTAGCGGCGAATTTAGTCTCGAAGTTACCTAAAAATAAGACATTTTAAAAGATGAGCAATCTTGTCTTTTTTTCAGCCTCTCAGCTTGCTAAACTCATTAGCGAGGGCACAATTTCTGCGGTAGAAGTCCTAGAGGCTCATTTAGCACAGATTACCCAACATAATCCTCAATTAAATGCTATCTGTACTTTAAACGATAAAGTAGCTCGTCAGCAAGCTATTCAAGCAGATGAAGCTTTAAGGTTCGGGGAAAACTGGGGAAAATTACATGGTGTACCCATCACCATAAAAGATGCTTTAGAGACGGCTGGGTTAGGCACAACAGCAGGTTATCTACCATTAAAAGACTATATCCCTCAACGCGATGCAACGGTGGTGGCGCGACTGAAGGCAGAAGGGGCAATTATCTTAGGTAAAACCAACTTAGCGGAGAGTTGTGGCGACTTTCAAGGGATTAACGATTTATTCCCTAGAGTCAATAATCCTTGGAATTTAAATTATACTCCGGGTGGCAGTTCTAGTGGTGGGGCAGCGGCAATAGCAGCGGGTTTATCTCCATTGGATATTTGTTCCGACATTGGGGGTTCAATTCGTCAACCTGCTCATTTTTGCGGGGTATATGGACTCAAACCCACTGATAGAAGAGTCCCCACCACTGGACATCTACCAGAAATACCGGGAATGCCTCGTTGTATCCGCCAGATGTTAACCGTGGGTTGTCTCGCCCGTTGCATAGAAGATTTACGGTTATGTTTACAAATTATCGCAGGTGCTGATACTTTTCAACCGGATATTCCACCAGTTGGGTTAGATACACCCACTCCTAAAAATATACAGCAATTACGCATTGCTTGGATAGATGAATGGGATAATTTTCCGGTGGCTTCAGAAATAAAATCTACTATTCAATTAGCCGTAAAAAAACTGATTGATCAAGGGTTACAAGCAAAAAAATGGGTTCCGAAGTTTGATTTTGTTGCTGCTTGGCAGGTATACTTTAAAGTCGCAACTTACAATTTAATTTATTCCCAACCTAGTACATTTGATTATACTCGCAAGTCTTTGGCTTTTTTATGGCGAGAAACCACAGGAGGTGAACGTCAATTTCAACATATTTCTCAAGTTGCAAACATTGTATTTTCAGTATTTTTAAATCCTAGTTTAAAAGGGTATTTTGAAGTCTTGACCCAGCGAGATCAAATGATTGCCCAAATGGATAAAGAACTTGAACCATGGGATGTTTATCTCTGTCCTGTTGCCATAACACCTGCATTTACCCATCGTCGCAAAGGTGAAGCCGTTGAAATTGATGGTAAAAAAGTTCCTTATATGATGGCATCTGGCGCTTATACTATTCCTTTTAGTTTAACAGGTCATCCGGTTGTTGTGATTCCCATTGGACAAACTCAAACGGGTTTACCAATTGGTTTACAAATAATTGGAAAGCGCTGGCAAGACATGGAATTACTAGCCATTGCTGAAATTATTAATAATAAAATAGGTTATTTTCAAAATTCATTATTATGTAAAATTTAATTATGTCTAATGCCATTATCGCTTGACTCGATATTCTGAGGATTTTGTAAGTCTAGTTTAGGTTTTAACCATAAACTAATGGTTTTACGATGGTGAGGATTATTACGACTATTACGAAATCCTTCTTCTTTTAACGCTGCCTCCATTTGTCGTAGAGAATATCCCTGTTGTTGAAGTTCTCTAGCCCTATATTTAGCCGTTTCATCTTTTTCTAACTGTGTCGGTTCAATTGTTTCCAAGACTGCCAGTCGTTGTTCAATTTGTTCAAGACGTTTCTCCAAACTCTGACTAGAGTAGGCTTCATCCATACCCATCACAGTCCCAGCCCTAACGCAGGCTTTCATCCAAGCGCTCATCGCTTCCGACATACTCACCCGTTCCACTTGACACAGTCGGGCAAAGTGTTGTTTGAGTTGTTTATCAACCCTGAAGTTGATTTGTCCTTCTAATGCCATATTTAGCTATCTTATACCAGTCTATTATAAACTATACACGACTATACTGTAAAATCTGAAAATTTGTGAATCCTACTTTTCTCTGATTCATCTCCCAATTCCTTTAAAATTGAAATAATACTCAACAAATATTACAAATGAAACGATTACAAATTATTATTTGGGTTCTTGCTATTGGGGTTATGATGACTCCTGGCTCCCTCAACGCTCAACCAACAGAACGTTCTGGGGTTGAAACAGTACAACTGAGTGAAGAACAAGTCCGAGCAGCTTGTGCAGCACGGCGTTATGATTTATTACCCATTCCGTTTTCAGATGTTTCCCCAACAGACTGGGCTTATGAAGCCGTGATGAACCTTTACTATTGTATCGGTTTACCGCCTCAAGTCAACTCGAATAGTTCGCAGCGTTCATCTTAGCACTTAAGTAAAATTGTAATCCATATCTCTATCAAAAGTAATAAATTTTAAGCGGTTTAGTCATCTTAAGATAGAGAATGAAAGTTTAATCTAAATTAAATCCCTATCATTGGTTGTTGCCCCTGTATAATAATTGAGTGAGGTATTATCAATAATATTATGACTGAGCAAAAAGAGAATAGTTTACCTTCTGAAAATTCTCAGCAAAATCAGAATAAAACTGAATCAATTGACAAGTCTTTAGCCGATCAGTTAGCAAAAGCGTGGGATAATGTGACGACTCAGTTGACCAAAATTTTACCAACAAAGCAAGTCGAAAAATTCACTAAACAATTAATTGGCTCATTAACGGTTAGTGAAGACGAAGTTAAAAATATTTTAGCAACTGTTCGCTCAGAATTACCCACAACAGAAGCATTATTAATTGGAAAACCACAAGCGGGTAAAAGTTCTATTGTTCGAGGAATAACGGGGGTTTCGGCTGAAATTGTCGGTCAAGGTTTTCGTCCTCATACTCAACACACCGAACGTTATGCTTATCCTTCTAAAGATTTACCGTTATTAATTTTTACAGATACGGTTGGTTTAGGAGATATTAAACAAAATACTCAATTAATTATTGATGAATTAGTAGAAGAATTACAACAGGAAAGTCAGCGGGCTCGGATTCTGATTTTAACGATTAAAATTAATGATTTTGCCACGGATACATTAAAAGAAATTGCTGAAGAGTTACATCAAAAATTTCCGAATATTCCTTGTTTATTGGCTGTGACTTGTTTACATGAACTTTACCCAGATATTACCGCCGATCATCCAGAATATCCCCCAGAATATGAGGAAGTTAAACGGGCTTTTACAGATATTCAAGCTTCTTTTAAAGAATTATATAATCGCACTGTAATGATTGATTTCACTTTAGAAGAAGATGATTATCATCCCGTATTTTATGGGTTAGAAACCTTTCGAGATACCTTAGCTGAGTTACTCCCAGAAGCCGAAGCAAAAGCAATTTATCAACTGTTAGATGGAGAAACAGGACAGAAAATAGGGGATTTATATCGAGATGTGGGGCGACGTTATATTGTGGCTTTTTCGGTGATGGCGGCAACATTAGCAGCAGTTCCTTTACCCTTTGCAACGATGCCTGTTTTAACCACATTACAGGTTTCAATGGTGATTGTATTGGGTAATTTATATGGTCAAACTTTAACTCCTTCTCAAGCCGGTGGGTTAGTCAGTGCGATCGCGGGGGGCTTTGTGGCTCAGGCTGTTGGGCGAGAGTTAGTTAAGTTCTTACCGGGGTTTGGCAGCGTCATCGCCGCGTCTTGGGCAGCCGCTTATACAGGAGCATTAGGTGAGGGGGCTTGTGTCTATTTTGGCGATTTAATGGGGGGTAAAAAACCTGATCCTCAGAAGATTCAGGCGGTGATGAATGAGGCGTTTAAGGAAGCAAAAGAACGGTTTAAAGGAATAAAGAGTTAATGTGATAGCTTGAATGAGATTACTACAGGAAAGACGAAACGAAATTATTAGAATTGCAGCCCAACATGGCGCTTTGAATATTCGTGTATTTGGTTCAATTTATTTTTTAATTAATTATGATTTAGAAAAAATAACGCCCTGGTTTCCCGCAGGATTATTAATGGATTTACAGGATTTGTTAGGCTATCGGGTTTATATTGTAACAGAGAAGGGTTTAAGTCCTTTGATTAAAGATAGGATTTTAGAGTCGGCAAAACCGTTATAAATCCAGAAATATATCGTGTTTATATT
>CAYNXM010000243.1:0-21080 GCA_964401105.1 uncultured Lyngbya sp. | reverse complement strand
AAATGTTTGGCGTGACGGGAAATGTTTGGGCGTGACGGGAAATGTTTGGCGCGCGCGCCAACCCGTCGATAGCCCAACCCGTCAAGATAGCCAACCCGTCGATAGCCCAACCCGTCAAAACAGCCAACCCGTCAATAATATTGCACTCTCATCGCTGATCTCATACATCCCCCTTTTCCAAGGGGGGAGACAGGGGGGTTTAATTAGGGGGTTCGTTAATGGCAACATCACCTATGAATTGGTATAACTGTTAAAAATCAAATCAACTCCGTTGACGCTGGGCTTCATATAACATCAAAGCGGCACAAATACCAACATTAAGGGACTCAACAGAACGCTCTAACGGGATTTTAACCTGTTGGTTGGCTAAATCAATTAAGGCTGGAGATAAACCAGCTCCCTCATTACCGAGTAAAATAATAGTCGGTTTCTGGAAATCCAATTCCCAATACATTTGAGTTGCAGTGGGTAGGGTCGCCACAATTTGAATGCCTTGTTTTTGAGCATTTCTCAGTTCAGCAACCAAATCAGAACTCACCTTCATCGGTAAACGAAACCAAGCCCCGACAGAAGCCCGCAAAACTTTAGGGTGATCTAAATCTACACTATCGGCGCTCAGTAGTAAAGCACGGGCCCCAGCCGCCGCCGCAGTACGAATAATGGTACCTAAGTTACCGGGATCTTGTATCGTTTCCAGCGCTAGACATAAATCAGGTAAGTCTGTGTTATTGCTATTCTCATATTCTGTAACATTTCGCGGCTTTTGAACGCCCTTTAACTCCCCCCCTTCATAAGGGGGGCTAGGGGGGTGTACGAGGGTAGCTGGGAGAGTTTGAGTAACATCTGTGCTTAACTCTGTTTTTGAGGAGGGAACTAAAGGAGATAAAGGAGATAAACGGGGTGCAATAGCAACAATTCCATCGGGATGAACTGTGGTTGCGATCGCATTCAATACCCGCTGATCGACTAATTCTATCCGATTGGCTTGGTTCGTGAGCAATTCCCACAGGGATTGATGTTGCTGTTGCCAGTCTGGGGTACAACAGACGACTTCTAGAGGATAACTGACTGTACAAGCTGCTTCAACTAAATGAGTTCCTTCTAAAATAAACTGTTGATAATGCCGTCTTCCTTTAGCGGTATGGAGTTTACGAATTTGTTTAATTAAAGGATTTTGAAGACTTGTCAGCATATTATGTTTGGGCTTGCACTTTTAAAGAGGTTTTCAGCAAAACGCTAAAAAGATTCAGATTAAAGTTATCATTTTATTATCTCATCCTCTGTAATTTTACGGAAAAGACCTGTTTAAATCTTATTGTTTTTTTCAATAGGGATGAATTCAAAAGATGAGATCGGGGGCATCCTAAAGTGAAATCCGATTGGAGTTGACCACGCAACATGAATTTACTGCCCTCTCAAACAGAATCTTTGCAAGAGCAAGTTGAATCTTTATTAAAATTGTTACGTCAAGATCCCACTCTTCGTCAACTTGATGTTAGTTCAGTTCGTTCTGCCCTCGATAAAGTGATTTCTCCTACTTTTGAAATTGTGTTTGCGGGGGCATTTAGTGCCGGGAAATCGATGTTAATTAATGCGCTATTAGGGCGAAAAATATTATATAGCGCTCAAGGACACGCGACTGGCACAGAATGTTATATTCGCTATGCAGAAGCCAATGAAGAACGGGTAATTTTAACCTTTTTAAGTGAGGTGGAAGTTCGAGAACAAGTTAAACAGTTGTGTGAACAATTACAGTTGTCTAGCATAGATAATATTAATGATAGTCATACCGTCGAATTACTCCAACAACAAGCCCAAGCGATTATTCAAATAGAGGGAGGTCAAGCCCGTTCGGAACGAGCCAAAAAAGCGAAAGCATTAGAACTGTTATTAGCGGGTTTTGCTGCGAACCGAGAACGCATTCATACCTTAAATAATGCCACTTATTCTATGGAGGAATTCAACGCTTCTAATATTGAAGAAGCGGCTCAATATGCCCGTCGTAGTAATAATAGTGCTGTACTAAAACGCATTGATTATTATTGTCATCATTCTCTTTTAAAAGATGGCAACGTGATTATTGATACGCCGGGAATTGATGCACCTGTTCAAAAAGATGCTGAAATTGCTTACAATAAAATTGAAAATCCCAATACTTCTGCTGTTGTTTTTGTTTTGCGTACTGCTTCTACTGGGGAATTAGCAGTGGAAGAAACTGAACTATTAGAAAAAATAGAAAGTAGTTCATCTATTCGCGATCGCGTTTTTTATGTATTTAATCATATTGATAATACCTGGTTCGATCGAGAGTTAAAAAATCGTTTAGATTATCAGATTCAAACCCAGTTTCGAGAGACGACTCGGATTTATAAAACCAGTGGACTTTTAGGATTTTATAGCCAACAAGTTCAACAACACACTAATATTGCAGATCGGTGGGGATTAGATTCTATTTTTGCTGATTCTGTTAATAGCAAAACTCTGACAGAAAATACACCTCAATTTGTCAATGAGTTTAACCGTTATTGTTTAGTTTCTGGGCGGTTACCTTCGAGTCAATTTCCGATTCCGACAGGGGTTTTAATTGCAGATCATCCCAATAAAAAATATACGGAAATCTTAAACAATTTAGGGGAAACGGTTTTATCTCACCTGACTCAAGAAAGCGGTGTTGAAGATTTTCGCATTGCAATGAACCGTTATCTCACAGAAGAAAAGAAACCCCAACTGTTTACAGCATTAGCCAATGATTTACATCCAGTTTGTATCAGTTTACGAGAGTCTTATTTAAAGGCATGGCGGGAATTAGACAGTCAACCTCGTGAAGTTGATGCACTTAAAGAACAGAAACTAAAGCAACTTAATCTTGAACTCAAACAAGTGGGAGATGAGTTTTGTCAACACATTGAAAAAGAACTGAATCAAGTAGTTGCCAGTAATGAAAATCCGGGCTTTGAACAGGATTTTAATCACTTAAAAAAATGCATGGTCAACCGTTTAGATCAATTAATTAATCAATTCTCTGTCGGCGAAACCCATAAACGCGCCCAAGCCAGTCATAAACGCAATGCTGTTGTTCCTGTTTCTGGTATTTTAGCCGAAGCATTTTATTACCTCGCTAATGAGTTAGAAGATGTATTAGTAGATGCCACTAAAGAACTCAGCGCCCACTTCTTTACTCAACTATTTGAACGGGTTCGTCAAGCCGATTATTATCATCAACTGTACCATTTATTAGGCAATGATGGTGGCATAGAATCCAGTATCAAACAGTGGTGTGAATTAACAACAAATGCACTGATTAATGAAGCCAAAACAGAATGCGATCGCTATATTCGTGAACGTCCTGAATTTTACTCAGAAGGAACCGTTTCTGTGTTTCAATTACGTCAGGTTTTACAAGAAGCTTGTCGAGGTTATGACTACGAAAGTATAGTCAAAGCTGAACCTGCAATTCGGCAATTATTAAAGATAGATTTTGATCCAAAAATCGGTGAAACTATTCTCCATACTTTCCGTCCAAAAGTTAATAAAACCTTGATCAATCACTTATTAGATCCGGCAACAATTTTAGCCGCTAATATTCTGAAAAAACACGATCAAGCTTGTGAACATTTAGCGAAAGTATTAGATAAGGAAGCGGCAAAACAGTTAAGTTTAAATGAAACCCTCAAAGTAGAGTTACAGGAGAAAATTACAACTTACAATGAAGCGGTTACAGCAGTTAATCAATGTCTAGAAGCTATAAATTTAGATCGGCAAATGTTACCGTTAATTCTAGAATCTGATTTACAGATTTTACCCTTTTCTCTCAAAAAAGATGAATCTGTTAACCATAACAATCATCATCTAGAAGATGCTGAACTCATTCTAGCTGACATCTAATTCAATAGAGGCGTTTTGTTTTATTTAAGCGCCTCTTAAAAAAGTTAATCACTAATCATGGAGTAAAAAACAATGGATAATAGAGAAAAAATTGAACTTTCAAATCATGATGATTATATTTTACGGATTGATAACGAAGCTTTTGTTATTACTGGTTTAAATGAAAAACTTAATAAGTTTCTTTCTGTTCGTCAGAAGGAATTTTACTATCATGTACAAAGTCATCTACATTTTAAGGTAGAAGATAAATATGAAGAACTTTCTGAATTTCATGAAGAATGGTGTGATGAAGGAGTAGAATGTACCGTTTTAAAATCGGGTGGAGAGTGGCAAACAGGTAAAGTTCGCTTTCAATTAAAAGCTGAGTTTTTTCCGGATAAACCAGAGATTGAAAACGCTGAAGAAAATGGTCATCAAGAAGTTGAGAATATCACAGAGTCGCCATTAGATGAAATTCGGCAACAGTTGACAGATGAAAGTCAATCTTAGTGATGCTATTTTGCTGCGTTTGGGTATTCTAAATTGAGAATTGCTGAAGCGCAGCAATAAATGAATTATTGATTGATACAAGAGGCAAAAAAATGAGTGAACAAGAAAAAACAAATTTAGACAATTGTGATGATAATGATATTCTTCGGTTTGATGACGAAGTTTGTATGGTTACCAATTTAGAAAGTTATTTACATGATTTTTTTCAGGCATATTCATCTCATGTAACTTCTTACTTAGAAAATAAGCTTAAAATTTCTAGTACTGTTAATGAATGGTTTGAAGAAGGAAAAGAATGTGAAATTCTGAAATCAGGTAAAAACTGGCAAAAGGGCAAAGTTAAAGTAAATATAACTATTAATTTTCATCCCGATACACCTGAAGTATCTGAAGAAAATGGCTACCACAAAGTTGATAATATCACTGAGTCGCCATTAGATGAAATTCGGCAACAGTTGACAGATGAAAGTCAATCTTAGTTAAATGTAGTTGTACTTTAGTACCCTAATTTTAGAAGTGCTGAAGCACAACTACAAATGAATCAATTATTTAGGAGATTGAAGGAATGCTAACTACTAAATAATTAATGATTTAGGAGATAAGAGAAATGACAGATGAACCTGAACCTATTGAAGAAAATGGTAATCAAGAAACTAATAATTCTACAGAATCACCTTTAGATGAAATTCGACAACAATTAACAAATTAAGCTGAGTTAACTAGGGAATAATAGGTAATAATGTAATAAAAATAGATCGACTGACTTTCAAAACTAATTTATTACCTAATATCATTTCTCTCAATACATCCCCTACCCCCCTGTGTCCCCCCTTACCAAGGGGGGATAGCCTACCTCTGTGTGTCCTCCTGCGGGTTCGGGGAGAATGCCCTACCTCTGTGTGTCCCCTTACCAAGGGGGGATAGCCTACCTCTGTGTGTCCTCCTGCGGGTTCGGGGAGAATGCCCTACCTCTGTGTTTCCCCCCTTACCAAGGGGGGACGTAAGGGGGGTTTAATTAGTAGCAAAATCTTTTGAAATTAGTATAATCTACGCTATAATAATAAATTATGAATGCTAAAACGCCTCGAATTATTATTCCACCAGCGGTGAGAAAATATGTATTTGAACGCGATCGCTATTGTTGTCAAAGTTGCAGTCAGACTCATTTACAAACAGAATTAACCATCGATCATATTATTCCATTAGCTAAAGGGGGCAGTAACGATATTAGTAACTTACAAACCCTTTGCCGTCGTTGTAATAGCCGTAAACGAGATAGTTTTGACTCTCGGTTTCATCGACGTTATTGTGACTCTTAAATCATAAATTAGATTATTATTCGCTTCACTATTTAATTTTATCAATCTATTCCTCAGAACCAGGAGACTAGCCTGGAAACGAGAGGCGTGGGCGTGATTATACCACTATTGATAATATTGATCGAAGTTTAATCTGTTACCAATCTCACCCCCAGACTATTATAGTATCCTAGGTTACATTTTATTTGGTTAAATTCATCTAGGATACAACACCGAGCTTTAAATTGGCACATACTGTTTCTAGATTCAGTCCCCCAACAGAGTTACTGTTGAGCGTTAAATCTCAAAAGGGGTCAGCATAATATTTAGCTTCATCTAGAAGGGGTATAAAAAGCTAAAGTTAGAGCGATTACATTACAACAATTCATAGAGTATTAATTATGAGTGAGGGGCTAGGAAGACGTAAGTTTTTAATATATGGTTCAGCCGCATTTGGTAGTAGTTTTCTGCTAAAAGCTTGTGCCAGTCCAGAGGGAGATTCTGGAACAGAAGAAGGTGCAGCGCCAGAAACGGAAACAGCACCACCAGTGGTAGCCAGTGGTGATACGATTAAAGTGGGGATTTTACACTCCCTCAGCGGTACGATGGCGATTAGTGAAACAACGGTTGTTGAAGCTGAAAAACTCGCCATTCAGGAAATAAATGCGGCTGGCGGTGTGTTAGGAAAACCAATTGAGGCAATCGTAGAAGATGGTGCTTCGGATTGGCCGACATTCGCTGAAAAAGCGGAGAAACTAATTGACCAGGATCAGGTTGCTGTAGTATTTGGATGTTGGACTTCCGCTAGCCGTAAGGCGGTTAAGGATGTGTTTGAGTCCAAAAACCATATGTTATGGTATCCGGTGCAATACGAAGGTCAAGAATGTTCTAAGAATATTTTCTATACTGGTGCCGCCCCTAACCAGCAAATTGAACCCGCAGTGGATTGGTTGTTAGCCAATAAAGGCGGTGAATTTTTCCTTGTCGGTTCAGATTATGTTTTTCCCCGGACTGCCAATACGATTATTAAAGAACAATTGATCGCTAAAGGCGGTGTCACGGTTGGGGAAGATTATTTGCCGCTGGGAAATACAGAAGTTACCCCAATTATTACTAAAATTCAGCAAGCTTTACCCAATGGCGGTGTGATTTTTAATAGCTTGAATGGAGATAGTAATGTTGCTTTCTTTAAGCAAATGCAAGGGGCGGGTTTAACACCGGATCTTTATCCTGTGATGTCGGTCAGTATTGCTGAAGAAGAAGTGCGGCAAATCGGGCCGGAATTCCTGGTGGGTCATTATGCTTCTTGGAATTATTTCCAAACCGTAGAAACCCCAGAAAATACAAAATGGGTGAATGATTTTAAAGCCACTTACGGACAAGACCGGGTGACTAATGACCCGATGGAAGCGGCTTATATTATGGTTTACTTATGGAAGCAGGCGGTGGAACAAGCGGGCACAGCCGATGATTTAGAAGCGGTTAGAACTGCCGCTATTGGTCAGGCGTTTGCGGCCCCTGAAGGCCCCGTTACGATGAATGCTAACCATCACCTCTCTAAAACCGTCCGCATTGGTCAAATTCGCGATGATGGTATGTTTGATATTGTCTGGTCAACCGAAGGCCCCATTGCACCCCAAGCCTGGAATCAATATGTTCCTGCTACTCAGGGATTTGCCTGTGATTGGTCTGACCCTGCAAAAGGTGAGAAATTCGCCATTTAAGGGGTTGAGTTAAACCGGCGACGGTAGGGACGTTACATGTAACGTCTCCACCATATAATGTCTCCACCATGTAATGTCTCTATATTGAACGTCTCTGTGGGTAATGCACTGTTTCAACACCTAGGAAATGATTAATTTATTGAACGCCATTTTTAATGGTATTAGTATTGGTTCTGTACTGTTAATTGCGGCATTAGGGCTAGCAATTGTGTTTGGACTAATGGGGGTAATTAACCTGGCTCATGGTGAGTTAATGATGTTGGGGGCTTACAGTACATTTGTCGTACAAAATGTGTTTAAAACATTTGGCGATCCTCTATTTAGTACCTATATCTTTTTTGCGTTACCCGTTGCCTTTATTGTAGCAGCGATCGCGGGATTAATATTAGAACGAGGAGTAATTCGCTTTTTATATGGTAGACCCTTAGAAACCTTATTGGCAACTTGGGGTGTTAGTTTAATTTTACGTCAATTTGTTCGGAGTGTAAACGGGGTTTTGGTGATTGGGATTATCATCTTTTGTCTGCTATTTTTCGGGGCTTATATTTTTCTCAAACGCAGTCCGGATCGAGATCGAATTAAAAGCTGGTTTCTGGGATTAATTTTTGCCATCTCTGCCGGAATTGCAACCACATCAGGTCTGCTGATTTCACAACTGGGAAATACCGGGTTAACTCGTCCTTGGTTTAGTGCTAGAAATGTGGATGTGACTGCCCCAGAATGGTTACGGGGAGGAATACTAATTGGAAATATTCAATTTCCTTATTCTCGAGTTTTTATTATTATTTTAACTGTTATTTGTTTACTCGGCATTTATTGGTTTCTTAACCGTTCCGACTGGGGGCTAAAAATTCGTTCAGTCACCCAAAATCGCACCATGAGTGCTTGTCTGGGAATCCCAACCAATCAGATAGATGCTTTAACATTTGCCCTGGGTTCAGGACTGGCTGGAATTGCGGGATGTGCGATTACATTACTCGGTTCAGTCGGCCCAAATACGGGTCAAAATTATATTGTAGATGCTTTTATCGTTGTGGTGGTCGGAGGGGTTGGAAATCTACTGGGAACGGTGCTGGCTGCCCTAGGAATTGGTACAATAAACTATTTAATTGGTTCGGGTACATTAGCAGTGATGTCATCTTCTATTGATGCACTGCAACCCCTCACAGATGTATTTAACTTTTTTGCCACAACTAGCATGGCAAAGGTGATGGTATTTGCATTAATTATTGCCTTTCTACAAGTCAAACCATCGGGAATTTTTCCACAAAAGGGACGAACGGCTGAACTATGAAATCAAAACAGCGAAAAAAATGGTTATTTGAAGCAGGTATGGTGGCAGCGATCGCTCTTATTTTTGCAGTGATTATTCCTTTAATTGTTCCGGATTTTCGACTCAAACTATTAGGGCGGTTTCTGTCTTTATGTATTGTGGCTTTAGGAATTGACTTAATTTGGGGTTATACCGGGTTACTCAGTTTAGGACATGGGATCTTTTTTGCCCTAGGTGGATATGCACTCGCGATGCACCTGAAGCTACAACTTCCCTCAGGAGAAATTCCGGAGTTCTTTACTCTGTATGGAGTCTATGATTTACCTTGGTTTTGGAAACCGTTTTATTCTTTTCCTTTTACCTTAATTGCTTTAGTTGTTATTCCTGGAATTATCGCGGGTTTACTGGGATATTTAGTTTTTAGGAATCGAATTAAAGGGGTTTATTTTTCTATTTTAACACAAGCTTCATTACTTGTGTTTTACAATTTCTTTAATGGTCAACAAAAACTGATTAATGGCACCAATGGCCTCAAAACCGATACAGAAAAAATATTTGGTCTATTAGCGGGTTCTGATACCGCACAATTGATATTTTATGAAATAACCATTCTCTGTTTAATTGGGGCTTATTTCCTCTGTCGCTGGCTGACAAGTGGACGATTTGGACGGTTATTAATTGCCATCCGAGATGACGAAACCCGCGTTAGATTTACCGGTTACGATCCCACTGGCTTTAAAGTCTTAGTCTTTGCAGTATCGGGGGCGATCGCAGGCATTTCCGGGGCATTATATACGGTACAATCCGGCATTATTACCCCTAGTTTTATGGAAGTTGCCTTTTCAATTGAAATGGTAATTTGGGTCGCCGTAGGAGGCAGAGGAACGCTTGTTGGGGCAATTCTTGGAACCTTAATCGTGCGGTTAGGAAGAACCTTACTGAGTGAACAATTTCCGGAAATTTGGCTGTTCTTTCAAGGGGCTTTATTCTTAATTGTTGTCACTGTTTTACCCAATGGAATTCTGGGTTGGCTGCGAACTTGGGGTGTGGAAAAATGGCGTGAGGTTTTCGGAGAGAAACGACTGTTAACTTATCCAGGAATTGAACAAAATCCGGAAGTTCAGAGAGAACGAGAAGAAGTTAAACAAAATCAATCATAAAGATGACTCAAAAGATCTTAGAAATTGAAAATTTAACCGTTAGTTTTGATGGATTTAAAGCGATTAATCAGCTTAATTTTAGCATGAATTCCGGAGAATTGCGGGTGATTATTGGCCCCAATGGAGCCGGAAAAACCACCTTTTTAGATGTGATTACGGGTAAGGTTCAACCCACCGAAGGACGGGTTTTATTTCAAGGACGAGACTTGCGAGGAACTTCTGAATATAAAGTAGCGCGGTTAGGGATTGGACGTAAGTTTCAAACCCCCCGAGTGTATCTGAATTTAACCGTTAAAGAGAACTTAGATTTAGCTTGTAACCCCCAAAAAAATGTATTTAAAACCTTATTTGGAAAGACAGGAAAAGCCGAAAAACGAACATTAGCCGGATTATTAGAAACCATTGGATTAACGGCAAAAGCCAATTTACTGGCGGATTTATTGTCTCATGGAGAAAAGCAACGGCTAGAAATTGGGATGTTAGTGGCACAATCTCCAGAGTTATTATTAGTTGATGAACCAGTCGCTGGGTTAACGGATGAAGAAACAGAAAATGTGGGTAATTTACTACTGGCTTTAGCAGAAAGTCATTCCATTATTGTAATTGAACATGATATGGAATTTGTCCGACAAATTGCCCGCAAAGTCACCGTTTTACATCAAGGTTCGGTATTATGTGAAGGCTCAATGGACGAGGTACAAAATGATCCGAAAGTGATTGAAGTTTACCTCGGACAAGCCCCTTCAATTTCAACTCACCAACTCAAATTTTTGCGAATTGTTGCGGCTTTAGCTTGGGCAGATGGTAGTGTTTCTTTAGAAGAAGCAAAGGTTTTAACCTCCCGTTTAAGTCAACGATTTGCTACGAGTATTCAACAACAAGAAGAATTACAACAAGAGTTAAAAATATACATGGCTCAAAATTTACCGATTGAGTCAGCCGTGGCAGAAATTCAAGATCAACAAGAGAAAGAAGAAGTGGTTAAATTAGGATATGAAGTGATTAAAGCCAGTGCAAATTCTCCAGATGAAGATCTAATTAATGCAGACGAAGCCTGGGCTTATCAACAGCTAATTCAGCTTTTAAACCTTCCCCCAGAACGGGTTAAACAAATTGAAACTGAAGTAGATTATCAAAAACTATGAATACTGTAGAATCTTCTAGATCAACTGCTAAAAAAACAAATCAACCGATGTTACAAGTATCGGGATTAAATGTATATTATGGCGAAAGTCATATTCTTCGTAATGTTGATATGAATGTTTTTCCGGGTCAAATGGTCTGTTTAATTGGGCGCAATGGTGTAGGGAAAACCACTTTATTAAAAACAATTATGGGGATTCTCAAAACTCGAACTGGAAGCATTAATTTAGCCGGAAATCCCATTACAAACTTATCCACTGATAGGCGGGCTAGACTCGGCATCGGCTATGTTCCTCAAGGGCGAGAAGTGATTCCGCGTGTAACTGTAAAAGAGAATTTATTACTGGGTTTAGAAGCCTTACCCAAAGCTAAAAAACGCAATAAAGACATACCAGAGGAAATCTTTAATTTGTTCCCGGTATTAAAAACAATGCTATCTCGTATGGGAGGTGATTTAAGCGGCGGACAACAGCAACAATTAGCCATTGCCCGGGCATTAATGGGTCAACCTCGGTTACTCGTATTAGATGAACCCACAGAAGGCATTCAACCCTCGATTATTTTGGAAATTGAAGAAGCTGTTCGTCAAATTATTAAAACAACAGGTATTTCTGTTTTACTCGTGGAACAACATCTACATTTTGTTCGCCAAGCTGACCGATATTATGCCATGCAAAAAGGGGGAATTGTGGCATCGGGTTCAACTTTGGAATTGAGTCAGGATGTGATTCAACAATTCTTAGCTGTTTAAACTATAAATTAAAGAAATTGGGTTTTGAGGTAATGCTTGAATATCTACTTTCAAACGACGCTCAAATAAATCTCCAGCTTGTTGACCATAAGCATCAATTAAAACCTGCTGAGTATAATAAGCAGCAGTCTGAAATTCTTCTAACACTTGACTACATTCACGCTTTGTCTGCTTCATCGCTTTTGCTAAAAGTTTTAAGCGTTTCATTGCTTTTGTTGCTTCTGTTTGACGTTGACTCAGTTTAATGTTAATCTGATTAAGTTGTTGCTGCTTTTGTGCTAAATTTAATTGCGTTTTTTTGAGCAACTTAGCTCGCTGCTTAGCAGTTTTAATAGATTTAAAATGAATTTCTAGTCGTTCTTCAATCGATAAAAATTTGCTAGGGGAATGAAATACAATATTGATTTTAAGTTGCTCTATGGCAGCTTGAAGCCGATCAATTTCTGCTTGAATTATAGTATATTGTTCCAGTAGGGTTAACCCTTGGGATTTAGAAGTAGAATGAAGATTAGCACATTGCGAATCAAACGGCTTTTGATGCAAAACTCTTGGTTTCAGGGTCATAACAATAAAGGCTGTAAGGTTTGTTTCCATCATTCATCAATGCCCCCTGATACTCAGGATAATTGTAACTACCCAATCTTGCCATATCTGACAAGGTTAAAGACTCTGTCACACTTGAGATAACAGGGGTTGAATGAAACATTTATTGAATCAACTCGAACCCCAATTATGAGGTATTATCTGTTACTTGGATTACAGAATTAAGAACTGAACGATGAGCGGATCTGAGTCAAATTATATCAGTTCTGTTATGCAATTTTACAAGAGGTATAAATTCCTAACTTGTGCAGCAGTTACGGTGAAGGATATAGATATTTAATGATCGGGTTAAGAGATGTTTAATCTAAGGTTAAGGACTGATATCTAAAGCGCGTTTACCGCCCCACTTTTTAATGATTTGGTCGTCATAATCATCAGCGGTTTCTAATACGGCAATTACCGATGATTCTAATTCTTCTGGATCGCAGGTTGAACCCACAATGGTATGTTCAAATAAAATATCTCCCGCTTTACTGAGGGAAAAAGCCCCGAATAATTGCTCGGCATTTTCTTCTAAGAGAAATTGCAATAAATCGGGATTTAACTTGGGGTTAATCACGACTTTAGAACGGGTATTAATGACAGCATCATCATCATTCCAAGGAAAAATTTTCACTTCAACCCAGGCCGATCCCATAAATAAGCCAAATCCGACTTCATCTAATTTTTCCCAAGGATAATCACTGAATAATTCATCCATCCAGCCGGCTATTTTATTGTAACAGTCTTGTTGGGGTTGTGTTTCAAATTTCATTGCTTTTGTTAGTATCAATTAATTTTAATTTTTTATAATTTAATCATGACATTGAATTCGACCATTGACAATAGGGGTTTTTAACTAAATTTGAATTATAGTAGCGAGAATCATAGGAGACTTCTTCTGCAATCCAATCCGGTAAATCAACCACTTGATTTTCATCTATTAGTTCAACTTCTGCCAGAATTAATCCTTGATTTTCTTCAAAAAATTCGTCCACTTCCCAGGTTAATTCATCTTGAACAATCTTATATCGCTTTTTTTTGATAAATGGGCGATCGCAAAGGGTTTCTAATATCTCAGTTGCTTCTTCTACAGGAATTAAATACTCAAATTCGGCGCGGGTTGTGCCATTAGAAGGGCCTTTAATCGTCAAATACCCTTGATCCCCAATAATTCGCACTCGGACTGTTCTACCAGCAGCCGTAGGGATGTATCCTTGACAATAGACTGTTCCTGTCGACAGCGATCGCCATGCGTCATTTTTAACTAAAAACTTACGTTCTATTTCAACTGCCATAATACTTTAAAGAATAATTATTTCATTAGGATGGGTAATAAATACTCGACTGTGATTAAAATCAGAGTATCATATCTTTGACCGATTAATTTACAAAAAATGATAAACGATGCAACAGTTACCCACTTTTTCTAATCTTCTCGTTTTTGCCAGTCGTCTATTCATTCTATTACTTTTGAGCAATCTCTGTTTAATCGGATGTGCATCTTCTTCGTCTTCGCAATTAACCGTTGTAGGCTTTAATGTAGAATCCGGAGATGCTGACCCCAATTTTATTGCTAAAAATCAGATTAAACCCCTACAAAAAGGTGAGATATGGGGATTTTCAGAAGTTCAAAATAGTACTTGGGTACAAACCTTTGAACAGGCGATGGAAGCGGATAATCCTTCAGACTTTAAGTCCATTTTAGGCACAACCGGAAATGCGGATAAACTGGCGATTATTTACGATAGTAATGAACTTGAAGAACTCGATAATTATGAATTACTCTCTATTAATATTGGTGGCAATGTCAGAGCGCCTTTAGTGGCGCATTTTAAGCTGAAATCGAATGGAAAAGAATTTCTGTTTATGGTAAATCATCTCTATCGTAGCCGCAATGACTTACGTCATGAACAAGCACGGTTACTCAACCGCTGGGCACAAAAACAAACTTTACCGATTATTGCAGTGGGTGATTATAATTTTGATTGGGATGTGACGCAAGGAGAGAAAAAACATGATAAAGGCTATGATTTATTAACGGAGAATGGGATTTTTACTTGGATACGACCGGAATTAATTTTGGCAACCCATTGTAGCCAGAAATATAACTCTGTCTTAGATTTTGTCTTTGTTTCCGGCAGCGCTAAAACTTGGGAATCCTCCTCAAAAATTCTTTATCCTGAAAGTAGCTATTGTCCTGATGATGGGCAAAAAAGTGACCATCGCCCCGTACTTTCCGTGTTTGATTTATCTCGAAATTAAATAAAATTAACTGGATAAATTATTGATTTTATTATGATTATTTTAGTGATTGGTGTTTCGGGTTCAGGCAAATCTACAGTAGGTGAAAAATTAGCAGAAGTACTGCAATACGAGTTTCAAGATGCAGATGATTTTCATCCCCCTCAAAATATTGAAAAAATGCGTCAGAATATTCCGTTAAATGATGGCGATCGCGGGCCCTGGTTGCAAGCACTCAACAACGCTATTAAAAAGTGGATTAATCAAGAGAAAAATGTGATATTGGCTTGTTCCGCTTTAAAGACAGAGTATCGAAAGCAGCTTTTAGTGGATGCAGATAAAATACAATTGATTTACTTAAAAGGATCGTTTAAATTAATTGAAACTCGCTTAAAACAACGTTACGATCATTACATGAAAGCCGACTTATTACAGAGTCAGTTTGAAGATCTCGAAGAACCTCAAACCGGGATTAAAATTGATATCGATCGACCCCTTGAGGAAATTATACAGAAAATTCTGATTGAATTAAAATGCGATCGCCTATGAAACTTGATTGAACTACACAGGCAAGTCAAGCTTTGATAACCAGTCTAACAGGGAAATGCGCGATCGCGACCTCTGGGAAAATGGAAAACTTGATCTCTGGGAATTATTTTTTATTTCTTAATCTGACAATCCGTAAATTTACTTTTAGAATAATAAATAAGTAATTATGCAGAGATAGGAAATGATTATGACTCAGAGTAAGCCGAAGACCCCCGTCTCCCTGTCAGAACGAGAACTGCAAGTGGTAGACTTAATTGCAGGTGGCTTGACAAATCAAGAGATCGCCGAGAAGCTAGAGATTAGCAAGCGAACAGTCGATAACCACATCAGCAATATCCTCACAAAAACCGCGACAGATAACCGTGTTGCACTGGTTCGCTGGGCGTTGCAATGGGGTAAAGTCTGTTTAGAAGACATTAACTGTTGTATCCTGCCCACTCCCACAACTCAGCCGGAGGAAACCTCTGTAACTTCTATTGAGTAAGGGGTTTGAGTCTCAACTGAACGATTAATGCAAACAGCCAATCAAAATCAACTGTATTATCAAATTTCCTGTTCTCAACTCCCCTTAGCGGTGTACCGAGAAGTTGCGACTCATCTACGGCAAGTGGAAGGGGTGAAGACTCAATTACATCCGATGCCGACGACTCAGCCAGAGTCGGACGCTGCTGAATTTGATTATCTACAAAGTCAAGTGGGAAGTCTATCAATTCAATACTCTGAAGATGCACAAGAAAAAATTCGTCAGCAAGTGGATCGGATTTTAGCCTATTATAGCGATCGCTATGGCTGTTGGCAGTCTGTTTAAACTCATGAGTGGTTCAAGCAACAATTGAGCCACTAACGGAGGCGAACCTAGCTTTTATGATACCTAAGATTTAAAGACAATGAACTCAATTCAAGCATTACGGGGAACAAGAGATATTGGCCCTGTTGAGGTAGAATATTGGCAAAAACTCGAATTTATCGCCTTAACAATCTTAACAAACGCCAACTATCAAGAAATTCGCACCCCTATCTTTGAACAAACCCCATTATTTGAACGGGGTATTGGGGAAGCAACCGATGTCGTCGGCAAAGAAATGTATACTTTTAAGGATAAAGGCGATCGCTCAGTGACTCTCCGTCCAGAAGGCACAGCCGGAGTGGTTCGATCCTATATTGAACAGAAACGCTACGCAGAAGGCATTCAACGACTGTGGTATAACGGCCCCATGTTCCGCTATGAACGACCCCAGGCGGGACGACAGCGACAATTTCATCAAATTGGGGTAGAATTACTCGGCAGCGGCTCTCCTCGGGCAGATGTGGAAGTGATTGCGATTGCCACAGATATTTTACAAGCTTTGGGATTAAAGCATTTACACTTAGATCTCAATTCTGTCGGCAACCGGGAAGATCGCAGCCAATATCGTCAAGCGTTAATTGATTATCTCACACCCTACAAAGATGAACTCGATGCCGACTCTCAAGACCGTTTAAGCCGTAACCCTTTGAGAATTCTTGATAGCAAAGATAAACGCACTCAAGAAATTGCCACCGATGCCCCCAGCATTTTAGACTATTTAGGGGATGATTCTCGGCAGCACTTTGAAACCGTCCAACAGTTATTAACCGATTTAAGTATTTCCTATCGTTTAAATCCGCGTTTAGTGCGAGGATTAGATTATTATACTCATACTGCCTTTGAAATCATTTCCGATGATTTAGGGGCGCAAGCCACCGTCTGTGGTGGCGGTCGTTATGATGGACTGGTGGCGGAATTGGGTGGCCCCCAAACCCCAGGTATTGGCTGGGCAATGGGACTGGAAAGACTGGTATTATTATTGCAAAAATTACAACCCTTATCCCCGGCAACAATAGATTTTTACGTGGTTTCTCGCGGAGAGGCGGCCGAAGCACAAGCTCTTGTTTTGAGTCAAAAATTACGAAATTGTGGCTTCAAGGTGGAACTAGACCTGAGTGGAAGCGCATTTGGCAAGCAGTTTAAGCGAGCAGATCGTAGTGGTGCAGCCGCCTGTTTAGTGTTGGGAGATGCTGAGGCCGAAAACAAAACGGTGAATTTAAAATGGTTGAAGACTGGAGAACAGCAGGCGTGCGCCCAGTCTGAATTATTAAGTCAAGTTGAGGAGATTCGTCAACAAATTAATCATCACATCAGCCTTTAAATTGTATTATTGATAACCGATTGACATACTCCCGACGCGCTCATCAGAGATTACAGCGCGGGATTCTTAACTACAGTTAATTCTTGATTCAACGAGACAACTTATTGAGTCGGATTTCTCATTCTCAACAGCGGTCGAACTCTCCTAAGCGCGTTCCCGATTTCTTGGAGGTTTCCTAATGCTATCGGCGTACCTTTAATTTGATTCCACTCAATCCCTAGAAGATTCATCCCTTTCTTTAAAATGTTTAATGCCGCGTTAGTATCTCGACAAATTTCTGTTTTACATCTTTGGCATTGATGGGATAAGCGTGCTGAGGGATTTTTTCACTGTCTTGTCCAAAACCTTGCCAAAATAGTCTAGCCCCAATCGTGAATTGATACCAACTTGCATCAGGACTTACGCAAGCACGTTATATCTAGCGTGCAAAGCCTCCCGAACAGAGAATTAATCCCCAAAGGAGAAAAAAAGGGAAGAAAATGCTAATCTGTAGCAGCATTTGAATACTGCGATTCAAAGCCGATTACCAGATGGTATTCAAAATATTATATTATTGTCACAAACAATCAGATCATTTCTAATCTAATTCAAAATGAAAACAAACAAGCATATAGCTATGTGGGCTTGTCCTAGAAGTCGTTCGACTGTCACTGCTCGTGCTTTTGAGAATTTGGATGGGTGTATTGTTTATGATGAACCTCTAGAGGGTCCAAATGTCTTTATGACCACTTACACGAGTATTAACAGTCGTACGTTAGAAGAAGAAAACTTAAAGCAATTAATAGCGCAAAGTAATATTGAAACGGATCTCAAGAAAGTTATAGAGAAAATTACTGGAAAATTACCGGACGGAAAATTATTCTCATTTCAAAAAATGATAACAGGTGACTATAGATCTGAATTTGGAATAGATTGGGCAAAAAAGCTAACTAACTTCTTTTTAATCAGACATCCCCAAGAGATTATTTTGTCTTTCGATATAGCGCAGAAAAAGTCAGGTATCACAGAACCCATCACACAACAAGATATTGGGATGAAAATACTTTATCAAGTTTTCCAACAGATTGAAGCTATTACAGGACAAACACCTTTAGTTATTCACTCAGATGATATAATTAAAAACCCTGCTTCTGCTTTGCAATGGCTGTGTAAAAACTTAGGGATTGCTTTTGATAAAAGGATGCTGACATGGAAAGCCAATCTAGAAGATTCCAATTTAAAGTACACACAGTTATATGCTAATACTGCTGAAAGCAGTTCAGAACCTTGGTTTGAAACTTTAAGATCGTCCCAAACGTTTTTCCCCTATGAAAAGAAGGAGATAAATTTACCAGATCGGTTAAAACCTCTACTAGATGAATCTATTCCCTACTATGAAAAACTCTTACAGCATTGTCAGATTTTTGAATGGTCAGAACACCGAGTTTGATCGGAACCGTTCAACAGGGGGATAAAAGCGCGATTAGGGAGAGCCAAAAAATCAAATATCCAGCCGTCTAACCCTCTTCTAAGAAACCGTATTTGCTCAAGGGTGAGGAATAAGCTCAAAGCCAAAAGACTGAGCTTTTTTGTGAAGATTATAGGACCAGCCCTTTCAAGCTGTTGTGTAAAGACCTGATTTATAGTTTCCTCATCAGAAATTTTGGGTCTGAAACCCCGTCCCCCCTTCTGCAAGGGGGCAGGCTTCTAGGACGGCTTTGCATTTTAGGGGTAAAATAACACCATACTGAAAAGCAAAAACAAGCTGTAGGTATTGCACCTTGACAACTGGAGCTATGGGGTTCTGTACAGAAAAGCTTGTACAGCTAAAACAGCCAAGCAGCAAGTACAAAAAGCTTTTGCTGAAACCGTACCGATGGGCTATCGGAATCGGGTTCTCTGAAATGGGAATAAAAGTCTGTGGACTCTGTGTAAGACAGTACATGGTTTTAGGCTATGGTATGCAACGGTGAATGAAGCAGAAACTTAAATCGCGAGGTTTAGGAATCACTGCACTTTCAGGGCAGTGAGGATGTCAAGAATAGAGCATGGACTGGTGGGTAACCCTGCCTGATACATTGGTGCTCCAATCTGTCAACCAGCGGTTATTGAGAAATTGGTTTTCCTTTTTTGGCACGATGACCCCAATAATGATACGCTGCTTATCGATTAGGAAAACAACTTATGACCAGTCAAAATAACCAAGAATTAGAGAACAAGTTACCAATCGCTAAGCAGCCCTGTCCTATCAATTCTTATAATGAGTGGGACTTGCTTGAGGAAGTCATTATTGGCAGTGTTGAAGGTGCAATGTTACCTGCCCTAGAACCCATCAACAAATGGACATTCCCTGTTGAAGAATTGGAATCTGCCCAAAAGATACTCTCTGGGACAGGAGGAATTCCCTATCCACCAGAGATGATTGCGGCAGCACACAAAGACCTAAATGAATTTATCCACATTCTGGAAGCAGAAGGAGTCAAAGTTCGTCGAGTTCAAGCTGTAGATTTCTCTGCCTCCTTCTCTACACCAGCTTGGCAAGTCAGAAGTGGTTTTTGTGCCGCCAATCCTCGTGATGTTTTCTTGGTGATTGGCAATGAGATTATTGAAGCACCAATGGCAGATCGCAACCGCTATTTTGAAGCTTGGGCGTATCGAGAGCTGCTCAAGGAATATTTTCAGGCAGGAGCTAAGTGGACTGCAGCACCGAAGCCACAATTATTCGACGCACAGTATGACCTCAATTTCCAGTTTCCTCAAACAGGGGAGCCGTCGCGCTTTGTTGTTACAGAGTTTGAACCCACTTTTGATGCTGCAGATTTTGTGCGCTGCGGACGGGATATTTTTGGACAAAAAAGTCATGTCACTAATAGTTTGGGCATAGAGTGGTTACAACGCCACCTAGAAGACGAATATCGCATTCACATTATTGAATCCCGTTGTCCGGAAGCACTGCACATCGATACTACCTTAATGCCTCTTGCTCCGGGCAAAATACTAGTTAATCCCGAATTTGTAGATGTTGATAAGTTGCCAAAAATCCTCAAAAGCTGGGACATTTTGGTTGCACCTTACCCCAATCATGTTCCCCAGAACCAGCTGAGATTAGTCAGTGAATGGGCAGGATTGAATGTACTGATGTTAGATGAAGAGCGAATCATTGTAGAAAAAAACCAGGAGCCGATGATTAAAGCACTCAAAAATTGGGGATTTAAGCCTATTGTTTGCTCGTTTGAAAGCTACTATCCCTTTTTAGGTTCATTTCACTGTGCAACCTTAGATGTTCGCCGACGCGGAACTCTCCAGTCCTATTTTTAATATTTAACCTGAGTTCAGGATAAGAAAAGGGACAGGTAGTCAGCTGAAAATAACGTCAAATGCAGTACCTGTCCTATGTTTAGCGGGACTTAAACAAAAAAAGAAAGAAAAAAGGGTATAATGCATGACCAGCAAAGGTTTCACGTCAAAAAAATCCCATGAAACAGACAACCCCCGCAGCCAAGCCCCCATGAGCGCGCTGCATCAAGACAATGGTCAGTAAACCGAAAACTTTTCTAGAGAACTTACCAGGTCTTCATTTGAGCGAGAACACACTATCCGCCGAAATCCTCTCAGAATCTGCCTTTTGAACTATAGAATTATTAGTAATCTGTTTGGCTATTGCTCTGGTAAGTTTCAGAAACATAGGCTCAAACCCAGAAATGTTGAATGAAGATATAAAACTTTACATTCAACGACAGAGAGTCTCTGGCATCAGGTCAAAACTCCAATGGACTATCGAACACCGACGACTCAATTCAAGTTGCAAATAGCGTAGCTTGTCTAACAGTTGATT
>CAYNXM010000242.1:0-41550 GCA_964401105.1 uncultured Lyngbya sp. | reverse complement strand
CTGGGCTTTTCATGTCCTTTAAATCTTGAGAAAGCTGTATCTGTAATGGGGGCAGACGATTTAGAGGGCGGGGTCTATGGCAGTCCCTTAACGTCGGAGTTGTTTAGGCAGGTGGATTGATCCCCTGCTTGAAACTTCCTTGACACTCCACGTGGATAAATCCCGTGGAGTGTCAATAAAAGCCTTTGCTCAATTAACTGCTATGAGGGATTGCGATCGCCTTGTACAATAAAACTTTGAAGATATACGCTGCTCAACCATAGCCAATTGCTGAGTATCAAACCCTTTATGACTGACTTGACGACTTCCCCACAGCCGGACGCATCACTGGATTTTGCTCAACTGAGCCAGAAACTGACCTCTGGTTCTGCTTCTACTCAATTGCAATCTATTCAAACCTTAGTAAAATCTGGAGATCGGGGTTTAGATGTGTTGATGGATTTTTTGCATCAATCTCAAAATTCTTTACCCAACTGGGTTCAGGGAAAAGTTTACCAAGCCCTCATTGACACCAATTTGCCTAAAGTCCAAGACTTTATCCGCGTCAATTTTCCGGCGGGAATTGTCCCCTTAGCCGATGATTCAAATATTGATTACAGTGCGCTACAACAACTTCTGATTCAACAGAATTTCCAACAAGCAGACCAGTTGACCTTAGAAAAGTTGTGTGAACTAGCCGGAGAAACCGCTATGCAACGTAAGTGGTTATATTTTTCTGAGATTAGAACCTTCCCCTCTACTGATTTACAAACCATTGATTTATTGTGGCAAGTTTATTCTGAGGGAAAATTTGGTTACTCAGTACAACGCAAACTTTGGCTGAGTGTGAACAAAAATTGGGAGAAGTTATGGCCAAAGATAGGCTGGCGGAAAAAAGGAGCTTGGACTCGTTATCCGCAAGAATTCACTTGGGATTTAAGTGCACCTGTGGGTCACTTGCCGTTATCCAATCAACTCCGAGGTGTGCGAGTGATGGAAACCTTACTCTCTCATCCAGCTTGGTCGGAGAAGTCAGACCAATAAGAATTAGATTTGAAAAATTTTGTTGCATTTTAGACTCAAGTTTGAGTTGTGAATTGATGATTAAATTAAGGAGTTCAATATTTAGAATTCTCTCTTATTAGTGTTGATCGTGATGATGTAAACACTGGCTATTAGATGGTTATTTTAAAGGAAGATAGTTTGCTGGCAATATGCTAGCTAAACTAGCTATGAGAAATTAATTATTACTTCCAGCAGTGCAATTAATATTGCTTGATGTGAGAGAGTAAAATGGTAAATCACTACTGTTGAGTTATTGTAAATCTTGATTTGTAGTTATAGTGCTTCTTCCTATAACTGTTACCTAATGCCTATTGATGAATATATCAAAATAGATATTCAATCGAATTAAGTGTTAATTTTCCGCTTTACATACTCCTTTTTTATCTGAGCCAATAATCACTCTCGGAATCATTTTAAGGATTAAATCTTGTTCTTTTATCCATCCTAAACTACCTGGGGTTAAAGTGATAATATCAGGAGTTGTTACTGGTAATTCTTCCCGATCTATCTCTATATCTTCTATGTTTTCCTCTGAAAAAGAATCATATTGCTCGATTGATTCATCAGGAGAAAACTCAGATAAATCTTTAACCCGATCCGATGACTCAAGTGAGTTTTCTTTTCTAGGTGGGGGAACAGAACAGATCTTCACTTCTAACCAGATCCCAGCTTGAGGAGTAGATTGTTTGCCTAAGATTTGAATCACACTGCCGGGGGGAATTTCACCCTGAATCAATGGTTGACCAAATTCTTCAAAAATCTGCATTGGTTCTTGCTGGGTAGGCAGAGCGGTAACTGATGGACTGCCTACCTCAATTAAAGATTTTAACTCTAAAAAGGGGCGTTGAGTGGGGGTTGGAGTTGGGACTGGGGATTCTTCAGATGAGGGTGGTTGAACTGTCCCATTGTCGTCAGGTGTAGAAGTATTTAAAGCTCTTAAAATATAGAAAATAAATCCAGCAACAATCAGTAATAAGAGAATTCCTAAAGATAAGCGCCTTACTTTTTGTTTGGAATGGGAAGGTGGCGTGATAAATTGGGTTTTCAGTTGAGAGTTATTCCATCCACTACTATCATCATCGTCGTCGTCATAGCCTTCCCCTTCCCGTTCTGGCACAGGAGGAACAGACACTTGAAAACTCGAATCAACTTCTGGATGAGGATAAACTTGGAAATGCATTAAAGCCACCGTGACATTATCATGACCATTGCGAGTATTGGCAATCTCAACTAAGCGATCGCGAACTTTGATAATGTCTGTTTCTCCGGTTAAAATGGGTAAAATTTCTTGTTGCCAATACCCTTCTACCCGATCCTTATCGCTTAATCCATCAGAACATAATAAAATCAGGCAATCTTCATCAATGGGAAACCGAGAAATTGTGGGGTGTAAATTGGCTGAATTGGTAATTCCCAAGGCTTGAATCAGCGCACCCGAAGCTCGTTGTTGCAAGGCATCTTGATAAAACGCATAACCCAGTCGGACTTCGCGAGAGGCAACATCATCATCTAAAGTAATTTGATAACAGCCATTGGTGGTAATCCAGTAAGCCCGACTATCTCCAACGTGGGTGATGTAAAGTTCATGATGATGGGCTAATCCCATGATTAGGGTGGTTCCCATCCGTTCACGCCCTTGCCGACGTTCTCGGTCATTACGCTGGCAAATCTGATCGTTGGCAAGATTGACTGAGCGCTGTAACTGCGACATCATGCCATAGGGGTCACCACTGTTAAGATGTAAGCGATCGGGCTGTACTTGCTGAGTCAGGACATCAATCGCCAGTTGAGCAGCAATTTCTCCTCCTTCTTGTCCTCCAATCCCATCGCAGACAATTGCTAGCCCTGGAGCATTAGCCGGAATATCAACTAGGGACTCGGCTTGTGGATAACAGGCATCTTCATTTTGTGCCCGAACCGGGCCTGTCTCTGTGGCGGTTGTGATGGTAATTTTACGACTGATTGATTGCCGCGCCACAACTAATGCTTGATCGAGTTGATGGGTTAATTGTTCACAAGAGCGCAGTTGACCCCGAATCATTTGATCGCTTAATTGTTCTAAGAAATTTTGTAGACTCGGATGAGCAGTTAAAATCCACTGTTGCCAGAGTTTACCCAGATGTGAGAGTTTTGCCGATTTAGAATCTAGCTGAATTTCTAATAATTGTACAATTGAACCAGAGACGTAGAGTAAATTGGGGTTGAGTAAGCTCGAGGCAACCTGTTGACGTTGAAAAGGAGACCAAAGCTGAGCAATTTGCCAGAGCCAATTGAGCTGTCGAATTGCAGTAGCATTTGCCCAAGCATCGATCAATTGAGGGGTGAGGGTTTCTCTTAAGGGATGAATGGGAGCTTGTTCTAAAAGCCAAATGGTTTGATTGAGCCGACTTACCTTTGGGGAAATCATGCCATAAATTTGCGGCACATGGAGTCGCTCTGGAAAGAGTCTTAAATAGGGAATAATTGGATCTGGAATTTCGTCTGGAAGTTCAGGCAGTTGCGACTGTTGAGTATCAAGCAGAATCTGGCTACCCCGAAACAAGTAGCGATCTGCAATCAGCGTCCCTGGTGGCAAAGTTTGCACTTCGTCACTGATTGCCCATAAATAACGTTTTGGCATATTATTTTCCATTGGAGGATCCTCACGCCTCAACCCGCCCCATAGTGTTTGCGCTTTAAATGATTAAACCGCTGTTGCCTCATCTGTCAGCTAGAAGTCTATCCATCCTAAATTCTGGGGCTTGCTCCGTCAACAGTTTACTTTACTGTTAAGTGTCTATCACAACTTGATATTCCTGTGCTCCAATTAGCGGTGAGAAAGTCATTACTTCGGGTCAGGGTTTTAATCAGGGAAGCTGAGTACAAATCAATCAAAAAGCAAACTGATTCGACTGAGCATATCATAAGCCAAGCAAATTCAGCTTCACCTCATTTTAGCTTGTCTTTAGAGATCTGTTACTGTATTGATCGCGCGATCGCCGAACTTGAAGCGGTTACACGATTAAATTGTAGATCCCAGTTGAGCGCGAAATCGGCAGATGAGGAGAAAGTTTGATCGCATCAACAGATTTAACTGAGATGGAAACTCCCCATTAATCATATAAAGCCGATCGAGAACACTGTCTGGCCAAATTAAACTGCTTGTGAAGTAGTCTGAGTTATCCTGATTGAGATTTTATATCTGTCTCTATCAACCCCAGATTAACTAGAAGATTCATCATGTTCAACCCGAGGAAGTCCTAAACTATAGTTGACTGCCCGAGTATTCAGGTTATAGCTAATTTGGCCTTCTTGGAGTAGGGAGCGAATAAAATGTTCCAGATCAGATCCAATCCGACGTAAATTGTATTCAGTTAAGTCTTCCCCATCAGAAGCTTCTACTAACTGATCAAATTTACGGTAAACCTGTTGCAAGACTTCTGTTGTCCAATTCAATTCATTGTCTGGATCGATATCCAAGGTCAGCTTCTGGTCATTCTCAACCAGCTCTTCGTCTTGGATTTCAGCCGTAAAAATATGAACGTGTCGGGTTGTGGATTTTAGCAACATAGGGTTTACAAATCTTATTTTCTAACGCTTTGCTGATTTTCATTTTGACATTGTCTGGGTGATTCGTCATTAGTTATGCCGGATTTGTCATGGGTGATGCTTCATCGGTAGGGTGTGGGATGTAAAGTTAGATCTGTGATCCTGGCCCACTTCAGTCTCTCAATCTCTCAATCTCTCAATCTCTGGCTCTCTATACTGCCCACTCACTACTGCCTGTTGCTTTCTAATTCAGATGAATAATTTTTGGAAAACTGTCTTAAATTTTACGGAAACGACGACCACAACCATTGGAGAAAAGCTCCTAAAAGACTTTGGCTCGGCTGAAGCTGAACAGAAAGCAGATGGTAGCTTAATTACTCATTGCGATCGCTGGTCGGATCAATATCTGCGTCAACAAATTGGACAGGTTTTTCCGAGTCATGGCATTCTCAGCGAAGAAGCAGAACATCGGCTTCCCGTTCGAGATTGGTGTTGGGTGATTGATCCCCTCGATGGTACCACCAATTTTGCCCGAGGTATTCCGTTGTGGGGTATTTGTTTAGCTCTGCTTTATCAAGGCACGCCCGTATTTGGCTATGTGTATTTACCGCCTATCAATCAGTCATTTTACGGGTTTTGGTATGGTTCATCTGGCCTCAGCGGGCCGACTGGGGCGTTTCTTAACCACCAACCTATTTCCCCGACTACAGAACCCCCAGATTATAATCAATTCTTAGGACTGAGTTCTCGCAGTATGGGTTTAGCCCCTCAACTGCCTACGAAGGTGAGAGTGCTGGGGATGGCGGCTTATAATTTTTTATTGGTGGCCTCTGGTTCATCGGTTGCCGGGATTGAACCCTCTGCCCGAATTTGGGATATTGCTGCGCCGTGGGTGATTGTGCAGGCGGCTGGGGCGGTTTGGCATTCATTGAAATCTGAACCGATTTTTCCGTTACAAATTCAACAAGATTATGGGAGTTGTCCTTATCCGACTCTTGTGGTGAGTCGTGCAGAATGGCTCTCTAAGTTTTTACCATTGATTGATTTTGGGGAGTAGAGACGTTGCATGTAACGTCTCTCCAGTATCCCATCAAGGTTGAGCGCTTGAGACAAGGGAGACAAGGGAGACAAGGGAGACGATGGATGAGGGGGAGATTGATCTGTAGAATCACTTTTCATATTTCATATAAAACTCACGACTACTAATGATATTCTTCTGATTGATAATGGCTAAAAGTGCTTTATCCTCAACTGTGGATCTATGACGTTTATTTCGATTAACTACGCTTTATTTTTACTCATTTTATTCGGGGTTTATTGGTTGTTTCCCTGGCGGACTTTGCGACTTTTTGTTTTATTAGTCGGGAGTTTAATTTTTTATGCCACCCTACAGCCTCAATATATTCCTTTATTATTACTCTGTATTGTTTTTAATTATGGCTTAGCTCAAGGGATTGGAGAACCTTTAGAAAATCATCTGGCTAATGTGGCATGGAATCGTCGCCGTTTATTCTTACTAATTTTCGGCATTGTCGTTAATGTTTTATTATTGCTGGGATTTAAGTATATTCCTTTTATACTAAATACTTTAGGATTAAGTTTAAATTTACCCCACTTATTAGAACAAGCAGAATGGTTTAAAACTTATGTAATTTCTCCCTTAGGGTTGAGTTTTTTCTGTTTTGAATTAATTGCTTATTTAGTTGATGTTTATCGCGGCGCTCCTGTTGCCCGGTCTTTTTTAGAATTTACAACTTATAAGTTTCTTTTCCCGAAGCTGATTTCTGGCCCGATTACTCGTTATCATCATCTCAATCATCAGTTTAAAAGCCTTAATTTCCCAGCAATTGAGCAAATTTCAGATGGGTTATGGTGGATGGCACGAGGGGCGGTTAAAAAAGGATTATTTGCTGATAATATTGGGATTTTAGTTGATTTAAGTTTTAGCAATTTACAACGGGCTGGTAGTGGAGATTTATGGCTGGCAATTTTGGCTTATGGACTCCAGCTTTATCTAGATTTTAGTGGTTATGTCGATCTAGCGCGGGGCACTGCTTTACTACTCGGATTAAGTTTACCTAAAAACTTTGATGCCCCTTATTTTACCACTAGCATTGCTGATTTTTGGCGACGTTGGCATATCACCTTAGGGGACTGGTTACGCAACTATTTATATTTCCCTTTAGGGGGTTCTCGTGCGGGACTTCCTCGCACCTGTATTAATTTATTAATTGTGATGATTATTGCTGGACTTTGGCATGGTGCTGCCTGGGGATTTGTTGTGTGGGGAACATTACATGGGATTGCATTAGTTATGCATCGCATCACTGAAATGTTATCCAAAAAAGGCTCAATTGAATGGATTTGGAACACATTACCCGGTATTTTGATGGGTTGGTTTCTAACTCAATTGATGGTATTTTCGGCTTGGATTTTCTTCCGATTACCTAATTTAAAAGATTCGATTTGGGTGGTTCAACATTTATGGGGACAAGCCGCAGATATTCAGTTTGCCCATAAAGTTTATATTGAAGCATTGGGATTAGAACGCAGTAATATTATTTTCTTACTTAGTAGCTTATTTATCGCGATGGGAATCTCGACCGGGTTACATCGGGGCTTGAATCTTCAACTCAACTGGTCTATTAAACTGTTGTTTGTTCCCTTTTGTTTTTTCTTAGTTTTACTGTTAGCACCCGAAGGCAGCTTGCCTTATATTTACTTCGATTTTTAATATCATTAAAAAGCACAGTAATACAGGAAATTAATATCAAATTTTTCCACGTTTATAGCCGAAACACTTAATCCTTTGAATTGATGTCCTTCTAAACTTGGAGACCATAAAATCATCAATATTTGATCGGTGTTTAATTGGAAAGCTGCAATAGGTTGAGCAATTCCTATTTCGTAGGGAGCATATAAATCAATCGGTCGATCATTAACCCCTTCTACGACAATTTTATTAATAGATTGCTGGTCAATAATTTCTCCGGCTTTAATCACATTTAACTCAACAGTTGTATCTGTTTTTGCAATAAGCTGAATACTAACATCCTTCCCTTGCCATGTTCTCTGATTCGGGTCTGTTTTAGGTTTTTCTATTAATGGAATTGCTGTTGCATTCTCTGCTTGTTGCGGTTCTAACACCCAAACAACACCCTCAGGTAAAGCTTGAGTGGCCGAGAAACCCGCCATCGGGGTAGGAATATCATCACAACCGTAGGGTTGGTCAGACACCTGGTTAAACCGAATTTCAACATTCTGTTCAGGGGCTAAGGCAATCAGAGAAGTTCCGGGTTCAACGGTTGACCAATCTGAGGAAAACATCACCACTTCCGCATCCGGATGGGAGGGTGACCAATAATTAGGTTGTTCTCCGGTTTGGGGGGCTGTGACAAACCCTAACCACCCCGCAACAGGCTGTTGAGTATCTGGGAGTGAGGTTAAAGGGGGGGAAACATTCTCAGGGGGTTGAGATGGGGTCAGTTGTGCGCTACCACATCCGGTTATAAATAAAAGTGTACTTACAGTGATTAAGTTATAAGATTGACGTAAAATAAATTTATTCATGAATTAATCAGTCGGCTGTCTATATCATCCTATTTTTACTATTGTAAGTATTAAAATATGGAAATAATTCGACCTTAAATCGGATAGATTATGTTCGAGCTAATGATACTGAGCTTCTTAGTTGGGACTCTGGGCTTAGAGGCTCTCCTATTGGGTCGTTTGATGAAAATTTATCAAACTAATGTCGAACATCGCTTGTGTGAGGAGGAAGAAATTTTGAATCCCAATGAACCGATTCAAGTTTTGTCCCCGAGTACTCCGGCTCAGGATTCTTCTCAGGAAGAATGGGAATACAAAATTGTGCGAGCTAATCGAGATTTATTTCGTAATCCTGCCGTTTTTCAGCGATTATGTAAAGAAGAAGCCTCAGTGGGATGGATATTGCTGGAAAAATTAGATGACCGTCGGGTTCGTTTCAAACGACAGACTTCTATTCGCGCTCAACCCCCCGAAAAGCTACCTCAATTTGACCCATATCGTTGTTCTTACGGGTCTTCATCGAATTGGACATTTGGGTTGGCGGTGATTGTCTGTATCAGTGCGATGATTCTGCCTGCTTATTTAGCATACACTTTTGTCTTTCGTCGGTTAAATTCACCTCTGCCTCAATTGCCTCCTCAACAGCGTTTATTAGATTCTGGTTCCTTAAAAGAAGAAATGTAAAGCGGTGAGGCATATTATTTCTGAACTTGAATCACTTGCAGGCTACCCCCAGCATAGAGGGTTTGTTGAGACTGGGGCGCATCACTGACGGGAAATCCTACTTCGGCTAATACATCCATTAAATCTGTATTAATCAATTCCCAAGCTGTTTCGGTTTCAAATAACCAAAGAAATAAAGCAACACCGGGCCAGAAGAGAGGATTTGTGGGACGATGGAAATCAACTAAAGCAAAAATTCCCCCCGGTTTCAGCACCCGATACACTTGATGCAAAATCTGGCGTAACTGACTGGGGTTCATTTCATGCAGGGCGGCGCTGGTATGAACCAAATCAAATTCATTATCCCCAAATGGCATGTTTTCAGCAAAGGCCTCAACATACTCCGCTTCAGGTACATTGTGTCGCGCCCGTTGAATTGAACGGGGAGAAGCATCTAACCCGACTACATTTTGGGAAAACTGTACCAAAACTTCAGTCGCCTGGGCATGACCACAACATAAATCTAAAACCTTTGTGGTCGGTTGAATGGTTAACCCTTCCAGTGCCAGTTGACGAAAGCGTTGTTCGCCTCCCACACTCAAAGCAGCGCCTCGAGAAATAGTATCGTAAAGCCACGGGTAACGATAACTGAGACTTCTAAGAATTGTTGCCATATTAAGATATTTAAGCTGTTTTGTTCTCGACGAAGGATCATGAACACGATACTATTGTTAAAATAGTCTGAAGAAAATGAGAAGTTGGGGATCTGTAACCACCATGGGACGAGTTGGAGTTTTATTACTAAATCTAGGAGGGCCGGAACAGCTTGAGGATGTTCGCCCCTTTCTGTATAATTTATTCTCTGATCCAGAAATTATTCGTCTACCCTTTTCCTGGTTGCAAAGTCCCTTAGCTTGGTTGATTTCTACCTTACGTTACAGCAAATCGCAAGAAAACTACAAATCCATTGGTGGCGGTTCACCGCTACGACGCATCACCGAAGAACAGGCAGCCGCTTTACAGAAAAGTCTACAAGAAAAAGGAACTGAGGCTCAGGTTTATATTGGAATGCGCTACTGGCATCCTTTTACTGAAGAAGCCTTGGTTCAGATTAAACGGGATAAAATTGAACAGTTGGTGATTTTACCCCTATATCCTCATTTTTCCATTAGTACAAGTGGTTCTAGTTTCCGACTGTTAGAACGGTTGTGGCAAGAAGAGCCAGGATTGCAAAAATTAAATTATACTGTGGTTCCCTCTTGGTATGATCGACCGGGTTATATTCAGGCAATGGCTGATTTAATTGCTCAGGAACTGAGTCATTGTCCGAACCCTGAGCAAGTTCATCTGTTTTTCAGTGCTCATGGTGTGCCTTTAAGTTATGTGGAGGAAGTGGGAGATCCTTATCAACGGGAAATTGAGCAATGCACTGAATTGATTATGCAAAGTCTTAATTGTCAAAACGATCATACTTTAGCCTATCAAAGCCGTGTTGGCCCGGTAGAATGGCTGAAACCTTATACTGAAGAGGCAATTGTTCAATTGGCCGAAGAAGGGGTTCAGGATTTGTTGGTGGTGCCGATTAGCTTTGTGTCAGAGCATATTGAAACCCTAGAAGAAATTGATATGGAATATCGGGAACTTGCCGAAGAATCAGGCATTCATAACTTTTACCGAGTTCCTGCCCTCAATACTCATCCCGGCTTTATTAATGATTTATCTGAGCTTGTGATTGAAGCATTAGATGCTCCGAGTGTTAAGTTTTCTGAAGTGGTACATCCGACCCAGAAAACTAAAATGTATCCTCAAGAACGCTGGGAATGGGGTTTAACTCCTGCGGCGGAAGTTTGGAATGGTAGACTGGCGATGGTGGGTATTTTAGCAGTTCTGCTAGAACTGTTTACAGGTCAAGGCCCCCTACATTTTATTGGATTAATGTAGTTGAAGTTATGAAAACTGACTAATATTTGGACACATCTGGTGTTTTCTCAGCAGCCCATGGCTGTTGTTTTATCATCGCTTTGTTGTTATAGCGCTACGTCCCGGCACGAAGCGTGCACTGGTAATAGAGGGATGTTGTGTAGAGAGTAGCAATCTAGTAGATGATTAACGTCATTTTGCGTTACTTTTTGGTAGCTTGCGGATGTATTCGCGGACAACCTGAGACATAGTCCAACCTTTCGAGTCAGCGTAGCTTTGTAGCTTATTGCGTTCATCATCTGAAAGCCTTACTTTTAACCATGTTTCTCTCTTGTTCATTTGATCGATTGTGGGTATAATGTAGGTATATTAATTCTAACATCAATGGCTCAATATCACTCATTCACAACAAAACTCAAGCTCAACAACCGTCAAAAGACATTGATGGCGAGACACGCTGGGTTTAGTCGTTGGGTGTATAACTGGGGTTTAGCGATGTGGAAAGATGCTTACAATCAAGGACTAAAGCCAAATACCAAAACCCTCAAACGTTTATTTACCAATCATGTCAAACCTGATTATCCCTGGATGAACGAATTATCATCAAAGGTTTATCAATATGCTTTCATTAATTTAGGGGAATCTTTTAAGCGGTTTTTTAAAGGCTTAGGTAAATACCCTAGATTCAAATGCAAAGGCGTGGAGGATCGCTTTACGATTGACAATTCAGGTAGACCAATCCGGCTTAGTGGATTGTGCCACAAGCTACCTTTCATTAAATGGGTGAGAACGTTTGAGCCTCTGCCTGATTGTCTAACAAAAAAGGTGACAATCTACAAAAAAGCAGGAGATTGGTATATCAGCTTCTCCATTAAAAAAACTTTTGAACCTACATCTAAAGTCATAGAGCGTGTTGGTGTGGATTTTGGCGTGAAAACCTTAGCCGTGTTGAGTTCTGGTGTAGAGTTTAAAGGATTACAACCCTATAGAAACGCTCAACAAAAGTTAGCCAGAGTTCAACGAAATTTAGCTCAAAAAGTCAAAGGCTCTCAAAACAGGGAAAAAGCCTTGCTTCAAGTCCAGAAACTTCACCTTCGAGTTGCCAATATTCGGAAAGATTATCTTCATAAAATGACAACTTATATCGCTAAGAACCACAGCACTGTTGTGATTGAAGATCTAAATATTTCTGGAATGATGGCTAACCATAAATTGTCTAAAGCAATTGGTGAAGCCGGGCTGCATGAAGCTAGGCGACAACTCCAGTACAAGTGTGAACGCTACGGAACAAAGTTAGTCATAGCTGATAGGTTTTTTCCGTCGAGTCAACGCGGAATGCGCCGGGCTTGCAAGCCGGAATCGATTCCGGCTTGTTCCCGGCTCTGTTCTAACTGCGGTAATCGACAGTCAATGCCTTTATCTGAAAGGGTTTATGATTGTGATTGCTGTGGGAACAAGATTGACCGAGATTGGAATGCGTCACTAAACCTAGAACGCTATAACGAGTACGGCTCGACTTCTTTTGCCTGTGGAGGGTTAACCGCTCCCATGCCCCCGTTGAAGCAGGAATTGAACACACAAAGTATCGTTATGTGACGCTTTGTACACGTTTCATGGAGCAGGTTGTCTGTAACGTCTCTACAGTGTCGTGCCAAGAGATTTTAGCCATTGCTGTTTAAATTTGTCAATATCGTTAATGCTTCGCGCTACAGAGCCGCTCTGTAAACTCAGCAATAAAAAGAAAACGAAACGCTTAAAAAAATGCTACAAATCCATGAAAAGAGCAGAGTGATGGAGTATATAGTTACTCTAATTCCTGATATACATAAATATTCGGTGTTGTTTAATTCAGCCACACCAAAAATTTAAGCAGTTAACTGAATGATTATTATTAGTTATACTTTCTCTGACTGTAATAGCTATTAATCTGATTATATTCTTTCCCTTCATTTTATGAATAAAAGTCTATTCTTGACTGTCACTCAATAGACTCATGAAAGTAATCGACTACAAAATACAATAATACTGAGTTAAAGTACCGCTTTTTTCAATTGTAGTGATTTAACTCAGTTGTTCATTCATTATTCATTTTTCTAACAATCTTAAGAAAATTTAAAATTTTAACCCGATAAGTATAAATTATTTGAAGTTAGGGATTATAAAAACTCTATTAAATCGTTGACTGTATTGTGAGGATAGTTTATCTTATATACAGACAATATAAACTATGTCCCAATTCAGCGTAAAGCCTCAAGAGATAATAACAAAGCCTGCATAATTAATTTTGAGCTTTTTCTGAAAAACAAAATCCCAACTGACCAATTGCTTCTCTAAGGAAGTACAACAACGCTAACTGCAAACTATTTTGGAGATTGCATGATGAAGCAATATCAGGGTGTATCAATTCAGTCAGATACAATAACATTACCTTATACGTATCAGAAAGAGTATAAAACCTCAACAACGAATGATTTGGAGCCTTTTCTTTTCAGCCTATTCAAACCCTCAATCATGAATCAACCTCACTGGCTAACTCATACTTTAGATAATACGGTAGATGCTATCGTGATCACAACCAGTTATCTAGACTATCCTGGCCCAGAAATTGTCTATGTGAATCAAGCATTTACACAAATGACAGGTTATACTAGCGAAGATGTTTTAGGACGAACGCCTCGAATTTTACAAGGGCCTAAAACAAATCACCAAGTTTTAAAACGAATGAAGCAAGAATTAATTGCAGGCAAAATTTTTCAGGGGACAACAATTAACTATCGTAAAGATGGAACTGAATTTTATAATAAATGGTTAATTGAACCGATTCTAAATGCTAAGGGAGAAATCACTCACTATCTCTCGATTCAAAAGGATATTACAGATCATCAACAGGCTAAAGCCAGATTAATATATGATGCAAATTGTGACCCCTTAACGGGTATATTGAATCGTTCAGGTGCTTTAACACAATTAAAAGAAGCGGTGACAAAAAGTAGAAGCTGTCAAGATTATTTATTTGCAGTATTAGTATTAGATTTAGATCGATTCAAGCTGATTAATGATAGCTGGGGTCATCAAGTTGGTGATAAGCTTTTGCAGAATGTGGCTCAGCGGTTACAGCACTGTTTACGCCCCACTGATGTCATTGCCCGCTTAGGGGGAGATGAGTTTTTAATTTTACTGAATGATATCCAAGATTTAGCCCAAGTTTCCCAGGTTGCTGAACGCATTCAAAAACAGTTAAACCAGCCGTTTATCTTGGAAAAACATGAAGTGTTTAGTACAACTAGTATTGGGATTGCCCTCAGTAGCACAGGGTATGAACAAACAGAAGATATTCTCCGGGACGCAGATATAGCCCTCTATCGCGCCAAAGCCCGAGGCAAAGCCTGTCATGCCATTTTTAATAAGGCGATGCATCATCGGGCATTAGAGCGGTTACAGCTTGAAAATGACTTGCGTCGTGCCGTTAACCATCATCAATTACAACTCCATTATCAACCGATTCTGAATTTAAAGACGAATGTAGTCGAAGGCTTTGAAGCATTAGTTCGCTGGCATCATCCCACCAAAGGTTTAATTGGCCCAGATCAATTTATTCCCATTGCAGAAGAAACGGGAATGATTCGCAGTATTGGTCAGTGGGTACTGCGAGAAGCCTGTAAAACAGCTCGGTTTTGGCAGACACATTTTCCCTCTACTGTGAATCGATTTATGAGTGTTAATTTATCGATTCAGCAATTAACCCAACCCGGTTTTATCGAGACCGTGACAGAGATTTTACACCAAACAAAATGCCCGGCTGAATCTTTAAAACTAGAAATCACAGAAAGTGCCATTATGAATCAAGATGAAATCACAATTTCAGTCTTTACACAACTGCGAGATTTAGGAATTAAACTGTGTATTGATGATTTTGGTACAGGTTACTCTTCCCTCAGTCGGCTTTACTATTTTCCAATTCAAACCCTAAAAATTGATCGCTCATTTGTGAATGGAATTACTCAGTCTCTTGGGCAGTCAAAAATTACTGACGCAATTATTGACATGGCTCATCACCTCGGAATGGATGTAGTGGCAGAAGGGGTGGAAACAGCAGAACAACTCCAAATCCTTAAGAATTGGGGATGTGAATATGCTCAAGGCTATTGGATAGCTTACCCAACGAATCAAAACTCGATAGAAGCCTTATTAGCGACTTCTTCATCAAACTTAGACACACAGTTTAAGGAGATTTCAAGAGATAGTCAGAGTAGTGTGTGTCAGGAATAAGAAGCGATATGAAAGGGCAAAGGTTAAAGATTCATCGTTATCAATCCCTTCCTTTCCCCATCTTTCAATTGACTATATATATCTCTATTTTTCGGCAGAACTTGAAGAATTAATTAAAACTAATTTTTGAATCAATAAAGCATCTTTTTGCTTTTGAAGAATGATTAAACTGATAAAATATTTCCAAGCTGCTAAAGAGAAAATAGATGGAAAAGCAAATTGAAAAGCTGATTTGATTTTTCCTTGCTTGAGCGCCACTAAAGCACAACGAATTCTTAGATAAGAACGCAATTCTTTAATATAGCTAACATTAAGCTTAGATTGATAATCTAAAAAAGAATAATTTGTTTCTAAAGATTGAATCAGTTTTTGTGCAGCTTCAGGATATGCATTTTTGTCTGTTACTTGTAAGTGGCTTTCAAACGGTAGCACTTTTTGAGAAAGTAATAACGCCATCCCTGTTAATCCAGATTTTAAACCAGAATTGAGTTTTCCTTCTTGCAGTGCCGTCCGACTATATTGTAGCTTGAGATTTGCACGAGCATCTAATATTTGAGATTGAGCTATATTTTGAGAATAAATTAAAGTAGAATGGGATGAAGTGAGGGGAGAAATTTCAGGAAATTTTTGGAGTTGACGGCTGGCAATAGAAGTCATTAATATCTGCCAAGCCGAAGAAGAAAAAATAGCCGAAGAAGAAAGTTCAGCCGCCTTCGTAAATTGAGCTTTTTTGAGCGCAACTAAACCCCAATGTAGTTTTAAGTAGCCTCGAATATTATTGATTTCGGGTAATTTTTTGTGATGCTTTTGATGAACCAGTTGATAAATCTTTTCCTTCATCAAAATATTGGTTTCTAAGCGTTTCTTAAGAGAAAATGTTTGATTGTAAGCCCCTGGCCAAATCGTGCGGTATGCTAAACATTGATTAATAAAAATTCCATCTCCAAATTGAGCAATTTTAATCCAAGAATCAATATCATCACAGTTTGCGTCTAAACTGGAGTCCCATCCTCCTGATTTGATAAAGGCATCTCGACGATAAGCCACTTGAATGGGTGTACCAAAGGGCACTTGTTCCAGTAACATCCCATAATGAATATCGGTTTGGGGGATATAAAAAGCTTGCCCTGGCCCAATAATTCGAGTTCGACTTAATTCATTGCCATCCGGGTCTACTTGCGCGGCTTGACAAGAACAAATCACTGCGGGGACTTTAGTTTGAGATGCAATTTCAGCTTCATGAACTGCAATCGCTTCACTCATGACAGCAATACAATTAGCAGAAAGATAATCATCATCATCAACCGGTTTAATCCACTCTCCAGTCGCTGCTTTAACCCCGGCATTCATGGTAGCAGCATGCCCACTATTAGTGGGATTACGGTGATAAACGAGCCGAGAATGGCTTTGGTTATCTAAGGATTGAATTAACTGACAAACATACTCCTCTGTGCCATCGGTTGAGCCATCATCTGCTACAATAACTTCACAAGGAACAGTTTGATTTAATGCTAAATCTATGGCTCGTTTTAATAGTGCTAAGCGGTTATAAGTAGTAATAACAATACTAAATTTCATAGTAGTTTCGATGCCCCATTTTAGAGCATTCAGTCACATCCAGATATTACTGGGAATTTGAGCTGAGGGTCGGTCTCGTTGGCAGTTCACTCTAAGGGATTAAACGCTTAAAATAAAACAGTTAAAGTTTAAAAGGCTTACTCCACACTATAGCAAGATTTCAAATGTTTGCATAACGACGATATATAAAGAATTCCCAACCTCTACAAAATTGTAAAAGCTGGGAATTCTTTTGTCGCGGAGACAGTTTAAATTTTAAACAGATGCGAATGTTCCATGCAGACCATAAGGAACGTGATGCTTGAGGTGAAGTTTCGCGATCGCGCCGCGTTCAAGATTTTGAGCATCTAAAATCACGATATCTGAGCGATGATAACTTGCATCATAGACCATTGTCAACAGCCAGCCTTGGTCTTCTTTTTCCCCCTGAGGATGGGGAACAAACACAGGTTCACTGACAAATCCGCGCGGTGCCCCACTCCACAGTTGACGAACACCTGTTTCTAAGTCTAACTTTAAAATCGCTTGTAAGGGTGCATTTCCGGTCGCAGCATCAGCCGCACCGGTGTACAAATAGCGATAATTGCGTCCAACAAAATCTGGGTGTAGGGTGGGAAATTCACAACAGCGAGGTTCAATCATTTCTGATAATACTGTTTCGCTGTCTAAATCTAAGGTAAAGCGCCACAACTGCCCAGGGGTCATGGCTTCAAAGTCAGTTTGTAGAAAATCTTGATTCGGTTCAACACTGGGTAAAGACTCGTAACAAATCGAGTCAATACAGAGTTGATTGCCTTGTTCATAAGCATTGCCATGATGAAACACAAACCCCGCTTGTGTCTCAAAACAGCGCATTTGAGTTGATTTCTCTCGGTTGCGGGGAATGACTAAAATCCGAGTGGGTTGATTTTGTTGAAAATTCACACATTGTCCCGCCCCGGCTATTCCAAACAGAAAGGGGAAAGGATTATAGGTCACCGGATTTTGGAAGAAAATGCAATAGTTGGGGGTAATTACAAAATCGTGAATAAAGGCAAACCCCGGTACAGAATGGGCATATTTCCGCAATAGTTTTCCGCCTTCGTCAATTTCGTAAAGGGTAATAGTGGTTGAAAGTCCCGGCTTAACAGCAAAATTCACCATCACGCGACCGCCATTGAGTTGACAATCAGGATCAATGCGAGGATGAGCCGCAAACGCTTCACCGGGTTGTAAAATACCGTTGAGGTCATCTATTCCCAAGGTTTCTAACGTTTCTGGGTTGAGGGCGTGGGGTTCAGCGGCTTCCCAGAGTGCCAGTAATTTCCCTCCCCAATTAATGACCTGAGTATTGGCAATATTTTTCAGTTTGATATCAAATAAATTCGCAAATAATCCCCCCGGTTTCTGCGTCCCAAATACGCCTCGATAAAGCAGTTTTCCAGCTTTTTGTTCTTCGACATATCCTTCTGTGCGGACAAAACGGTTACGATAATGAGCGCGACCATTAGAAAATCGAATTGCAGAAATCATTCCATCCCCATCAAACGGATGATGCAAACGTTGACCATTAATATCGAGTAAACCGGGGCCGTTGCGATACAGGGTTCCTTCTAATTCAGCCGGAATTTGCCCATCAATGTCTTCTATCCAATAATCATATTCATTGGGTTGAGACTGATAACCTTGCTGCCAATCTTGACGGGTATAGGACTTATTTTTGTCAGTAGATGTGGATTGAGGAGTTTGTAAATGAGTCATAATATTGTAATTGAGGGAATAAAAAACAATTTGCTGTTAATGGCTAATAATAAATAATCAGCAATCACTTATTCAGCCGCAAATTCTGGCACTCTTTTCAACTGAGTTGCTTCAGCCGTCGCCAGAGGAACTTCCTCTGTTATTGCACTCGCATCCGGTAACCATTGCACTAACGGTAAAACGAGTAAAGTACTGAGATTAGTGACTAACATCAGCATCCAGAGATGCTCAAAATTAGTTTCTGTTACCCCGAATAAATGGGTTAAAATTGCACCCAATTCATGGGAAATCAATCCCCCCAGGTTAAACACAGACATCACCAAAGCAAATAATGTGGCTTCTATCCCCGGTGGACACAGTCGGGCTGCCAACACTAATAGGGGCATCAATGTAATTTCACCCGCAACTGTGAGAATCACACTATCCCCTAAACTAAACCAATGGTCATCAATCCCAATAGCGCGGTTGGCATGAGTAATCAGAATTAAGGTTGTCAAACCCAACACAGTAGAGAGGATAGTAGACCAGAAAAATATCCGACGAAACGGCACTGATTTAAAATAGCGTTGAAATAGCCAAACCCCCAATAACGCCGCCACACTGGTGACTAAACGAACTCGCCCTAAAAACTCCGGTTGAAATCCCAGTTCATTGGTGGTGAAATAGAAAAAGGCAGAATCAGCGCTGGGTGTGGCTTGCCAAATTAAAATAAATAGGGTGGGTAACAATATTGTTTTCTGACTAATCGCCTGACGCAACAGTTTCGCTTGCTGTCGTACCGTTTGCCAATTTGAACCGACCTCTGTTTTTTCCTCATTAATCAGTCCAGCAACTCCCAATACAATCAAGGGAAACAGGGCTGTAATCAGAAAAATAGTGCGGCTACTGAAATACTCCAGTAAAATCCCCCCTAAATAAGCGGTAATAATCCCACCCATAGCCGAACTTCCCCAACACAAAGATTGCAGCGAACCGACAGCGCTTTGGGATTGTGTTCTGGCCCGCCCGGCCACAATAGAGTCTACAATCACATCACTAATGGCAACAGAGAGAGAAGTGAAGGTGATGATTATCGTTGCCGCTAGCGGGGTATTAACGATAGTACCAAAGGCAACCCAAGACAGACTACCCATTAATCCGGCTAAAATCAGGTAAGGGCGGCGATGGTAGCCTAAAATTGGTAAACCATCCGAGAGAAAGCCAATCAGGGGCTTCAGCGTCCAGGGTAAAACCGCTACCCCGACTAAAGCGGCCGTTTCGGCAGGGGTTAATCCCAACTCATCTTTGAGAAAAAAGCTGATTGCGAGTCGGGCTAAGCCTAAAATCCCTTGAACGAAATATACCAGCATAATTGCCGCCAGTTCAGGGGTTGGCTCATTTCCCAGCAGGATTGTATTCTTGAGTTTGCCTTTAAGAGTGGTTAAACTCGCAGGAGAAATTAGCATTGAGGAAAATCAAGATTAATAAAGAAATATTAACATTCCTTTATTATAGTAGCGAGTCTGACCATTGACACTCCCCATCAATTCATTGATGGGGATTCTTGGTTCGGTGACAATACTTGCTCAACCAGGCTTCCGCCAAGCTGAGTAGAGGTTTCATCTCCCCAAGCGTTTTCTACGTCCAGCGCAGTAGTTCCGGTATGCCCTACCGTACTAAGTCCACGATGCAAAATATTGATAGCTGCATTTTCGTCCCTGTCTAACACACACCCACACTTACAAGCATGAGTCCTAGTAGACAATGTTTTCTTAACAACTTCTCCACAGTTAGAGCAATTTTGGCTGGTGTATTGAGGGTTGACAGCAACCGTGACGCGCTTAAATACGAGTCCGAAATATTCAACCCACTTTCTGAACTGATACCAGGATGCATCATTAATAGACTTGGCTAGACAGTGATTTTTTACCATGTTTTTAATTCTCAAATCTATGCGCCAAGGGCGCAGGCTGCGCCAACGTAGGCTATCAAATCGTTAGATTGAACTACGCACCGTGCTAACTTCACAGCATGGTCTTTACGTTGCCTACTTATTTTGAGGTGGCGTTTACCTAAAATATGTCTAGCTTTGCCTCTGTTTTTTGAACCTTTTACTTTCTTTGATACTCGACGTTGAGCGCGTTTAAGAACTTTTTCTCCTTTACGCAAAAAAACTGGATTCTTGACAACTTCACCGTTTGAGTCGGTGTAGTACTCCTTTAACCCAACATCTAAACCTACCGTGTTCCCGGTTGGCGTGATATCTTCCCGACGTTCTGAATCAATGCAAAACTGAACATAAACACCGTCTACACGTTTTACTAATCGAACTCGTTTAATTTGTTTAACCTGAAAAAAATGAAGGTCGCGAGTACCTTTCAGCTTTAACCGCCCAATACCTTTCTTGTCAGAAAAAGTTATTGATTTTCGGTCCGAGGCTAGTTTCCAACCTGTAGTTTTATATTCAACCGAACGGCGATTTTTTTGAAATTTAGGGAATCCTTTTTTGCCAACTACTCCTTTTTTACAGTTTTCGTAGAATCGATTAATAGATGACCATGCTCGTTCTGCACTGGCTTGCCTAGCCATTGAATTAAGTTCATTTGCAAAGGGAAACTGTTTAGCAAGTATTGAGCAATATTTTTGCAAATCGTTTTTACCCGTTCCTTTATTATCCATCCACAATCTAATACAGCTATTGCGGACAAACTGAGCGGTGCGAATCGCTTCATTAACTGCCAAGTACTGCTTTAATTTGACCTATGCTTTGAACTCGAAAACCAACATGGTATCACCTCAATATCTTATACTACCACACTTGGTATAAACATTCCGGAGAAAATTGTAGGGCAATAAATTGCCTCGGCGCTATACATCCCCATAATTAGAAATTAGGGGCTTTTAGCACGTTTTGGTAAATTTTTATCTGAAACACAGAGATACAGTTAATAATCGCGATGATTTTTCACCAGGGTGTTATAAGTATTATCAGCAATCGAATTTTGAGCTATCGCATTCCAAATGGAGTGTTGAGTTGCCCGTGATAACAAGGAATCATCCCCAGAATGGTAAGCGAGTAAAGGTTGTGCCGAAGCCTTTGAACTGGCAGCAAAGTCTAATTGAACCATAGATCCAGTTTGGTCGGTGCGATACACCCATTGTTCCCAACCACTACTTAAAGTAATTTGCCATCCGGGAACCAAAGTTTGAGTACAGAGATCGTTTTGTTGGGCTAAACCCAAGCAACTATCCGGCCAGATATTCGGTTGAGTCTCAGTCATCTTAAATACTGAGTCTGGCAAGCCTGACGGCTTCGTTGCTTTTTGAAACACAAGATTAATAATAGAGGGAGGAACTGCCTTTGAGGTAGGTTGTTGGGATTCTAATCGTAACAGTTTACCTGTGCCATCACTACGATAAATCCAGGTCTGATTTGCTGCCGAAACCACCACACGCCATCCTGAAATCATTTGTTGACCACAGAATTCACCCGCTTTGGCTAACCCTAAACAAGTATCCGGCCAATTACGAGAGGTCGCTTGTACCACATTTAACTGTTGAGGGGGTTTTCCCAGTTTTTTTGCCAGATCCTGACGAATGGCATCAATCACTTGAGACGGTAAAGCTGCGTTGGCTTGTGGGGACTGAAATGGCGGCAGATTGAGATTAAACCCTGTCAGTTGAAATTGATAGCTGATTCGTTCTGATAACGGCAACTTAGCCACATACATCGGACTGGGATCAAGGGTTTCGACTGAATGCTGAACGGGATCGCAATCTGAGTTGGCTTTACAGCGATCCCCCGAAATCAACTTCTCTTTTGATGCCACGGATGCCGAGTCCGGCGATAAGATATTAAACGCAGCAGCCATCTGTGCGACTTGAGTGATTGATGTTGCTAGCAAATTATAAGTATCTTTAAGAAATATTTGAATTAAACTAGGATAAGCTTTAAAAATAATCACTCCAGTCAACATCACTGCCAACATCCAGCGACGAGGCTGTTGCTTTTTAGCAAAAAAGTTATTGAGTTGAGAATCACTCTTGTGTTTCGGTTTCATGAAAATATCCGCGCTTGTTAAGTCTACAACAACAAGACCGAGATACCCTGCCTTGGGTTTCTCCCAGCTAGACGGGTCACTGTTCCTCGCTATACTGAGCACACTCATGAAGGGTTGAATGTTATTGCTGTCCTATGCCCAACGCTATAATCTTTTAAGGCTCACCAGTTGCTTTTACTTCAATCACAACTAGCCTAACTTTCCCCCAAATTTTGACGGGCAGCAATTTCACTACGGAGTTAGAAACTGAGGTTTAGATGTTACAGGGTATCACAGTATGTATCTATTCTAGCTTAAATTATTTATTCTAGTTTGATACTCATTTTTATTTTATAGATTGGAGAGATCACAATGGACATTTTGCTTGAAGGTGGGGCGGCATTACAAAAACGAGATTATACGCTTCTGGTCGATCAAAGCTTTAGTATGTCTGAATTTGAAGACAGTGAAGAGAAAAGCCGTTGGGAAATGATGCAAGATTCAACCCTGGCTTTAGCAACGCAATGTGAGCATTTTGATCCGAATGGAATTACAGTTTATCTATTTGCAGCAGAATTTCAACGATATGACCACGTTACCTCAGAAAAAGTGGCCCAGATGTTCAAAACCCATCGACCCCAAGGCAAAGCGAATTTAGCCACAGCCTTAAAACATGCAACCGCTCAATATTTTAAGCGACGGGCCACAGAAACGGCTCAAGTCAATGGAGAAATTATTCTTGTGGTGACAGCCGGGGAAATTGAAGATCCAGAAGCCGTCAGACAAGTGATTATTGATGCAGCCGATCAACTTTATTCGGATGAAGAATTAGGAATTGAACTGATTCAAGTGGGTTCAAATCGTCAAGCGGCTCAATTTTTTAAAGCCCTCGATCAAGATTTAAAGCGAGTCGGAGCAAAGTTTGATATTTGTCATACTGTGAGTTTAGAAGATATAGATCGAATTGATTTAAATGAAATTTTGCTCAGGGCAATTACTGACTAAGAATAGCCGAGTAAAACTGCTGTTTGATAAAAAATAAAACTGGCTATCCACGCCAATAGTAATGAAAATACGAGGGAAAATATTGTAAATTTTTCGGATTTAGATTCATTGAATAAGGTCACAATTGTGGTTAAGCAGGGAGTATATAAAAGACAAAATAAACAAAAACTATAGCCTTGAACAAAAGTTACACTTTCGGCAATCTGTTGACTGACTAAACCGGAATTCAAGCCATAAATTACAGCCAGTGAGCCAATCACAACTTCTTTAGCAATAAACCCAAAAATTAGGGCTAAAGTCAGATAGGGATCGATCCCAATCGGTTGCATAACTGGACTTAAAAACTGTCCTATTTGTCCGCCAATCGTCTCTAAACCTGTTGTATTGGGGGGTAAGTTTGTAATGAACCAAACCGCAATACAACCGAATGTGATAAACCCAGAAGCCCGTCTGAGAAACGTCTGAACTTCTCCCCAAGCGCGGGAAAAAACTTGTTGCCAAGTGGGAAAGCGATAAGGGGGTAATTCTAAGATAAATGGTTCTTCATTTTTGAAAAAATCTTGAAATAATGCGGCTGTTAAAATTGCTGCGACAAAACTTAAAAGATACAGAGAAAATAATACAATGGCTCCATTTTGATTCGGAAAAGTTGCAGCAATAATAAAGACAAAAACCTGTAATCTGGCTGAACAGAGGGCAAAGGGAATTACCAGCATTGTCAGTAATCTTAAAGCACGCGATCGCATCACTCTTGTTCCCATTAATGCCGGAACATTACAGCCAAATCCCATCATTTGCATGACAAAACTACGGCCATCTAAGCCAATTTTTGCCATAATACCATCCATTAAATAGGCAGAGCGAGATAAATAACCACTATCTTCAAGCACTGCCATAATCATAAAAAATAAGACAATTAATGGCACAAAAGAAGCCACCGTTGCGATGCCATTCCAAATCCCATTCAGGATAAAATCTTGAACAATATTCGGTAGCGGTTGTAATATTGGTTCTAACAGATTTGTTTGCAGCCATCCCGTTAAACTATCCATTACATTCTGGGCAGGTAAACCAATAATCCAAATTAGCCAAAATACCGCAAACATTCCCAGGAAGAACAAAGGCAACCCGAAAATGGGATGTAATAAAAACCGATCAATTTTTTGAGTTAAACTAATAGAAATTTCTGAAGGCATCTCAACCGTATTTTGAATAATAGCGTCGATTTCATCAATTGAAATAGGATGTAATTTTGTTAAACGAGATTTTAAATCATTAATCGGTATAGCTACTGTTCTGTCTTGCTTTAATACTTGACAGATTTCTTCATAGGCTTTCAGATAACCTTTCCCATATTTTGCACTCATTAAAAAAGCCGGAAATCCTAAAAATTCCGATAACTTTTCTGTATCAATTTTAATGCCATACTGTTCTGCCTCATCTGCCATGTTCAACATTAAAATTATTGGTAAATTCAATGCCTTTAGTTGTAGAGGTAACCGTAATTGCCGATCAATTTGTGCCGCATTTAACACTAAAATAACCAAATCAACCGGATACTGTTCTAAAAAACGTTGAACAACTGTTTCATCTTCTGAAAAACCCTGAAGATCATAAATTCCCGGCAAATCTACAAACTCCGTCGGCTGACCATTCATTACTACTTCAGCCTGTAATAAATCTACCGTAATTCCCGGCCAATTTCCCACCGATGTATTTGCTTTTGTAACCCGATTAAAAAATGTCGATTTTCCCGTATTCGGCATTCCCATCAAAGCCACTCGTTGGGTTATCTTCTGATTCGATGATTGAGGAGTTGAGGGAGTATGACAAGTCATAATGTAATAGAAATTAAAAATAGGTAGCCAACAGGGAAAAAGATCAATAATATTATGTTAAACGAACTTGAACTAGACGCGCTTCCCGGCGACGAATTGCCACCTCTGTTGTCGTTCCCACCCGCAGGTGTATCGGCCCCCCAAACCCAGCAATTCGTAAGACTTGAACCTGTCGATGGGGAACAATTCCTAAAGCTGCCAGTCGTTGAACAAATCCTATTGTGTCAGACGTTTCATCAACCCGTTCAATGAAAGCAATTTGACCCGGTTTTAACTCTAATAAACTCATTAAGTATTTGATTACTGCTGATTTTTCTTGAACCAATTTGTGACATCTTCTAATGTTGAAAACTCTAAAAATGCTTCAGCTAAAGCCTCCAATTGCTGCATAGAAAGGGATTCTATCTGAGAACGAATTTCTAGATTGATTTCACCAAATTTTCGCGTGAGTAAGAGTAGAATTAGCGATCGCTCTCCTACTCGCATACCATCTTCTAATCCCTGCTGTCTACCCTCTTGTAATCCTTCTTGATAAACTCTGGTTTGTTTAGATTCTGTCGCTAATTCCAACATTTCAACAATCTCCTGACGACTTAACTGAGGAAACTTGTAAACCATTGTAGTTTCGATTAATTCCATTATGACGGCTATTGGTAATTGTCGGGTCTGTTGTGCCATCGATAACAACTGCTTGGCTTTATCGGCTGCGGTTTCCTGGGGTTCGAGAATCAATTCCACAATACCCAATTCTACCGATGAACTAGAAAGCTCATTGAGATAAATTCGTTGGACTTGAGAACTGTCCAATAAAGTCTGATAAAGTTGAGTTTGTTCGGGTTCTAGACTCCGTTCTGGATAAATAGCAACAGCTTGCCAGTTGACAGTTGTGGGATTTTGTGCTAAAAACAAAAATAATTCCGCAAATAGTCGGTGATAGAGTAGGGGATCTTTTTGGAATTGCACCTCAACAAAATAAACTGTTGAATTAGTAGCGTCTGACGGCGGTAAGAATACCCCATCAATCCGAAATGCGGTTTGTTTAAGTTCAACAGACTGAAATTGATAGCCGGGTTGAGTCGGTTGACCAATTAACTCAAAGAAAATCTCTGGTGCAGTTTGAAAGATACGATAAAAAAGGGAATCTGTTTTCACGCAGGTTAATCAAGTTTTTGCATAGTTTATATTTTAAAGGTAGAGAGTAAAATATTATGAAAACATTGAGTTATTCAATCAGAATTAAACATGGCGACATCATTTAATATTAATGAAGCTTTACTACAAGAGGCGCTAGCTTTAGATGATAACATCACGCTTGATTCCTTAGTTGAAACCGCACTGCGTGAATATATTCAACGCCGTAAACGACTTAAAATATTAGATCTTTTTGGTACAATTGATTATGATGAAGGCTATGACTATAAGCAACAGCGTCAGCAGCCATGAGCGTTATTGTTGATACTTCTGTTTGGTCACTGGCTTTACGTCGGAAAACACCCCTTAATTCTCCTCCGGCTGTTAAAGTACTACAAAATCTAATTACTAATGATCAGGTTGTTTTAATCGGTGCAATTCGTCAAGAAATTTTATCTGGAATTCGCAGTTCTCAACAGTTTACTCGCTTGCGGGACTATTTACAAGCTTTCCCAGATTTAGAACTAATCTCTGAAGATTATGAAATTGCCGCAGCCTTTTTGAACACCTGCCGTAGTCATGGTATACAAGGTTCAAATACCGATTTTCTAATTTGTGCCGTTGCTTATCGCCAAAAGTACAGTATTCTAACCACTGATAGAGATTTTCAAGGGTTTCAAGCACATATCCCCATTACCTTATCAAGCATTGACGACTAACACAATCATTTAATTTCACATCAAAAAATATACATAAGTCCGGTTTCCTGAGAACTATATACGTATACGTATACATATACATATATGTATATGATAACTGAGAACACTTTGCTCAGTCGAACATAAAGCGCAACTACGGAGTGTTAACAATGGCCATCCTTAATGGTACACCTGACAATGATTTGATTCAAGGAACCCTCGAAGCCGATGAAATTACAGCATTAGCAGGAGATGACACTGTTTTCGGAGATGATGAAAATGATGTGATTAACGGGGGAGACGGTAATGATACGATATTTGGGGGAACGGGTAGTGATGTTCCAGTCAGTAATTTAGAAGATCGAGATATCCTCAATGGAGGATTAGGAGACGATTTAATATTCGGAAATCAGGGAAATGATACGATTAATGGTGATAGTGGTAGTGATACTTTATTTGGTGGAAAAGATAACGATTCTGTTAACGGCGGAGACGGTAATGATGTCATTGTTGGAGATTTGGGAGATGATGCATTTGGCGAAGTTGTTCCGTTAGATGTTGTATTATTGCAGGATTTATCTGCTTCTTTTGATGATGATATATCAACACTCCGAGGGATAGTACCAGATTTATTAGATTCTATTCAGACAATTTCTCCTAATAGTCAGTTTGGGGCAGCTTCATTTATTGATAAGCCTATAGAACCTAATGCTAGTGAAAATAGCGGAATTTATGTTTATCAGACAGAGCAATCTCTAACATCTGACTTAGAACTTTTACAGTCAGCAGTTGATAACTTTACAATTATTGCTAACTTCACAGTACCTGAAGCTTCACTTGAGGCTTTATTACAAGTAGCAGTTCGTACTGAAGAATTAGGATTTCGTGACAATACTCGTAGGTTTGTAGTTGTAGCTACTGATGCTCCTTTTTATGTTGCTGGAGATGGTGCAGAAGCAGGAATTACAACACCGAATAATGGGGATGCAATTTTAGATGGTGATCCTCCAGGAACAGGAGAAGATTATCCTAGCATTGAACAAGTTCGGAATGCTTTAAATCAGGCAGGAATTGTTCCTATTTTTTTAGTTTCAGATGATGATGATGTTACCCTTAGTGAACAGCTTGAAACCTACGGAAATTTAGTTGATGAACTGGGAAGGGGAACTGTTGTTCGACTCAGTTCTGATAGTTCAAATTTAGTTGAAGCAGTAACAGAAGGATTAGGAGAAGTATTAGTCGAAGATACGCTTACAGGGGGTGCAGGAAACGATCAATTTATATTTTATCGTTCGGACGATCAAGTAGATCGAATTACTGATTTTGAACCCGATAACGATCAAATTGTAGTTTCAGCCAGTAACTTTGGTGGAGGTTTAGTTCCTGGAGAGATTTTAGAGGAACAGTTTGTTGTGGGAACTATTGCAGAAGATGAAAGCGATCGCTTTATTTATAATGATCAAACGGGTAATTTATTCTTCGATCCAGATGGAACAGGAAGTGCGCCTGCGGTACAATTGGTCACATTAGATAATAATCCTATTCTGAGTGCAACAGATTTACTGGCAATTTAGTTGATCTTTTTTGTTAAATGAGTCAGGATTTTTAACCACAAATCTTTGTAGAGACGTTACATGTAACGTCTCTACGTGGGTATTGCATCTTTAAACTGTTCTTACCCTACTGCTAAATCTGCATCGGATAAAGAAATAAATTGACCCGCTAACTCTTCTGGCGTAACGTTATTAACAAATGCAAGTCCAAGACCTGTTGTCCGAGAAATAATTCCTGTTGCTTGAACAATACCATCTCCATCGGGATCAACATCCACACCAAATACAGTCAAATAAATTTGTCGTAATATTTCAGGAGTGAATAAGTCTTCAAACCCTGGAGGAAGTTCCATTCCTTGTAAATCTACTGTTCCTATCAAAAAAGACAATTCTGAAAGATCTGTGGGAGAATTCTCTAGGAGAATATCTGCTTCTGTCAAACCACCTGTTAAACCAATCCTATCCACACCAGGAGTAAAGTCAAGAAGTTGATCAAATTCTTCTCCATCCGGCGGTACTTCAGTCCGGACAACAAACGTATCACTTCCTTCACCACCAATCATCTGATCAAAGCTTAAGTCACCACTGATAAAATCATCCCCAGTACCGCCAAATATCACATCTGGGTCTTTTCCGCCTCGGAGTGTATCATTACCCCCTTCACCTGCAACGAAGTCACTCCCTAGGTTCCCATTGATAATATCATTGCCTTCACCGCCACTAATTTGATCATCGTCTTTACCCCCCCAAACTCGATCATCACCGCCACTGAGAATTAAAGAATCACTACCCAAGTTACCATTGACAGTATCCGATCCTTCTGACCCTGTAATTGTGTCGTCTCCAGCTAATGCTAACAAACCATTGGGTAAGTCATCTAACAAACCGGGTGAAATAGTAAAATTATCTGCTTCATCACTCAGTAAGTAAAACCCATCTGCTGTTGGACCCATTGTTATTTCTTCCTTTTTATCAGATGATATGTAATAGAATTTTTCGGGAGTCAACCCCTCATGAAGCTATATGTTTCAAGCTTCCTATCTGTTTTCAGTTTAACCGCTGCACTTTTAATGTCCAAATCAGTTAAGGTGGTGGCTCAAATCGTACCGGATAATTCCCTGGGAAGCGAGAACTCTGTTGTGGTTCCCAATGTAGATATTCTGGGTTCAGATGGTAATACGGTGAATAGCGACAGAATAGATGGTGGGGCAATTCGAGGGTCAAATTTATTTCATAGTTTCCAAGAATTTAATATTAACGACGGTGGCGGTGCTTATTTTTCTAACCCAGAAGGCATTATCAATATTCTCAGTCGAGTAACTGGAAATAATATTTCTAATATTTCTGGGATTTTAGGAGTATTGGGAAATGCGAATTTATTTTTAATTAATCCTAACGGTATTGTTTTTGAGCCGAATGCACGTTTAGATGTAAATGGATCTTTTTTTGCTTCTAGCGCCGATGGATTATTATTTGAAAACGGCTTTGAATTTGCCGCCAGTAACCCAGAAACTCCGCCATTACTCACAATTAATATTCCTATTGGTCTAAATTTTCGAGAAAATCCCGGTTCATTAACCGTTCAAGGTTCTGGACTGACTCAACTGGCATTTAGTCGTCCTGAAATTATTCAAGATGTATTAGATGAACCCAGAGGTTTAGCAGTGCCTGTAGGAGAAACTCTAGGATTATTGGGAGGAGATCTATTCATTAATGGCGGACTGGTGAAAGCCGAGTCAGGACGAATTGAATTGGGTGCAGTAGGAGACAATAATTTTGTTAGTCTCATGCCAACAGAAACCGGATTTACCCTCGGTTATGACCAGGCTGAAACGTTCCAGCAGCTCGAGATAAACGGACGAGCCGGGGTGCTTGTCAGTGGTGCTGGGGGGGGAGACATTCAGATGATGGCTCAACAGCTCACGCTTAGCGAGGGGGCGGAGATTCAATCGACCACTCTAGACGCGATGCCAGGAGGACAGATTAATCTCAAAGCAACCGATATTAATCTCAATGGTACGATTGTTGGAGGAAATACACCCACCCGCGTGATTACAGATACATTTGGCACGGGTAATGCTGGGGATATTCAGGTTGAAGCAGAACGTTTAACAATACAAAACGGTGCAGGCATTGGAACGGCTACTTCTGGTACAGGTTCTGGTGGAGTAGTAAGAGTGATTGCATCAGATATTACTGTCCGAGAAGCAACACCAACGGGGCTATCTCAAAGCGCAATTACTGCTGTAACAAATGGTTTAGGTAATGCTGGAGGAGTAATGATTCAAACAGATCGACTCAGAATTGAGGATGGAGGCGCAATTACCACTGGCAGAGGGTTAAACGATTTTGGTGCAACAGGTAATGCTGGTTCTGTGGATATTCAAGCCTCTGAGTTTGTTGAGATTGGGGGTCTGTCTGCCAGTGGTCGATTTCCAGCGATTATCATAACAGCGACTTTCAGTGCAGGCAATGTTGGTGATATTAATATTGAAACCACTCAGCTTAGGATGGAAGCTGAAGGAGTTATTAGTGCTAGCATTGCTACTGCTAATGGTAATGCAGGCAATGTAACGATTAATGCCTCAGAATCAATTGTGCTGGACGGTACAGAAATACCCCTAAATAGTGATTTTATAACCAATATATCAACTCAAACAGGAGGCTCTGGTACGGCTGGAACTGTTACCCTGAATACAGGACAATTATTGATTAGAAATGGTGCTTTTGTTTCAGCAGGAACTGGGGGAGAAGGAGATGCTGGCAATATTAATATTAATGCAACTGATTTAGTTGAACTCAGTGGCGTGGGAGTAGATCAATCTATCTCAGGACTAAATGTTGTAGCAGCAGATAGTGGTAATGCTGGGACAATTAATATTACAACTGGAGATCTGCGTATTCGAGAGGGAAGTGTGATAGCAGCGAGTACTACATCAGGAACAGGTAATGCAGGTAGTATTAATATCTCTGCCAGGGGTACTGTAGATGTTTTAAGTATTTTCCCAGTGGCTCCAGAATTTTTCGGTGCAATTACAGCAGCCAGTTTAGCAGAAGGAGATGCAGGTAGTATTACATTAAATGCAAATGAGGTTTTAGTTCAAGATGGGTCAGGGATAAATGTTGCTGCTTTTCGTTCAGGCAGTGCGGGTACAATTAATATTACTGCGGTTAACAGGGTAGAAATCACTGGAACAGGATTAGAAGGTACAGTTCCCAGTCAATTATCAGCTACAACATTCGGAACGGGAAATGCAGGCACAGTCACGATCAATACTGAAAATTTAATGCTACAAGATGGGGGTCGGGTTGAAGTTGAAACCTTTAATTCTGGCAATGCCGGAGAGATTGCGATCGCAGCCGATTCTATTATCTTAACCGGAATTAACGATCAATTTTCTTCTCAGTTACGAGCTTCAACTTCAGGAAGCGGAAATGCCGGAAATATTACGCTTCAGGCCCAGAATTTAACTGCTTCTGATGGTGCGGAAATTATTGCTAGTACGACGGATGCAGGGAATGCTGGAACGATTAATTTAACGATAAGTGACATTGAACTAACGGGAAATAGACCCAGTTTAATTACGGCTGAAACAGAAGCAGGTGGGAATGCCGGGAATATTATTATTACTGCAAATCAATTTACCACAACAGCAGGTTCTGGAGTGGAAGCGAGTAGTACAGGTACGGGAGATGGGGGTAATATTCAAGTCAATGCTTCAGAATTAGTGTTATTACAAAATAGCGGATTTCTGACAGCATCAACAGAACAAACTGGGGATGCCGGAGACGTAACAGTTGAAACGGAAAATTTAATCTTGCAAAATAAAGGTGAAATTAATGTGCGATCGCTCTCGACTGGAATTCCGGGTAATATTAACGTCGAAGCGACAAATCTACAGTTAAATAATCAATCTATTCTCAATGCCAATTCAGCAGCAGGAGTTGGGGGCAGTATTAACTTACAAGCCAGTGATATTCGCTTATTTAATAATAGTTCAATTTTAGCAACTGGCAGCGAAAGTGGTCAAACACTAGAAGGCAATATTACCATTGATGCCGATTTACTGGTATTGTTACAAGGGAGCCAAATTGTCACGGATGCGTCTAATCCCAGCGGTGGTAGTAATATTAAGATTCAGCCGTTGAATGATGCTAATATTGTGATTGTTCAGTCTAATGATAGTCAAATTATTGCAGCCGGAAATTTATCCATTGATTCTTCTGTCACGTTTAAACCCACTGAAGTTCCTGAAGTTGCAGTCGTTGACCCAAATGATTTAATTGCGGCAGAATTTTGTCGGCAAAGAGGAGGGAGTGAGTTCACAATTGTTGGACGAGGCGGAATTGCGGCTAATCCTGATGATAAAGGCATGGGTAATCAAATTGAAGTGGATTTAGTTGAACCTGTTGCGACACAGGGTCAAAATATCTCTCAAGAACTTGCTCCAATCAATAGTAATCTACCCACTTCTAGCCTAGATATTGTCCCAGCTAGAGGGTGGATCCGCAATGAAAATGGAGATGTAATTTTAGTCAGTTATGACCCAACAAAAACCACAGTTCAGCGTCAATTGATACAGTTGCCTTCCTGTCAATAATTATATCGACGACGAGCCAATAAACCCATGGGGTAAATTAATTATTCTTGAGCATTTGCCTGTTTCAGTTGTTTAATAATCGTTTGATGCTCCTTAAACTCTGCCAACATCAAAGCAGTACAACCCCCTTGATTTTTGAGATTGACATCTGCCCCTACTTTAATTAGGTGCTCAACCACCGCTGTATGCCCTCTGTAAGCCGCCCAGATTAACGCTGTAGCTCCCGTCTCATCCTGCTGGTTAATCACGCTGCCATGAGCCAATAACACTTGCACTAAATTCAAACTGCCTCGCTCTGCCGCCGTCATCAGTGGCGTTTTTCCTTGGTCAGTAGTCTGATTCACATTAGCCCCAGCACTCAACAGCGCATGAACAATTTCTGCTTTCTGTTGCACCACCGCCAAAGTCAGGGCGGTTTCTCCAAATAGATCGCAGCTTAACAAATGCTGAATTTGTTCTGGGGAGGTTTTTTGCAACAACAGCGTCACAATGGAAGTATAGCCCTGTAAGACCGCCACTATTAACGGGGTATCCCCTAAATGATTTTCTGCATCAGCTTTCGCGCCCTGTTTGAGCAATTCTTCCACTACCGACAACTGTTCTTCGACAACTGCTAAATGCAAAGCCGTTTCCTGGTCGCGATCGCGGGCATTGACATCTGCCCCAGCTTCAATTAACTTTGAAACAACTGTACTGTGTCCAGCCGCAGCCGCAGCCATCAGAGCAGTTCCCCCATCGCCAGCACAAGCATTGACATCTGCTCCGGCTGAAAGCAACGCTCGAACCACTGGAAGTTGACCCAAGTCAGCAGCTAACATTAATGGGGTATCTTCATCTTCATAACGGGCATTGACATTAACCCCCGCTTGAATTAACACATGAATGTATTGTAAATTGCCTTGCTCAATCAGTTGGCGAAATAGAATGCGGGTAAAAGGCGCATCTCGAGTGCCGGCAGCCAGGATCGCTTGGACAATTTCAAGTTGACCTGCATTTAAAGCTTGGATCAGAATGGTGCTAAATTCTTGCTCTGTTCGTTCAACTGTGGCACTGTTATCGAGTAGCAGTTTGACCATTTCCCGATCTCCCTTCATGCAAGCTGCCATTAACGGAGTCCGGTTTTCTTGATTTTTTAAGTTAACATCGGCTCCGAAGTCAATCAGCAGTTGAGCCACCTCCAGTTGATGACTTGCGGCCGCTAACATCAACGCACTCATGCCATATTGCTTACTGGTGGCGTTGACATCTGCCCCATGAGCCAGCAGGGCTTCTACAATTGGAAGATGACCCCCCCGAGCCGCTAACATCAGAGCTGTGATCCCTTCTCTATTTTTGGCATCAACGTTCACTCCCTTAGCCAGAAGAGCACGAGTGTGAATCAGATTGCCTGTTTTAACCGCTTGAAGTAATACGCTATCTTGTAGTTTAGCAGCCATAGCCGTTTTGTGATTTAACCCCATAGCAAGGAACGAAGGTCGGCGAGGGAGCTAAAAACTGTTTGCGATCTGTACAAACAGTGTTGCAGAATCAGGATCGAGGAGAAATTCAGAGAGGTTTGCCCTGAGCCAATTGTTGAGTGAATTGACCTCATGTTTGAGAGCATTGCCATCAGAAGGCCCTGTCTGTTTAGAGGGGGTACTGACTCACTCACAAAATTTGTCCTGTCACCGATAACTGCTAATCTGTCTAGTCATCAACCTCTTGTTAGCAACAGTCTTTTTCGCGATCGATGAGCCGTTAAAAAGCACCTTGATTGATAAATTCAATGGACTCAGCACGATAGACCTGCTTTCAAGCATCATCTCAGGATTTCTCTAAAATCGTCAATACAAATTCCAAAATCCTTTTTGTATTGCTTCGGGTGAGAAATCGGCAATAGGTAGAACAAAAGCGATACAATCAGCTCAGTTGCCGATAATCCCAATCTCAGATGAAACGAGTTCCTCTACTCCAGCGCCTGTTACAGGCTGTGATACTCTTAAGTTTACTAACGGCTTGTAGCTTGCCTCAAGTCTCAGCCGAAGAGCGGATGTTTTTGGATCTATCCCTAGATGTTTTAGGAGAATATTCCTTATCCTCAAACCCGACAGTGGCTGAGCAACCCATGGGTCATTTGTCTGGGATCACTTACTCACTTCCAGGTTATTCTCACTTCAATTCTCCTGGGACTTACTTCTACGGGGTTTCTGAAGATGCAGATCCCATCGAAGGGGTTTCAGTTTATCAACTCAAGCTCGATCTAGAGACATTAACTTCAGACTCAAGGGAATTACCCCCATTCACGCTCGAAACAGTTAGCCTGCTGAAAGACCAGTCGGCTCAAGTATTAAACCCTCAAAATCTACAGGTCGAAAGCCTTGCCTTTTCCCCTCGCGAATCAGTATTTATCGCCGCTGAACAGAGTATTGACGATCAAAGTGTACCGCTAATCGGAGAATTTGACTTAAATACCGGTCAACTAAAAAATACAGTGCCGTTACCGCCGACATATCGCCCTCAGACGGACGAAAATAAACTGACTCAAGGGATTCAACCGAATTTAGGCTTTCGCGCCATGACCATCGCCCCAGACGGGTTTAGCCCAGGTGGACTCGATCCGTTTCGCCTGTTTGCGATCGCAGCAGCACCCCTATTTCAAGACCTGGACTCCGATGCCACACAATTACGGTTGCTACATTATGTGATTGCAGATCGGGCTTCTTTTCTAGTCTCTGAAAACCTATATTCTCTCGACTCCAATCCCAAAACCGGATCCCCCTCTTATTTATCCGCAATAGTAGCCTTACCTCAGAGTGGTCATTTTCTCAGTTTAGAGCGATCGCACACGGCATCAGGATACCATAGCAAGCTTTATCAAGTATTTACTGGAAATGCCACAGATACTTCTAGAATTAGTAGTTTACGTAAGCCGATCTCGATTGTACAACCTTTGCAGAAAAAGTTATTACTCGACTTAGATGAATTAAATCTGCCGCTGCAACGCCTCGATAGCATGACCTTAGGCCCAAAATTACCAGATGGTAATCAAAGCTTAATTTTGATCGGTAATGATCCGGCGAGTCCTGCATCAGCCACTCAGTTTTTGTTATTGAGTTTAAAACAAAAAGCTTAAGTTTAGTTTGAGTTTTAATTGAACTAAATTAGGGCGCATTCCCCCATCCTCTCCAAGGTGGGGGTAAGCCCGTTCTGGGTTAGTCATTTTTGCCCTGATCGTCAATATATTTTTTCAGCACTTCGAGCGTAGCGCCCCCAGACGATGCAGCACAGTAGCCCCGCTTCCAAAAGACGGGTTTCCAATAGTATGGCTTCAACTGCTGAGCATATCGCTTCCTGATCTCACGACTGGTAACAGTTTTCATGACGTTACACAGCTTGGATATCGACACATCAGGTGCAAACTCAATCAACAGATGAATATGGTCTTTTGTGCCTAAATCTGCTTTGGCCTCACGCAGTACACACCGATTTTTGATGCAGATGCCACGAACTAAATCAACAATATCTTCCTCAATGTCCTCATCAATGACGGGATGCCTGTACTTAGTCACGAAGACAATATGAATTTGTATATTGCATACACTATGAGCAAAAGATTTTAATTTTCTAGTCATATAGATGTATATAAATTTATACGCTATATGTTACACTATGAAGATGAAATCAAACCGACCATCAAAAATCATCAGGACAGACAAGTGGTTTCTTGACCCCAGCGATGAACAACGTGTGTTGTTTGCTAGGACGGTTGAGGAGTACCGCAAGCTGTGCCGTTTTTTGGTGACGGTGGTTAATACTCATTGGGTAGAGTTGGGTTCACTGTCGGGTAAGGATGTTATCCCGGCCGTCGAACGCTTGATGCATCCCACCGCAAAGAACCCAGTCGTTCAGTATCCAGTGTTTAGCCGCGTATTCTACAAATTCCCGTCCTACTATCGACGTGCAGCAATCGCATTTGCGGTGGGCCAAGTGTCGAGTTTCCATACTCGATACCGGGAATGGATAAGCGGCAATTCTCGCACTCGAAAAGATGCAAAACCACCAACGTTAAATCCTGACGTGGGATGCTATCCTACCCTTTACAAAGGACAGTGCTATAAATTGCATGGGTTTGATCGCGTAGAGATCAAGGTATTTACGGGTACTGATTGGGTATGGACGCGGGTAGGGATTAGTGGACTGGGGTACCGTCATCAAGTTGTAGCTAACCGGATGGCAAGCCCGTCATTAATCCTCAAGCAGATGTCATCTCACCTATCAGTACCGTTTGAGTGCAAGCCCGATAAACGCACGGGTAGTGGTTGCGTTGTTGGTGTCGATCTTGGCATCAATACAACGGCAACGGTTTCGGTTGTCTCCAAAGACGGCACTGTAATGCACAGGGAATTTATTCATCCAGGCAGAGACATAGACCGTCGAGACAAACGCCTGAAATCAATAAGTCGTAAGGCATCAAAGACGATGGGTAAAGGGGGCAAGCTGCACAAAGGATTTGCCAGAGCGATGTACCAGAAATGCCAAAACATTAATACCCAGATAGGGCATATCGTCTCTAAACGCATTGTGAGAATAGCTGAGCAATTCAACGCGGATGCGATTGTATTTGAGCATCTCAAAGGTTGGAAGCCTCGTGGTGGGCGCAAGCGCTCCAACCTACGGCAACGGTTTCACGGTTGGCTCAAGTCTCGTATCGCTCAATGGACTGAAGAGAAATGGGCTGAACGTGGCGGCAAGACCATCTATATCTTTGCCCGTGGCACATCGAGCAATGCTTATGATGGGTCCGGCTCAGTTAAAAGAAGCGCTCAAAACTATGCCCTGTCTGTGTTTCCCAGTGGCAAGCAATACAACTGCGATCTAAATGGTTCCTACAATATTGCCGCTAGGGGAATCATTAAGCTCATTGGCAGAAATGATCATGAGGACGTAGGGGGCAAAAGTACCCCCTCATCGCCTCGAAACCGGGCTGTCTTGTGTGACTTGTGGCGTAGTGACACCCTCAAGTTAGCATCTCGGACACCCCCATCCTCGCGTTAGCAGGTGGGGGAGGTTTCATTTATCATTGGTTATTCGTTATTCGGGATTAGAGGGAACAGGCATTCTTGGTGTAAAGTTTGAGTGAAATGACTAACAACGAACGACCCACAACAAATCATGACTCATTCAACTGATATTATTACTCTTGGCCAGTGGATGGCAGCCGATTTTAGTAACCAAGAACAGGCGTTTGATAATCCTCCTTTTTTTGCCCATATTCGGGTTTGTATGCGTCCAATAGCGTACGAACTTCTCGATGGTATTAGCCTTTATCTAGAACAGGCTTATGATGTCCATCTCGATCAACCCTATCGGGTGAGGGTTCTGAAATTAGTTCCCATTGAAGATCATATCGAGATTGAGAATTATGTGATCGAAGGGGAAGAACAATTTCATGGGGCATCTCGTGAACCCCAACGCTTACAGCAGTTAAAACGAGAACAACTGAAACTAATGCCAAAATGTAGCTTTATTACCCATTGGACAGGGAACAGTTTCAAAGGCAGCGTTGAACCCGGAAAGGGATGTATGGTGGAACGCAAAGGCAGACAAACCTATTTAGATAGTGTGTTTGAGATAGACCAAAATCGCTTTAGTAGCCATGACCGGGGACTTGATCCCGAAACAGATGAACATGTCTGGGGGGCAATTGCTGGGCCATTTGAATTTGTGCGCTGGGCAAGTTTTGCTTCAGAAGTTTCTGTCCCACAGTGAAGGGAGAAATAGAGGAGATTAACCATCGCCTGTTGCTGCCAAATAATCAATAACTTTAATCAAAACGGTTCATAGGGTACCAATTCCTGATACATTTACCGAGTATCAGCAAAACGAGAGTCCATATACGTGTATGAAAGTTTTAGTAATTGGTGGTGATGGCTACTGTGGATGGGCAACCGCCTTGTATCTTTCCAATAGAGGGTATGAAGTTGCCATTCTCGATAACTTAGTGCGGCGACACTGGGATCAACAGCTTTGTATTGAAACCTTAACTCCGATTGCTCCGATTCAAACTCGCCTGCAACGTTGGAAGGATTTAACGGGAAAATCCATAGGCCTTTATATTGGCGATATTAACGATTACAGCTTCCTGATTGATAGTTTATTGGAATTTGAACCAGACACAATTGTCCACTTCGGTGAACAGCGTTCTGCACCGTTCTCAATGATTGACCGAGAACACGCCGTTTTAACTCAAACCAATAATGTGATTGGGAACTTAAATATCCTGTATGCCATGCGGGAACATTTCCCAGACTGTCACCTGGTGAAATTGGGAACGATGGGTGAGTATGGTACCCCAAATATCGATATTGAAGAAGGTTATATTACCATCGAACATAACGGTCGTAAGGATACTCTCCCCTATCCTAAACAACCCGGAAGCTTTTATCATCTCTCCAAAGTTCACGATAGCCACAATATTCACTTTGCTTGTAAAATCTGGGGTCTGCGGGCAACGGATCTAAACCAAGGGATTGTCTATGGTGTGCTCACCGAAGAAACAGGCATGGATGAACTGTTAATTAACCGTCTCGACTATGATGGTATTTTCGGAACAGCATTGAACCGTTTCTGTATTCAGGCCGCTATTGGTCACCCGTTAACGGTATACGGCAAAGGCGGACAAACTCGCGGATTATTAGATATTCGTGATACGGTACGTTGTATGGAGTTAGCGATCGCCAACCCAGCCGAACCAGGGGAATTCCGCGTGTTTAACCAATTCACTGAATTATTCAGCGTCGGTGATTTAGCGAATATGGTGCAAAAAGCTGGAGCGGATTTAGGATTAAAAGTGAAGATTGATAACTTAGAAAATCCTCGGGTTGAACTGGAAGAACACTATTTCAATGCCAAAAATACTAACTTGTTAGATTTAGGCTTACAACCCCACAACTTGTCTGATTCTTTACTCGATTCTTTGCTGAACTTTGCTCAAAAGTATAAGCATCGGGTTGATAAAAATCAAATTCTACCGAAAGTCTCTTGGCGTAATCCTGGTTCGGCTAAAGAAGTTAGATAGTTGGCTGAGACATTGGAACTTTACGGACTTTATCCCCTGTTTCTTACGGGGGATATTAGTCGGGAATAGTGATTTGTTATTTGTTGTTAGTCAATTAATGATTCATTGGAAGTTGAATGATAAATTCTGTGCCGACTCCAACTATTGAATGACACTCTAGTTTCCCCTTGTGTTTATCAACTACAATTTGACGGGCAATAGAAAGTCCTAAACCTGTGCCTTTTCCAACTACTTTGGTGGTGTACAGATGCTCAAATATCTTATTTTTAACAGCTTCCGACATACCACAGCCATTGTCTTTAATCTGAATATTTACAGATTTTTTAGTTGAATATAACTCAGTTTTTAAAGTAATTTTATAAGGATGTTGTTTAATGTCAGCCATGGATTGCTTCTGACTCATCTCATCAAAAACATCTACAGCATTAGCTAATATATTCATAAAGACTTGGTTTAATTGCCCTGGAAAACCATCAACTTTAGGTAAATCTCCATATTCTTTAATAATAGTAATTTCCGGGCGTTTTTCATTCGCTTTTAGTCGGTGTCGTAAAATTAATAAAGTACTATCTAATCCCTCATGTAAATTAAATTCAACAGTTGTTTCTTGGTCGGCGCGGGAAAAAATTCGCATAGATTTACTAATATCTTGAATTCGATTAACACCCGTTTTCATAGAAGTGACTATATCCGGTAAATCTTCCAGTAAATATTCTAATTCAATTTCTTCAGCATAAGCCGTTACTTCTTCTCCAGGGGGATGATATTGTTGATAGAGTTCTAGATAACTCAGTAAGTCTTTCGTGGTTTCTTCTACTTGATTAATATTGCCCGAAACAAAGCCTAAAGGATTATTAATTTCATGGGTAATGCCTGACATCATTTCTCCTAAAGCAGACATTTTTTCACTTTGTACGAGTTGAACTTGTGCCTCTTGTAATTGAGTTAAGGATTGTTCTAATTGAGCAGAATAATCTTGAGATTTACGATAAAGCTCTGCATTCTCTAATGAAATAGCTGCCTGAGAACAGAGTAGTTTTAAGATTTCCACCTGTTCAGGGGTAAATGCCTGAGTCATTAAGCGATTTTCTAGGTAAAGAATCGCTAGTAATTTACCATAATTCAAAATAGGGAGACAGAGTAAACTCTTTGGTTGTTGCTGAATTAAATACTCATCAGTTGCCCATTGCGATTGTTTAGAAATATCATCTATTACTAATGGTTGTAATTGACGTTTAACCGAATTCAGCAGCTTCAGTGGAACCTCTAAACTATTATCAACGGGTATTATATTGCGATCAATACTGACATTTTTATCAAATTGTGAAGACTGAGTGGCAACAGCTTCAATAGTGAG
>CAYNXM010000241.1:0-61746 GCA_964401105.1 uncultured Lyngbya sp. | reverse complement strand
AATATTAGAAGAATCTAACTATATTCAAGACTTAAAAAAACAAGGAACAGATGAAGCAGAAAATCGCTTAGAAAATATTAAAGAACTGTGTAACGCAGTCTCGCAATTCCAAGAAGACAATGAAGATTCTAGTTTAGAAGCGTTTTTAGCCAATGCCGCTTTAGCCTCAGATTTAGATAATCTTCAAGAGGGAGAACAAGCCGTATCTTTAATGACATTACATTCGGCGAAAGGTTTAGAATTTCCGATTGTTTTTTTGGTCGGTTTAGAACAAGGATTATTTCCAAACTTTCGCAGTTTAGATGATCCCTTAGCCATAGAAGAAGAACGACGATTATGTTATGTTGGCATTACTCGTGCCCAGGAACAATTGTTTATTTCTCATGCCAATGAACGCCGTTTGTGGGGATATCGCGAACCCTGTGTTCCTTCCATGTTTTTAAAGGAATTACCAACTGCTTTAATTGCAGGAAGTTTACCAACCGTTAAACAAAAAACTCCGGCTAAAAAGCCGACTAAAACAACATCTAAAACAACATCCAAAAAGAATAAAAAAGCAACTACAGTAGAAGATTGGAAAGTGGGCGATCGCGTTTTTCATACCAGTTTTGGAGTGGGAAAAATTACTCATATTTTTGGTAATAAATCGAGTAAAACTTCCTTAGCAGTTAAGTTTGATTATTCTAGTCCTAAAATTCTTGATCCTAATAAAGTACCGTTACAAAAATTAGATTAATAGACCTCTCTAAACCCCTCTCCAGACCTCTCCCCTAATAGAAGCAGGGCTGTTTCATTCTCGACCAGAAATTTTATGACCTAATCCCCCTCTGTTGGCGTGCGCGTTCCTTACGTGAGTCGCGCACACGAGTTAAGCGCGAAGGCTGCTTGAGAAGCAGCAGCGCAAAGTGGGCTTCGTTTTTTGCCGTCCCGCTCAACTTTGTAAGAAGGGTCGCACCGCAACCCCCTTACATCCAAGGAAAGAGGGAGACCGATTGTCCCCTCTCCTAATAGGGTGAGGGAAATTGTGTCCCAAAGGGACTGTTTGATAAGGTCGAGGGAAACTGTGTCCCAAAGGGACTATTTATTAATCGAGAGGGGAGTATTTTTTCTATTGTTAAGCCGATAAAACTATTAATAACTCCTCCTTCCAAATAAAAAACTTTCTTCCTTTTCCCTCTCCTTTCAGGAGAGGGTTAGGGAGAGGTAGTTCAGGGGTCTGGGGGTTAGGTTATAAAATTTATGGTCGAGAATAAATCAGCCCTGCCGCGTAGGCGGGAGTAGAAACCTTTGACGACAATCATAAATTATACTCAATGACGAGATGACGAGATTCATACCCTATTACCTATTACAAGTTGCCTATTACAAATTATCAGTAACCTCTAAAAAACAATAACTTAAAATAGTTGCTTAATCACATCGAGGCGGGAACAATCCCAATAATCAATATGAGAACAGATCTGTCCCTCGGAATTCAATTGCAGTTCACTCCAGCCCGGAATAGAGATTCGAGGTTTCCAAGGTAAGGGAGTTGTCCAGCTCAATGTCCAACGAGTTTTAATCATATTTTCAGATTGAGAAATGTCATGTAAATCCATTTGAACATTTAAAAACCATTGCTCAATAAAACTAATCATTTTTTTGTAACGTTCAACTCCCCGAAATTGATTGAGCGGATCTTTAAAATAGACATCTTTCGCATAAATACTGTAGGTTTGATTGTCGGGAAACCGGGCGTAATCTTGTTTCAGAGTATCAATAATTGTCAGAGGTTTAGGATTGTTCATGATTTAAATAGGATTTTCTGTTTGAGTCTGATTTTATTAGAAACAATGCACTATCCTATTTTAGGATAATCAGCCATGAGAGTTAAGATTTATATCATGAAGAAATATAAAAGAAGCATCGTAAAACTTAAACCCAAATTATAGTCAGTTTGAATTAAAATTAAAAGTAAGAAAATAAATAATTATATGAATCATACATCATGTCAAATACTCTGTTTAAAGATGCCAGTCGCCGTTTAGAGAAAGCTTTAAAATACGTTAATTTATCAGAAGATACAACAGAACGTTTAAAGTATCCTCGTTCCAGTTTAATGGTTTCTATTCCGGTACGGATGGATGATGGTTCCCTGCAAATGTTTCCCGGCTATCGGGTTCAATACGATAATACACGGGGGCCAACCAAAGGCGGGGTGCGTTATCATCCTAATGTTTCTTTAGATGAAGTCACATCTTTAGCTTTTTGGATGACCTTTAAATGTGCCGTTTTAAGCTTACCCTTTGGGGGTGCAAAAGGAGGAATTACAGTTAATCCTAAAGCCCTTTCTCCCTTAGAATTAGAACGCTTAACACGGGGATATATTGATGCGATCGCAGATTTTATTGGCCCGGATGTTGATATTCCTGCCCCCGATGTTTATACCAATCAAATGATTATGGGTTGGATGATGGATCAATATAGTATTATTCGTCGTCAACTGAGTCCTGGCGTTGTCACAGGAAAACCCATTACATTAGGCGGTAGTTTAGGTCGAGATACAGCAACCGCAACGGGGGCATTTTTTGTCATAGAAAATCTGATGGCTAAATTCAGTCAATCTCATAATCAAACAACTGTTGCGGTTCAAGGGTTTGGTAATGCCGGATCGGTTGTTGCCCAGTTATTATCTCAAGTCGGATATAAGGTAGTAGCAGTGAGTGATTCTCGCGGCGGAATTTACTCTAAAAATGGATTAGATATTCCCAGTATTCGACAGTTTAAAGAAGCCAATAAAAGTGTGAAAGCGGTTTATTGCGAAGGCAGTGTTTGTAATATTGTTGAACATGAGACGATTACCAATGAAGAGTTACTGACCCTCGATGTTGATATTTTGATTCCGGCGGCATTAGAGAATCAAATTACCAGCAAAAATGCTAAAGATATTAAAGCAAAATATATCTTTGAACTGGCAAACGGGCCGATTACTTCTGAAGCCGATCAAATATTAGAAGAACGGGGAATTTATGTGTTTCCAGATATTCTAGTGAATGCGGGTGGGGTAACAGTCAGTTATTTTGAATGGGTACAAAATCGTAGCGGGTTATATTGGACGCTGGAAGAAGTCAATCAACGCTTGAAACAAAAAATGATTGAAGAAACCGAAAGGATTTGGCAACTGGTTCAAGAGTTTTCTGTGTCGATGCGAACCGCTGCTTATATTCATGGGTTAAATCGGTTAGGAGAGGCGATTAATGCTAAGGGAACGCGGGATTATTATGTGAAGCAATAAAGACAGATCTCCCTCTACTCTCACTTTGGGATAATAATAGGGTGCGTCAATGACGCACCCTGCTATCTAGAAATATGACTTTTTACACAACCGAAATCTGATTGCTATCGACATATGAGTCATACACGGGTGAAGATATATCCAAAACAATATCTTGTTCGGGTACAAAATCCAATCCAGTTGATAATTTAGCAAAGGATTTTCCATTGTAAGACAGTAATCCCGTCTCAGAATTATATTGCAATTGATCAAAGCCGATCGAATGTGAGGCAGAAATAATCAGTTGATCCCCTTCTGCGGTATTATAATCTTCAATCGTATCAATTCCTGAAGGAGGATATAAGCCGGCAAAGTTAGATATCGAACCAAAATAAAAGGCGCGAAAGTGAAAATGGAAATGATCGTCGCCAGCACCACCAATGAGGGTATCACTTCCTCCATTTCCTTCTAAGGTATCATTTCCTGGTCCTGCCTCTAGATAATCATTCCCAGGATCATAGTAATAATTCCACCCTCCAAATGTAAAATTGCTAAACAAGGAATTACCACCAGAAAGAAAATCATTTCCCTCTCCACCGATGAGGGTATCATTTCCCACCTCTCCATAAAGGGAATCATTGCCTTTTCCGCCATCGAGGATATCATCATCTCCATCATCATCATAATAGTAACCACCACCAGAAATAACGAAGATTCCATCGGAGATAAAAAGATCTTTTCCAGAAAGAACATCATCACCCTCACCACCATTGAGAGAATCATTCCCATCGCCACCCCTAAGAGAATCATGACCCTTACCGCCATCTAACAAGTCATTGTCTAAGCCTGCGTCAATCTCATCATCACCATCTCCACCGTTGAGGGTATCATTTCCCTCCCCATATCCCGATCCTAAAACTGCGAAAGAGTCTCCTAGACTATCATTACCATCTCCGCCATTGACCAGATCATCACCTTTTCCAGGGTTGAGATAATCACTCCCACCCAGACCTTCAAGGGTATCATCGCCATCAAATCCTTGAATGACCTCGTTTTTTGCTCCGCCTTGGAGGAGATCATTATTCTCTCCACCGGTGAGGGTTTCGTCGAATGTCACACCTAATAGAAAGGATAAATCATTAAGGTCAAAATTGAGATCTATATCTATATCTATATCTGGGAAATTTACATCGGTATCGCTCAAAGTTGTCTCAGTCATCATCTACTCCTAATCAGCTTGGATCGGCTATTATGCATTTAGATGACATATTGGGAGCAAGTGAAATCCATCCACAACAAGAGTTCTGTATTTGCTAAATATGTCATTTATATAACAAATAGCTGATATAATGTTTCTCTTTATTTTTAGGTATTTTGGATAGAGAATGTTGCCAAATTGCCAAATTAGGTCAATATTCCAGATCTTCAGAAACCGTAAAAGTATGCAGCGATACAGAAATGATTGAAAGTTAAACAGGTGATTAACTTATTATTTGATTAATTGAAGATGTTATTAATTAAATAATAAACTGGGTGTGCTTCATTCTTTTTGGAGTAACACCCGGTTTGAAAATGCAATTAATTTGATTAATTACAATTAACCTAATTAAATATTAAGTATACAGCGATACAGAAAATATTGAAAGTTAAAATTGAAGCGAATTCTGATTCAACACCACATATAGCGTAAAAAAAATTTTTTGTCAACATCTATCACCAGATGTAGATTTTAGAGTACATTGGAAAAGCATTAAAAATTACCAATGTTATCTAGGCCAATAGACTATGCAAACCCTATCACCCACAGCCCTAACATCACTGAATACAAACATTCAGGTGATTCGCCGGGATGGCACACCAGCCCCGGTGGATGTCTCCAAAATTCGGGCAGTGGTAAATTGGGCTTGCGACGGTTTAGAGGCTAACCCCATCACCTTAGAAGCGGGGCTTACCACCCGTCTACGCAACGGAGTTACCACCCGCGAAATTCAAGACAACTTAATTAATTGTGCCATAGAACTGTGTAGCCCAACAGAACCTGACTGGCGGTATGTGGCGGGAAGGTTACATATTTGGAGTTTGTGGAAGGATAATCTGGCCAACCGGGGTTATCAATACGAAAATTATCCCCAAACGGTGATGGCGAAAGTTGAGCGCCAAGAATATGACTCTCGGATTTTGATTTATTCCCCGGAGGAGTTACAAGAGGCGGGGACATGGATTAATCCGGAATGGGATAAAGATTATGATTATGCTGGGGCTATTTTATTAACAAAGCGTTATTTGTTAGATCATGAATTGCCTCAAGAAGCTTTATTAACTTGTGCTTTACTATTGGCTTCTGTGGAAGAAGCAGAAAATCGTTTAACCTGGGCGCGTCGTTTTTATCAATCGATTGCTGAGCGTAAAGTCTCTTTAGCCACACCTATTTTAGCCAATTTAAGAGTGCCTGAAGGCTCTTTATCCAGTTGTTTTATTACAGCGATGGATGACAATTTAGAAAGCATTTTTGACACGATTAAAGATGCCGCTAGAATCTCTAAAAATGGCGGGGGTGTGGGCACAAATGTCAGCCGTGTGCGGGCAACTGGAAGCTGGGTGATGGGGAAAGAAAATACCTCAGGTGGTGTGATTCCCTGGATTAAATTATTAAATGATACTGCGATCGCTGTCAATCAAGGGGGAAGACGGGCAGGGGCGATTACGGTAAGTTTAGATGTTTGGCATTTAGATGTACCGGAATTCCTGGAAATGCAAACAGAAAATGGAGATCAACGGCGGAAAGCTTATGATATTTTCCCACAATTAGTTATCTCCGATGAGTTCATGCGGCGGGTTGTTTATCAAGAAGAATGGACTTTAGTTGATCCTTATGAAGTTCGGACCAAATTAGGGATTGAATTAGCAGAAAGTTGGGGCGAAGCGTTTGAATCGGCTTATCAGAAAATAGAAGAAAATATTGAGACAACGATTACATTATATAAGCGGGTTAATGCCAGAGAATTATTTAAAACGGTGATGCGAAGTCAATTAGAAACGGGGATGCCTTATTTGTGGTTTAAAGACACTTCAAATCGAGCCAATCCAAATAGCCATGAAGGTTATATTCCTGGAGGTAATTTGTGTCAGGAGAGCTGGTCAAATGTATCTCCTGGGGAAGAAGCTCATACTTGTAATTTAGATAGTTTAAATCTGGCCAATTTAACCTCAGAAGAATTACCAGAAATTTGTGAAATTGCTGTTCGTTTATTGGATAATACAATAGAAATTACAAACCCGCCTTTTGCTGCCAGTAAAACCCATAATCAAAAATATCGAACCATTGGTGTGGGGACAATGGGGTTAGCTGATTGGCTGGCGAAAAATAGACTCAATTATAAAAATTTAACTGAGATTAGTCATCTATTTGAAGATATCGGCTATTATTGTACAAAAGCCTCTGTAGAACTGGCAAAAGAACGGGGATATTATCCCGCATTTCCGGGTAGTTCTTGGAGTGAAGGTAAGTTAATTGGGGCTAAACCGATTGAATGGTTTACTACAAATGCTAGTGATAAAGATCGGTGGGTTAAACTGAGTGAAGAAGTACAACAATATGGGATTAGAAACTCTCATATTATGGCGATCGCCCCCAATACTTCTTCTTCGTTGGTTCAAGGCTGTACAGCCAGTATTTTACCCTGTTATAGTCGCTTCTTTTATGATAAGTGGGCGAAAGGAACGGTACCCATTGCACCCCCTTTTATTCGAGATCAATTCTGGTTTTATCCAGAGAATAAAACAATGGATCAAAAAACCGTTGTTCAGGCTGTGGCGGCCATGCAACAATGGATTGACACGGGGATTTCTATGGAGTTAATATTTAACCTCAACCAAGGTGTTTATTTTCCCAATGAACCGGAACGCTGTATTAAAGCCCTTGATATCTTTGAAACGTTGGTCATGGCATGGCAAGAGGGATGTAAAGCGATTTACTATATTAGAACAGTACAGCGGGATAGCTTTAAAGAAGCCGATGAAACTTGCTCATCTTGTGCTAACTAAATTGAGAGAAATCTGTTAAGATCAAACCTCACCTTAAAACAAATTAACACCGCGATCAGTGTCGAAGTGTTAAGCTTGTTTTGGCGCGAATTTCTATTCTGTAAGTGGACAAAAAAACTCAGCAAAAATGACAACTGCAATCAACTATTCTGAGCAAAAATATCCTGCACTGATGTCGGATCATAGACTATTTAATCCCAATGGTAATGATGCTGTAGAACATCGTTCCATTTGGTTTGGAGAAACAACAAATCTAATGCAACTGAATGATGTTCGTTATTCTTGGGCAGTAGGTTTGTATAAGCAAATGCGGGAAAATTTCTGGGTTAATTAAAGGGCAGCCCAGACTAAATCCCTTGAAAACGGTGAAACTCTGTAAGTATATTCCAAGATAAAACTTGCTAGAACATTTACTAAAATTGTGAAAGTGTATCGTAATGAATAGCAAGTGCGTTCTTCTGTGTTCTAACTGTCACAGAATTTTGCATCACAGACAATACCGTGCCAAGCTCGCGCACAACGAGAAGGTGTAGAGACTAGCCTATTTAGGCGTAGGCTGTAAGCGATTGACAGTCGAAGCGGGGGACATCTAAAGTATTTAGATGATGATATAGTCCGATCTGTATGGCGACATACAGCAGCTTGCACAAAGCGGGTTGAACCTAGCGAATTCAACCGAACACGATGACCCGAAAAGTTAGATATTACTCAAGATGTTGTAGATTATAGTAATTTAACCTCAGATGAACGGCGAGCGTTTGATGGAATTTTGTCTTACTTAACTTTTTTAGATTCAATTCAAACTTGTAATATTCCTCACCTAAAAAGTAGCATAACTGCACCCGAAATCAGCTTGTGTATGGCTGAACAAATCTCTCAGGAAGCTATGCATAATCAAAGTTATCAATATATTATTGAAACGATTATTCCGGCTGAAAGAAGAAGTGTGGTTTATGACTTTTGGCGGACTGATAATGTTCTGCGCGATCGCTGTGAATTTATTGCTGGGATTTATCAGAAATACGTAGATCATCCAACAAGAGAAAATTATTTTGTTGCTCTTTTAGCTGATTTTTTACTGGAAGGAATTTACTTTTACAATGGCTTTATTTACTTTTATAATTTAGCCTCTAGAATGTTAATGCCGGGAGCTGCTGATATTTTTAAAATGATTAACCGAGATGAATTGAGTCATGTTCGGCTTTTCCAAAAACTCATTCCTGAAGCAATGCAAATCTTCCCCCATTCTGTCGATCAAATTTATGAAATGGTAGATACAGCGGTACAACATGAATGTCGGTGGACAAATCATATTGTAGGAAACAATATACTCGGAATTACAGAGTATAGCACTGAACAATATACTAAGTATTTAGCAAATATGCGGCTGCGTTCGATTGGTTTAAAACCGTTATATCCTGAGAAAAAGTATAAGAAAAGTCCTTATACTCACTTAGAACGTTTTTCGGACACGAAAAAAGCAGCCCATACTAAAGCCAACTTCTTTGAAGCCAGCGTTACCAGCTATGTGATGTCTTCTGGCGTGGGGGGTTGGGACGAAATTTAACTGACAACAGTTATATAGTAGAACTGGAAGCCTATGCACAGCAAGGGTTTCCAGTATTTTATGCCCAAACTGCAAGAGTAGCCTGTTTGATAGTAAATTTGAAAAAGTTATTTATCCTATCATTTCTATTAAACTATTATAAAAAGCTTGAAAACTTGGAGAACGATTATTTTGAGGTGTCATAAACTGAGAGATATCTCTAGCCGCTTTAACTTTTTCTAAACCTCCTTGATGATAACCACCCCGTTGTAATACTTTTTCTAAAGCTTCCCAAGTACCTCCTTTAATTTCATCAGAATTTCTGAATTTTGCTTGTTGTCCTAAATTCCGGGATACTTTAGGATAAGCAGAGACAATAGCATTTACATCTCCAAAAAACCAAGCTTCGAGTTCTTCTACTGCAATTCTGTTTAATACTTGAAAATTTTTTGTTTTGTTACTGGCTGATTTAGTAACAAATCCTGTTTGTACTGCAAATTCTTCTAATTTATGTTTTAATATTTGACAATCTTCATCATCTCGATCTACAAGAATAATAATTTTCCAGTCTTTAGGTATCCAATTTTTATATCCCTTTAATCGATTAGGTATTTGTTTAATTAGATCGGACTTACCCCGAAAACTGTGAATTGTATAAGTAATTTTTTGAGGTAATATTTTTGGTAATATTTGCTCTAAACATTCTTTAGCAGAAAATTCTTCAACTAAAAACTCAAAATGCACTTTTTTATCTCTTTTTTTAATTAACTATTAGGATTGCCCACATCAAAGTAATCTTCTATCCATAATTGACCCAACAATGCGCCATTTTGGATAAACTCCTTTACACCTCGCATTTCAGAAGTTCGTTTAGCTTTAGTAAAGCCATGTTCATCTCGATAAAGTACCCAAACCTCCTCTGGTTTTAATCCATCAACAAAGAAAGGAGAGTGAGTTGTTACCATCAATTGTGTATTTCCAGAGGCTGCTCTACATTCTTCGGCTAATTCAGGTAATAAACGGGGATGAAGATGATTTTCAGGTTCCTCTATACCCACTAATTGAGATGGACATGGATCGTATAATATAGTTAAATATGCTAACATTTTCAAAGTTCCATCTGAAGCAAATTTTGCTAAAACTGGATTTTGAAAAGGGGCATCTTTTATCTGTAATAATAATCTCCCATCAGGCATAATTGAAGCTTCAACTTTTTCGAGCTTTGGAATTCGACGAGAAAGAGTTTTTAGAATCTTCTCTAATCTTTCTGGATGTTGTTCTTTGAGATATTGAATAACATTAGGTAAATTATCTCCTGTAGGAGATAACCTTTCTTGCGCCCCTGCTTCAGGTTGATTTCGAGCATTATCTGCTGTTAAGTAGGACAGATACCAACCTGTAATAAAACGGCGCAAAGCACTAACACGAGGATGTCTTGCAAATTGTCCAAGAGTGCTTACTGCTAAAAATTCAGGTGATTCTAGTTGTTCAGAAATGCGCTCATCTTTTTCATCTGGCATATCTCCACTAATGACTTTTCCCTCTCCTTCTTTAAAATCTAAAAATCGAAAAGGTGCACCTGTATTACCTCGTCTCCAATGTAACCACTCTTCGGCTACATAAGGACGATTATCAGCTTCATTAATAGCTAAATGATAAGTAATTAAAGGGGTTTTAACTCTTTCTCTGTACTTTAACTCAATAATGATATTACCTTCTTGTCCTCTAGTTCTTAATTCTTTAAATCTTCCTCGTCTATCCCATGCCTTTCTAAGTCCAAGGGTAAAACATTCTGACAAAAAAGCAAAAACATCAAATATTGTTGACTTCCCACTTCCATTAGGGCCTAGAAATACAGTTAAAGGAGTGATATTTTTTAGCTCTAGATCGCGTAAAGCCCGGTAGTTTTGTATGTGTAAATGTTCAATTCTAGGAATAGAGGCTTTAGCCATAATTAGTGAATTCTCCTGTTAACTTAATTGGCTTTTTAGCTTAATATCTCTTCCTCTATTATTTTGTTTTTGTAAATAGAATTATAGATATTCTCTTTTCAGTTTATGACATTATGTCACTTTCACACTAAGCTGTTTTACAGAAGTTTACACTTCTATGACGATTTTTAGAAGACTTATTTTATCTTGATATAATTTTTAGAGACGCTCTAAGGTGAACGTCTCTGTCAGTGAATAGTTAAGTCTACTCAAATGATATTTCTAAAACTGACAAACATATTTGGGTTGTACAGGACAAGTTTGATCGTCAATAGGATTATTACGAATAAAGAGATAAATTAACCGATCTAATGGCTTTAATGGTGTAATATCAGTCACTTGATTATTCGTTAAGTTTAACTCGTTTAAATTCATTAAAGATTGCAGAGATTCGACCTGAGTGACTTGATTATAACTAAGATTTAAAACTTCTAAATTGCTCAGAGAAGCTAAAGGTTTAATATTAGAAATTTTATTATAGCTTAAGTCTAAAATCTCTAAGTTCTCTAAGGACTGAAGGGGCGTAACATCAGAAATTTGATTATTGATTAGCTTTAATTCTACTAGATTATTTAAGGACTGAAGTGGCCGAACATCAGAAACTTGACTAGTACTTAAATCCAGTTGAGTCATATCCTGTACATTTTGTGAAGCACGACCACAATTAAATGTACCGGCTTGTTGTAAAATTAGGCTTACTGTTCTCTTGGCTTCAGGATCTAAGTTTTTTCGATTTCGACACCAATCTGCAAAGGTTTCAAAGTTACTTTTAGTTGAAGTAGGTGGGGTTTCTTGTGTGTGTCCATTCAGGGCAAATCCGAATATAATTAATATTCCTATTATTCCCATCTGGAGAGACTTTGTTTTGATTTTTTGATTTAAGTTGACTGATACTTTCATTATAAAATTACCTAATTATTCTCCTTTCTATAATAATAAGTCATATCTAATCCCTCGTCTTTTTGACATCTGGATTCAAACGGTGACTTAAAGATATAGTCTCTCTTTTAGTTTAAAGTGTTCCTGGAAAATCGCCAAGCTTTTCATTACTGAACCAGAATATTCAACCCCTATATTAAAACAATTTATGGTAGAGTATCGCCAGTTGATTAAACTCGATCTTATGCTCAAACACCAAGATGATTCAACACCTAATGCGTTTAATGCTGACGGCAACTCATTCTATTCTAGATGCTTTTGGGCAGCCAGTCATTCGTAAACCCATTACGATTAGTCTGGGTGCAATTGCAGGGGCTTTAACACGATATTATTTGACACTGTGGTTTGCCAGTCGTTTTGGTGTTAATTTTCCTTATGGAACTTTTTTTATTAATTTAACAGGTTGTTTTGTGATGGGATTTTTTGTTACCCTTGCTGAACAAGTTGCTCTCATTAGTCCTGAAATTCGTCTATTAATTGCTGTTGGTTTTCTGGGTTCCTATACTACCTTTTCCACTTATGAGTTAGATACTCGGAATTTTATTCGGGATGGTAATTTTATTCTGGCTTTATTTTATTGGCTGAGTAGTGCTATCCTGGGAGTGATTAGTCTTCAATTGGGTATCATTTTAGCTCGGTTACTGACTCGTTAAATTAACACTATGAAATCTTGGAAAAAACTTAAAATTTATCTAGCAGAAACAGATCGTTGGCAACATCAACCGCTGTACAAAGTGATTATTGAAAAAGCTCGTCAACATCAGCTTGCCGGGGCAACTGTGACCCTTGCCATTGAAGGATTTGGGGCTAATTTTCAACTGCGAACCTCTAATATTCTAGCCCTCTCGGATAATCTACCGATTATAATTGCAATTGTTGATAATGAAGAAAAAATTAGAGAATTTTATCAGGAAATCAAAGAGATGATTACAGGGAAATTAGCAATCCTTGAACCCGTTGAAGTGTTACAGTACGATCCTTAAGTTATAATTATATTTAAGTTTTTATCAGATTTAAAAATGCGTTTAACCTCTTTAGATGTATTTCGAGGGATTGCAATTGCTGGTATGATTTTAGTGAATAATCCCGGAAGTTGGAATTATGTTTATTCTCCTTTACTTCATGCAGAATGGCATGGATATACACCAACAGATTTAGTATTTCCCTTTTTCTTATTTATTGTTGGGGTAGCTATGGCTTTTTCTATTGGAAAATATGCCTATGATTCTCGGTTTTTGGAACAACCCATTCCTCGGTTTGTTTATCTTCGGATAATTCGACGTTGTCTGATACTGTTTTTACTCGGATTAGCCCTAAATGGTTTTCCGAGTTATGATTTCAGTACTCTCAGAATTATGGGCGTTTTACAACGAATTAGTTTAGCCTATTTATTGAGTGCGATCGCTATCTTTCATTTATCTCGTAAAAGATTATGGATATTATTGATATTCATTTTACTCGGATATTGGGGAATGATGCAGCTCATTTCTGTCCCTGGCTATGGCGCTGGAAATCTGACCCCAGAAGGGAATTTAGGGGCATATTTGGATAAAATCATTCTCGGTGCAGAACATCTCTGGCGCGGTGGCCCCTACGATCCGGAAGGATTATTTAGCACTTTACCTGCTATTGGTAGCCTCCTCATTGGTTACCTCAGCGGTGATTGGCTGAAGCAGCAAGCCACGGAAACAAAGACCAGTATTAGTTTAATCATTTTTGGCTTATCCGGCTTGATTTTAGGGCATTTATGGGGAGTATGGTTTCCCATCAATAAAGCGTTGTGGACAAGTTCTTATGTATTGGTGACTGCCGGTTGGGCGCTATTATTACTCGCTATTTGTTACGAAACTATTGAAGTTCGAGGTTGGCGACAGTGGGGATATCCATTTAAAGTGATGGGATTAAACTCAATTTTTCTATTTGTTGCCTCCGGTTTTGTCGCTAGAATTTTAATTTATACTCGTATTGGTAATAGTACAGATGCACCCACTACTAAAACCTGGATTTATGAAAATGCTTTTCAATCTTGGGCTGGTTCTTTTAATGGTTCCTTACTTTTTGCCTTAACAACCGTTGTCTTATGGTGGTTGGTTTTATATGGAATGTATCGTAAAGGTTGGTTTTTAAAAGTATAATTTGAAGGGTTAGAATATTGAGATAAAAGTGAAGGAATTTAATCTAAGTTTAGCCAGTCAATTTGCTCAATTTGCCCTCAATTGTATTCAGCGTGAATATCCTCATTCTCATCGCTATTTTTTGAAGCATGAAAAGGATTTAATTATTCCTCGTCAACTTAATCCTGTATTTTATGGATGTTTAGATTGGCATTCTGCGGTTCATAATCATTGGATGTTAATTCGGCTAATTCGCTACTTTCCTGATGCTGCTTTTTCATCTATTGCCCGTGAGGCGATCGCGACCAATTTTACCACAGATAAAATCTTACAAGAAATTGCATATTTAGAATCCAATTCTCAGTTTGAATGTCCTTATGGTTTAGCATGGTTATTACAATTAATCGCAGAATTAACGGAATGGAATGATCCTCAAGGGAAACAGTGGTTAGAAATCTTACAACCTCTAGGAAATATTGCTGCTAATAACATACAGAAATGGTTACATAGCTTATCTTATCCTAATCGAACCGGAACCCATCAACAAACGGCATTTTCACTCAGTTTAATCTGGGATTTTGCGACTTTAACGGATTATCAATCCTTAGTTAATTTAATTTCAAATAGCGCCAAAACCTTTTATATCAATGATAAAAACTATCCCTTATTTTTAGAACCTTTAGGATATGATTTCCTCTCACCCGCCTTAGCAGAAGCCGATTTAATCCGTCGTATTTTGCCCTCAGAAGCGTTTGCCCAGTGGCTAGGGCTATTTTTACCTCAACTCCCTAAAACAGCGGATACAGAGTGGTTAAAGCCAGTTACAGTTAAAGATCCAGCAGACTATCATCACTCTCATCTCGATGGTTTGAACCTCAGTCGCCCTTGGATGTTATACGGAATGATAGGATCGCTTCCGCCAACAGATGATCGTATCCCGAGTTTAAAAGCGGTTGCTGATACTCATCGTCAGGCTGGTTTAAAGCTGATTTCTGCTATCGAATATAGTGGGAGTCATTGGTTAGGAAGTTTTGCCGTTTATTTAGCCAGCGATCGCGGTTTATCTTCATCTTCATAATCCGGTTTCTTCTTTTTCCATTAAGCCTGGGGGTAAGGGTTCTTGACAGAGATGATGAACTTGACGAATTCGTTCAAATAACCAGGGATAGCGATCGCGATATTGAGGAATTAAAGCCAGGGGACTAAGTAATGCAGCGGCTGTTAGATCGGCAAAGCTGAGGCGATCGCCGACTAAGTAAGGCTGATTTTTCCACGGTTTTAATACCTCAAATGCTAATTCTAGCCGTTGAGTTGCCAATTGAACAGAAGCGGTATTGATATTATATTGTCGTCGCACCACTTGAATCACCAGTTGACTAAACCAAGAGGGATCGATTTGCTTCCCTTCATGGGAACGATAATCATAGTATACAAAGCGAGTGGCTGTGCCAATACTTTCATCTAACCAATCTTCTAGCATTAATGCCTGAGTTTGTTGTTGTGGATCGTTTAAGAATAGAGGAGGTTCGGGACAATATGACTCTAAAAATTTAAAAATATTAGAAGAGTCAGCAATCACTTCTTGCCGATCTTTTTGTTGAGGGAGTAACACCGGAATAGTGGTTAATCCTGTTAGGGGTTTGAGTTTCAAAGCATGGACTCCAGGGGTTAAGTTTTCTACTTGATAACTTATCTTTTTATACCCCAATGCCAGTCGTGCTTTCCGACAATAATGAGAGGTACTAAATTGCAACAGTAACATAGGTCAGTCTGGTTTCCACAGGAGATATGAAATAGGTTACAGGAAACGCTTCACAAGATCAATCAACTATCTGGGTATAAAAAACAATTGTTCGGAAATTAGATCTTGACATCTGTATAAATATTAATCGGTAAACCTGAGTTGCTCGCTATTTAATCCTTTTTACTGAGGAGGTAGACAGTCATTATGTTTCGGCTTAATTTTTTTCATAAAAATTTTAACAAAACTTGGAATCAGTACAATATCAATCGTCAGTTTCAATTAGCCTCAGTCACCTTACTCGGCTTGGTCACTGGAGTGACGCTGACCAGTTTTATTTCACTCTATTTGGTGCGCCAGAAAACTGAGTCAGCCATGGTAAAATCTATTGAGCTACAACAGTTAGTATTTGAGATGAATCAGGTTTTAGAAGAAACTAATCAGCTTGAACAAGGTTTTTTTCAAGAAATTCTAACTTTAGGAGTTGAGCGTGCTCGTCAGAACCATTTAAAAGATCATAACAAAAAAGTGGCTCAAATTCAGGATATTAGTCATCAAATCAAGCAGTTAATTAAAGAAGAAGATTTAAGCCGAAGATTACACAAAAGTCATGATGAATTACTGGCTTATGATCGAACAATTGAACAATATCATCAGGAATTTCAGCAAGCTGATGCTTTAGCAGAAGAACTAGGTAGCGAAAATATAGGGATTATCAAAAAAAATCAAGAAATTCTTCAGCGTTTACATGAAAACTTACAAGGTTCAGGTACTCTGGAAATAATGGCAGTATATCATGATTTAATTGCCAGTCAACAGGCTTACTTTTTGACTCGTAAACCTTTAGAAAAGCAAAAATTGAATCAAGTTCTCAATCAGTTAGAAGCAGAGATTGAGCAAGATTGGTATTTAAGTTTTTATCAACAAGATCGAGCACAAGAAGATTTGGCACTTTTTCAGTCAAACTTTAAAAATATAAGTACTTTAGAGAATAAAATTAGTGAAATTAGCGATCAATTTCAGCAAGAAAGCGATGCAATTTCTCAGCAATTATTGACTTTATCTAATGAAGAAGTACAACTTGCTCGTCAAGATATTAGTATTACATCTCAGCAAATGACTGTGATTCTAACTAGTGCAATTATTGCAATGATGACGTTATCGGCTGTGATTTGGAATTCCTTTCAATTGGCATTAAAACAGCTTGCTGTTGAACAGGAAAAATCAGAACGTTTATTACTGAATATTTTACCAGAACCGATTGCTCAGCGGTTAAAACATCAACCGGGAACTATTGCTGAAAGTTTTGAAGAGGTGACGGTTTTATTTGCTGATATTGCTGGTTTTACTCAACTTTCTACTCAAATTTCTCCGACAGAATTAGTCAGTCTTTTAAATGAAATATTCTCAGCATTCGATCAAATTAGTACTCAGAAAAACTTAGAGAAAATTAAGACGATTGGAGATGCTTATTTAGTCGTGGGCGGTTTACCTAAACCTCGAAAAGATCATGCAATAGCTATTGCTGAATTAGCTTTAGAAATGCAAACTGTTCTGACTGAATTTAATCAAAAATATCATCAAAATCTACGAGTGAGAATTGGGATTAATACAGGGCCGGTGGTGGCTGGGGTGATTGGTGCGAAAAAGTTTATCTATGATTTATGGGGGGATACAGTTAATACAGCTAGTCGGATGGAATCTCACGGAATTGTGGATGAAATTCAAGTAACAGAAGCGACTTACAAATATTTAAAAGAGCAATTTGAATTTGAAAAACGGGGATTGATTTCTGTTAAAGGCAAAGGGGAAATGAATACTTATTTACTCAAGAAAAAAATAGGACATTCTCAAGCTATTGTGTAATGGGAATATATTTAGGCTGTTGTTTAACTCGTTTAATCCAATTTTGAATAGCGGGAAATTGAGTTAAATTAAATCCGCCTTCATTTGCCACATGGGTATAAGCAAATAAACAAATATCGGCAATGGTATAACTATTACCAACAAAAAATGAGTGTTGTTGAAGATGTTGTTCCATCACGGCTAATGCCTGATCTCCTAGCTTTCTCTTCTGCTGTAATGCCTCTTGATATTCTTCTGCTTTTCTGAGGACTGACATCCAATAACGAGCAGTAGCAATATTCGGTTCGTGGCTATATTGTTCAAAAAACATCCATTGCATCACTTGTGCTTGCTCAAACACATCTGTTGGGAAAAAGGGTGTATTTTGACTAAGATAATATATAATAGCATTAGATTCGGGTAAATACTGTCCGGGTTCGATTTCTAATAGCGGAATTTTACCATTCGGATTTTTCTGTAAAAATTCAGGGGTACGAGTTTCTCCTTTGACAATATCAAGATGAATTCGTTCAAAGGGAATGTCTAATTGAGTTAATAATAAACGAATTTTATAACAGTTTCCCGAAGGCGCATATTCATACAGTTTCAGCATTGTTTTACCTTATTGTCGTTCTAATAATACAGCCGTTTGCCAATAGTAAGCTTCCCGGCGAACATCCACCGTGTGAAACCAAGGTTGACGTTTTTGACAGAAATAATCTAAATCATAGAATACCAGAGAACGGGTATCTCGTCCTAAGGTAAACATTGAAAAGTTAGATTGAGAATATTCTTGATATTTTCGATAACATTCAGTTTTTTGTTCGGGTAGCCAAATATTATTTCGATCTAACCAGGCTTGCGAAAAGTCTTTGACTGTTTTAATCAGATGTTGTTCTTGGATAGTCACATAAGCCATACCACCGGGTTTGAGAATTCGTCTTAATTCTAAAAACCAAGCATCTGCTAAATCATCAATATGGGTAAAGACAGACCCGGCATAAATTAAATCAAAATAGCCATCTTCAAAGGGTAAATGAGGGTGAGTCGTTCCCATGAAGAAATGAAACGGCGGACTTAAGTGCTGTTGACACCAAGAAATACAATCGCCACTAATATCAGTTCCCCATATTTCACAAGTATCTGAGAATTTTTCTAAATGTCGAATCATTCGTCCAGAAGCACAACCAAAGTCTAAAATGCGGCTGCCAGCTTGAATAAAATATCCTGCTTTTTCTATGGTTTCTTGTAATATACTAATTTGAACTTCTCCCGAATTCAGGTAATATTCTGGACTTTCAGAAAAGACAAACATCAACTCTTCAGGCGGAATAGGAAAATTCCAGCTTCCGGTTTGTGGGTCTTTATTGGGTCGATCTGACTGATAAAAAATATAATGATTTGATTCTCCCCAAACTGGATAATATTTGAGTAAATCAACCGATTCTACTTCAGTAATTGGGGTTTTACCTGTAGGATTTTGTAAATCGCTTAAAGTTTGAGTGGCTTCTTTTAACTTCTGTTCTGCCGATTTAAAATTTGGCCTAATTTCTAATGTCTTCTGGAAACAAGCAATAGCATCTGGCCAGCGTTGCAACTGCATTAAAACCTTACCTAATTTATAATAAGTTAAGTGGAATTTGGGTTCTAATTCAATAGCATGAATTAAAACAGTTTCAGCTTCCTGCCATCGTTGCAGACGAATTAAAATCTCGGCATAATCTTCTTGTAACCAAAATAAGTCGGGATGAAATTGTGTTGCTTTTTGATAAACTTCAGCGGCAGCTTGCCATCGTTCTAAATTTATTAAAGCTGTTCCTAAATTCCCATAAGCCCAAATAAATTTTGGATTCAGTTGAATCGCTTTTTGGTAAACAGGAATCGCTTCTTGCCATTGCTCTAGTTTAATCAAAGCTTCCCCGAGATTATTATAAGCCCAGAAAAACTCAGAATTCAGTTTAATGGCTTTTCGATAAGTTGATATGGCATCCGTCCAGCGTTCTAACTTAAGGAAAACTTCCCCCAGATTATTATAAGCCCAGAAAAAGTCAGGTTTAAGCTCAATAGCCGTTTGATAAATAGCGATCGCATCTTCTAGTTTTCCCGCTTGAGTTAAACTATCTCCCAGTTTTTGATAAACACCGACTAACTGAGAATCAATTTTAAGAATTTTTCGATAAATAGCGATCGCCTCTTCCAACTTTTGCCCATCCATTGCATTATCTGCTTGTTGGATCAGTTGAGAGATGAGCTGTTTTTGGTTACTGCTGAATTGAGAGCGATCGCTAGACATGAATGACTCCGAAATATAAAATGCTATGACTGGGGATTAACGCATTAATTTATTCTAATCATAGGCTATACTGCGCCGCCAATATGAATATCTTGTACCCGCACCGGAACACAAGCATGAGTCATTTGAGCAATTTGAATCGGTTCTCCTTTACCACACATATTGGTACCTCTTTGTTGACGTTCAGATTCAGGTCCAATCGCATCTACTTTATTCCAGAATTCGGTTGTCATGGCGTGATAGGTGACATCCTTTAACATCCCGGTAATTTTACCATTTTTAACTTGCCAAAATGCATCTCCACCAAATTGAAAATTACGCCGTTGTTGATCGATAGAAAAACTACCTATCCCATCTATTAATATTCCATCTTTAGTATCCGCAATCATCTCTTCTAATGTTGCCGTATGACTTCCCCCTGTTTTACCCGGTTCTAAACCTAAATTAGGAATTCTCACCATCGGAACACTCGACCAATTATCCGCAAATGCACATCCATTACTACTTCCTCTTCCCAAACGATAAGCCGTTTCTCGATCTGTTAAATAATCGACTAAAATCCCATCTTTAACCACATACCAATCTTGGGCGGGTACACCTTCATCATCATAAGCCATAGTACTACGTCCGGCTGATTGAGTGCGATCGCATTTAAAGTTTACCCAAGGAGCAGCATATTGTAATTGATTCAATTGATCGGTTGTGGCAAAACTGGTACCGGCAAAATTAGATTCATAGCCATAAACCCGATCTAATTCCGTTGGATGTCCGACCGATTCATGAATGGTTAAAAATAAATTGGTTGGCTTTAAAATTAAGGTAGAACGAATGCCAGACGGCCCTTTTGGGGAATGCACTTTCTCAATTGCTTCTTCGGCAACTCGATCGACTTGACTCAATAAATCCGCCCTATCAATATGTTCATAACCGATATTTAATGGCGCACGTTCATAACTACGACTTTGAGCATCTCCATTATCCACAGCCGTACAAGTATAACCCGCATAATTACGATAAATCGTTTGATCGATGATTGACCCCACAGTAGAAGCAAATAACTTATCTTCTTTACTCGATAATAAGTAAGACATCGCTTTTTTAATGCCGCGAGCTTCATATTTTAATAGCCCTTCATTCAGATTTAATAACAGTTCTGCCTTCTCTTGAATTGCAATAGTAAACGGATCAATTTGTATCGGTGTAATATAACTATCCTCAAACGCTTCAACAGGCACTAACTTTACCGGATTTTGTTGAGATAATTGACTGCCTTTGGCAATTTCTACTGCTAAATTCACAATCCTCATCACTTCTTCTGGGGTTTTACGATGACTGGCTGCAAACCCCCAAGCACCATTACGAAGAACCCGCACACCAAATCCCGAATCTACATTATCAGCTAAACGACTCAGGGAGCGATCGCGTGCATATAGAGTCTGTTTCCGGTTACTACAGAGGCGAATTTCTCCATATTCACAACCTGCTTGACGAATTAAATCTATCGCTAAAGTTGCTAATTCTGTGATGGTTTGACGAGGAGGTGCTTGTACCATGCTTCAATTGTTTAAAACGTGAGTTTTCTATATTGATACCAGTGTAGCGATTTTTGCGATAGTGATGCTGATAATAATCCTATTTAAGTTTATTAGGAATTGCATTCACTAACTTAATTTTTGAGTTAATGCATATACTCGTACTTCTGTCAATTCCTCTCAAAAACAGACATTTTCAACTTCGTTTTTTCTATCAAGGGAGAAAATTAGTGAGACTTAGGGATATTAGTGATATTGCGATCGCGGCTTCGATGTAATCAGGGTTTGAAGAAGATAATCCCTGCAATTTGAGTTTGTAGGCATACCTATACTCAATTTTACTCTATATCTCATATCGTACAATATCTCTCTTGTCGCTGTCAAGCCTTATAAACTCGTACAGTAAACACCCATAATTTTATTCCTCAATGTCATCGTTACTTGACAAGTATATAATTTTTTGATTATTTTGCTCTAATTAATTAATTTAAATAATCTCAATAGTAAATACTATGCGGTATGGCAGTATCGCAAACTTCCTTTTTGACCTAATTCATATATTCGTGCTTTTGTCAATATCGCCCAAAAATAGGATTTAAAAATTCGTTTTTTTATATCATGGGAGAAAATTAAGGCGATTCAGCAATATTAGTGAGATTGCAACTATTGCTTCGATATCATCAGGGTTTAAAGAGGATAATTCCTGTAATTTGAGTTTGTAGGCATAGCTATACTCAATTATACTCTATATCTCATATCGTACAATAGCCGAGTGGGAGCTGTCAACCCTTATAACTTCGTACAGCGATCGCAATTTATTTTTCATTTAAATGTCATCGTTACTTAACAAGTATATAAATGTTTGATTATTTTGCTTCAATTCATGAGTTTAAACAATCTCAAGAGTAGATACTGTGCGCTATAGCAGTATCGCAAACTTCCTTTTTGACCTGACTCATATATTCGTGCTTTTGTCAACCTCGCCCAAAAATAGGATTTGAAAATTCGTTTTTTTCTATCAAGCGAGAAAATTAAGGCGATTCAGCAATATTAGTGAGATGGCAACTACTGCTTCGATGTAATCAGGGTTTGAAGAGGAAAATCCCTATAATTTGAGTTTATAGGCATACCTATACTCTCTCTTGGTGCGCTTGCGTTGCCGGACGCAGGTTCCGGCACGGTCGCACCGCAATTATACTTTATATCTTATATCGTACAATAGCCGACTGGGAGCTGTCAACCCTTATAACTTCGTACAGCGATCGCAATTTATTTTTCATTTAAATGTCATCGTTACTTAACAAGTATATATATATTTGATTATTTTGCTTCAATTCATTAGTTTAAACAATCTAAAGAGTAGATACTGTATTGACAGTCAAGAGGTTAACGACTTTACACCCTAAGCTGATGAATGCAAAGATTAAAATAGGGGAAGATTTCATTACCTGTGATAAAAGATTACCAATAATCCAGTTAACTGTATTGAGAAATTAGAGGATGAAAATCAATCTTGAAAATAACCAGCAGATTATCGAAGAAGTTTTCAATATTTTAATTGAGAATATAGAGCCATCTAAAGTCAGTCGTTTTTGGCAAATGTGTAATCTAGGGAACGGTGATTACTGCCAATTTAAAGATAAACTATTTGTAGGAGAAACGGTTGATAGCCTTTATGAAAAAATCAAAGCGGTAGAAAGTTACGTCATTTCTACGGAGGCGGGGAAGGAAATCCAAAACTGATAAGTCTATAACAAACCATCATACAAATCTTTCCAATTCGGATTTTGTTCCTCAATCAGACGCACTTTCCAACTTCTATTCCATTTCTTAAGCCGTTTCTCCCTCGTAATCGCTTCAGCCATGTCACCATAAAGTTCAAAATAAACCAATTGATGAATATTATATTTGTGGGTAAAGCCTTCTACGAGGTTATTTTTATGTTCCCAAACTCGTTTGATCAGATTGCTGGTAACGCCGATATAAAGGGTTCCATTGGTTTTGCTGGCTAGGATGTAAACACATGGCTGTTTTGATTCCATTTAAGAATTTGGATTTTGGCTAATGTTGAGGGATGGGATTTATTAGTTGGGATTGTGGATTCCCGTCCCCCGTCTCCACGAGGGCAGGCTTCACGGGAATGACATTGGGGGGAATGACGTTGGAGGAAAAATAAGGGAAAAGCTGATGTTATCGTAAAAAACAGATGTACTCATTGTCGGATTAACAAAAGCTTAAAGGAATTATAGGCTAGAGATTACAAGTCTTCGCGTGAGAGAATAGTTAAAAATATTATCTCCCAAGCATTAAGAACCAAAAATCCTGTAGCCCGGTACTTATGCCAAACTGGAAGGTGTCCACGAGGGGCTGAGATATTAAAGGTTAGTTTTAAGTAAGTCTTAGGCTCGACCTTCGCTGGCCATCCTGCTTTTTTACAGAACTTGTACCAGATTTCATCGCCTGGATACCTACTATCAGCCTTTGCGCCACAAGCAAGATAAATTTGCTTTTGTACGCTAAACCCAAAATGTCCGTAGCTATATTTTACCCAGAGTTGGTCAATAGTTTGTAAGTCTACACAGGGAAAATTTTCAATATCCTCAAAGTTTAAGTAACCTTGTTCTTCCTGTTTGGCTGCTTGCAACATAACTTCGGCAGTTTCCTCATCCGCTTCTTCCCATTTCTGCTGACTGAGTAATTCCTGTAATGTGGAATAATCAACCCCTACCTCAGATTTCAATTCAATTTTAGGTTGAGATAAATTCAGTGTAATTTTCGCTTCTATTCGTTTAATATCTTCATCTCGCAGACTTAAACGGTTTTGAATTCGTTGTAATGTACAACGATCTTTTTGTTTTATTGGAAAACGTCTTTTAACCGCTTTACTAAATAATGTTTCATACTCTTGTAATTTTTCCCACCGTTGCTGATAGGGTGCCATTACCTCTGTTTCAATAGCTTTTGCTTCTTCTTCTGATAAGTTTAATTCTTGGCGATGAATTTCTAAACAGTATCGATAAAATTCATTAATTTTCCCTTTGATAAAGTCAATATCTTCCTCACTTTCCTGAATAATTTGTTCTACTTCTTTACGATAAATCAATTTAGGATCATCTTGAGGAGAACAGGCTAAAATAATCTGATAACCCTGTTCAACAGGAAGAAATTGGGGAGTCATAGCGGGAGATTCTTCCTGCACTTTTTCTTTCGTATATTCATACAGTTCCTCCACAGATATTTTACCATCTTCATCGAGATCTGCGGCTCCTGTGCGGATGCCTTCTACTAGATATTTGGTATAAATCGATAATCCTGAATTTTTAGATTCAAATGATCTTTGGGTAGAACTGGAAGAGGTTAAAATAGCTCGTCCTTTTCCGCCTAAATTCTGTTGCAAATCAATTAAAGTTTCATCTCCTTTGGCTGTTAGTCCTTTACTAAATGCACCACTATAACAACAGTCCAAAATAATTACTTGACGTTCTGAACGGCTCTTTGTCATATATTCCTGTAAATCACGAGCCTTGACTGCCGAGGGTGGCACAATAATTCCCTTTTCATTTTTACGGGTTTCAGGAGTAGTGAAAAATAGATGACTTTGAGGATCGGTAACGCCATGTCCGGAAAAATAAAATAGTAATAAATCATCCCGTTGCCGATTGTCGAATAATTCGTGCATGGCATTTTCGATGTCTTGCCGATTAGGATTTTTTAGAGTATTAACAGTATCAAAATTGCAGATATTATCATTTTCCAAGACTTGTTGTAAGGCTTCTACATCCTTAATCGTACTGGCGAGATTTCTAAAAGACTTATACTCACTGACTCCTATCAGCAATGCAAACTTTCCCACTAATTAGGCTCCTTTACCCCTTTAAAAAATTGTCAACTTCTGCTAAAATGACGGCTATATCTTCAGGATGGCGAACTTTAATATCCAGACTCCTGCCATTCCCTTCTGCTATAATTTCAATCGTTCTGCCAAATGTGCGATCGCCTAAATAACCCACTAATCCTTTAAGATTTTTTGGACTAACTACTGCTTTGAGAATTCCAGCTAAAAATCCCCCAATTGATTTGGCATCCGGTTCTGTCTTGTTAACAGTAACGAAGTCTACGGTTTCAACGCCCTCTACATTTTCAATTTCAGCTTGTAAATTTTGGGTCGCTTGCTGAAGTTCCGCTTCATTCAGTTCTGGGTCTAATAAGGTAATCTGAATTTGAATATTTGATTCTGACATAAGATAAAAAGATTAATATAATAAACCGTACAACCTTCTAATCCAGCTTAACAATTCTTCCCTGAGTCCGCCAACCTCTCCTACCCCGACCAAACAGTGAATGGTACACCGGAATTAAATTCCGGTGTCTGCATTCAACGCGGTAACGCGGTCATAATATTAAAGACAGCAGTTTACATTTCTTTAAATTTATGGCACGGGATTTGCGGGGATTTATCAAACAGTTAGAAGAACGGGGACAGCTACGACGTATCTCAGCTTTAGTGGACTCCGATTTAGAAATAGCTGAGATTTCTAATCAAATGCTACAACAAGGGGGACCAGCATTACTCTTTGAGAACGTTAAAGGATCGCCTTATCCGGTTGCTGTTAACTTGCTGGGAACTGAAGAACGGGTTTGTTGGGCAATGAATATGGAAAAACCCCAAGAATTGGAAGAATTGGGGAAAAAGCTGGGAATGTTGCAACAACCCAAACCGCCGAAGAAGATATCTCAAGCGATTGATTTTGGTAAGGTTTTATTTGATGTGGTGAAAGCCAAACCGGGGCGGAATTTCTTTCCCCCTTGCCAGCAGGTGGTTGTAGAGGGAGAAAAATTAGACTTAAATCAAATTCCGATGATTCGTCCTTATCCTAAAGATGCGGGTAAAATTATTACTTTGGGGTTAGTGATTACGAAAGACTGTGAAACCGGGACAGCTAATGTTGGGGTTTATCGTCTGCAACTGCAATCTAAAAATACGATGACAGTCCATTGGTTATCGGTACGGGGTGGGGCTAGGCATCTGCGGAAAGCGGCGGAAAATGGTAAGAAGTTAGAGATTGCGATCGCTTTGGGAGTTGATCCGTTAATTATTATGGCGGCTGCGACTCCAATTCCGGTTGATTTATCCGAATGGTTATTTGCTGGATTATATGGCGGATCTGGCGTGCAATTAGCAAAATGTAAAACAGTGGATTTAGAAGTGCCTGCCGACTCGGAATTTGTATTAGAAGGAACAATTACCCCAGGGGAAATGTTACCCGATGGGCCGTTTGGCGATCACATGGGATATTACGGCGGGGTGGAAGATTCTCCGTTAGTTCGGTTTCATTGCATGACTCATCGTCAAGATCCGATTTACCTAACTACTTTTAGCGGTCGTCCGCCGAAAGAAGAAGCGATGATGGCGATCGCCCTTAACCGAATTTATACCCCAATTTTACGGCAACAAGTCTCGGAAATTGTAGACTTTTTCTTACCGATGGAAGCGTTAAGTTATAAAGCGGCAATTATATCGATTGATAAAGCATATCCCGGTCAAGCTAGACGGGCGGCGTTAGCGTTTTGGAGCGCTTTACCTCAGTTTACTTATACTAAGTTTGTAATTGTAGTGGATAAGAGTATTAATATCCGAGATCCGCGTCAAGTGGTATGGGCAATTAGTTCTAAAGTCGATCCGGTTCGAGATGTATTTATCTTACCGAATACTCCCTTTGATACTTTAGATTTTGCCAGTGAAAAAATTGGTTTAGGGGGACGGATGGGAATTGATGCCACCACTAAAATTCCCCCGGAAACGGATCATCAATGGGGGGAAGCGTTAGAGTCCGATCCCGATGTGGCGGCGATGGTAAAACGACGTTGGGCAGAATATGGGCTAGGGGATTTAAATTTAGGGGAGGTCGATCCCAATAAATTTGGTTATGAAATTCGATAAGACTGGGAATTGATGAGAATAAATCACCCACTGGTGTAGGGATGTTTTCGCCAGCATCTCTATACTGTAGTCCAGTTTTTCAACTGGATTATTTTAAATACAATTGATATGACGAGTCAGTTTAAATATCTAGTTAAAAATAAAGGATTATCAGAGAGGATCGTTTGATTCTCTCAGTCAAGTCAGAAGGTAATCTGAGTGAATCAACACTTTAAAATCCGCCACTATTTCCCACTATCAATTTAGAATAAAAACGGAAAAAATAAGGGCTTTTACAAAAGCTTTACAAAAGATTGATCAAGTTTTATTGATTTTTTATGTTTAAAATCCTACTACTTTTGATAGACTATAAAAGGAGATAAGAAATGTTAAGCTATAATGCATAGCAACACAAAACATGTCGGGTGCAGTCTTTAAGGCATATTAGTTTATCTGGAGATGATCTATTTTCTCAAAAGTGATGTTGCAGTTTATTGGCACAACTCAAAACCTCTTGTGATTCCATGTCTGCCATCTCATTTTCAGAAAAGTCTCCACTAAAACCTCCTCTGTTTATTGTCAACTATTCAGCTTTAGAGTTCAATCATTCAAACTCATAAACGCTCTATAATAAGGCTGAGAATAATCTTCATTACCATCGATAAACGCCAATTTAGCGACGAATTAATCAATTTTCAGGGCATAGCAATCGTCGTTTTAAATTCAGGGTAAGTATTTTAATGAGAATTCACTAGATTTGAGCAAATTTTAAAAGTTTGTTCAAGCCGATTTTTCCATGCAAAAATTACTGAAATTCAGCAGATCAAGCAGCAACTATGACTCAAACAACAATCCAGATTGAAGCTGAGGATTTAATCCTAAATAACTATATCAATGAATCCGGTAACTTTGCCTCCGGAGGAACTTTAATTAAAGTGGGAACTAACGGAGATGAAGGCACAGCAACTCTCAACTTTGATGGCACTCCCGGCATTTATGAATTAACGGTTGCTTACTTTGATGAAAGGGATGGCAACTCAACAATGGAGGTAGAAGTTGATGGTACTCTAATTGACAGTTGGAGTTTTGATCTAACTTCCGGGGGAACACGGGCAAATGCTGATAATCTTGTAGAACGGACCCTGAGTCAATCATTTAGCCTCAATTCTAATAGTACTGTGGTTCTCAAAGGATTGAGAAATTCTGGAGAAAACGCCAGAATGGACTACATTAAATTGCATCCGCTTGAGACGAATACCAATACCAATACTAATCCTGAAGCGGCTAATGATAACTACAATATTCTGGAAAATAATAGCCTCAATATCAATACTGCGGCTGGGGTTTTGAGTAATGATAGTGATGCAGATGGAGATAATCTGACAGTTAGTAATTTTGACAATAATTCAACTGAAGGCGGAAGTGTTAGTGTCAATAACAACGGTAGTTTCAGTTATACTCCGGCAACCGATTTTACAGGGATAGATAGCTTTAATTACACCGTTGATGATGGTAATGGGGGTACAGATACAGCGACTGTTACGATTGAAGTAACCTCGGATAATATTTCTCCTGAAGCAGCCAATGATAACTACAATATTCTGGAAAATACTAGCCTCAATATTGATAGTGCGGCTGGGGTTTTGAGTAATGATAGTGATGCAGATGGGGATAATCTGACAGTTAGTAATTTTGACAATAATTCAACTGAAGGCGGAAGTGTTAGTGTCAATAATGACGGCAGTTTCAGTTATACTCCGGCAACCGATTTTACAGGGATAGATAGCTTTAATTACACCGTTGATGATGGTAATGGGGGTACAGATACAGCCACCGTTACAGTTGAAGTCACGGCAGATAGCGACCCCAATGATCCGAATGAATTGTTACAGGGAACTAGTGGTAATGATTCTATCAATGGCTTTGCTGGGAATGACACAATTAACGGTTTAGCGGGGAATGATTCTCTGCTTGGGGGTGGTGATAACGATAATGTCAATGGAGATGGGGGAGATGACATCCTCAAAGGGGGTAACGGTAATGATACCGTTGATGGCGGCACTGGCAATGACCGGGTTTTGGGTAACAATGGTAATGATTTCCTCACGGGAGGAGAAGGCAATGACCGGGTTTTTGGTCAAAATGGTAGCGATGTCATCATTGGTGTTGACCCCAACAATAACACTCCCGGTTTAAATGAGGCGGATGTCCTTACAGGGGGTGCAGATGCAGATACCTTTATTTTAGGAGATGATACCCAAGCTTTCTATGATGATGGGGTAGACGGGAGTCGAGGAAACACCGACCGCGCTGTGATTAATGATTTTGATAAAGCATCTGGAGATATCATTCAACTTCATGGTACTCCTGGGGATTATCAACTGAGAACTGTTCCAAGGCTAGACCCTAAAAATACTCAAATTTTGTATAAGGGAGAATTGATTGGGATCGTTAAAAATGTTACAGACCTCGATCTCAATGGTTCAGAATTCCAGTATCAACAGGATGATATAGATAATACTGCTCCTCAAGCCAGTTTAACAGTGACCAATGTCACATCAGCCGGAGGGGGTTTTCACACCTTTAACGTCACTTATACTGATGATCAAGCAGTTGATATTGCCACCTTTGATGCCAGTGATATTTTCGTCACTACACCAGATGGCTTTGATGCAGAAGCAACATTTTTAGGGGCAAACAGTAACAGTAATAGTACATCCGTCACCGCCTCTTATCAAGTCGATGCCCCCGGCGGCAGTTGGGATGATGCCGATAACGGCACTTATACCGTGGTGTTACGAGATGATGAAGTTAGCGATATTAGTAATAACTTTATTGCCGCAGATACCCTGGGTAGTTTCCAAGTGGATGTCGATGAACCGGTTGGGGATACCACAGCCCCTACAACCGCTTTAACCGCCAGTAACATCACCAATGGTGGGGGAAGTGTTTATCAATTTAACGTCACCTACAGCGACAACACAGCCGTTGATAACGGTACAATTGACAACCAAGATGTGCGCGTTACTGGCCCCGGTGGGTTTAGCCAAGCTGCAACATTAGTCGATACTGTAACCAATAATCAAGGGGCTGTAATTACAGCAACCTATGAAATTAATGCTGCTGGCGGCAGTTGGGATAACGCAGATAACGGTGCTTATACTATCTCCCTGCAAGATAATCAGGTGAGTGATACTAGCAACAACTTTATTCCTGGGTCTAATTTAGGTAGCTTTGCCGTCAATATCTCCAACGCAGATGATGAGGTTGGACAATATGATATTTTTGAGCAGTCTTTCAGTGATGCCGGCAGCTACAGTAATCCTTACACCCAAGTGACGGCAACGGCTACCTTTACCGGGCCAAATAACCAAACGGCTAGCATTCCTTTATTCTGGGATGGAGGAGATAGCTGGAAATTCCGCTTTGCCCCCGATACTCAGGGTGAATGGAGTTGGACGATTGACTCAAACGATAATGGACTCGATGGTGAGTCCGGTTCATTTGATGTCGTCGCTTCTAATAACACCGGTGGAATTGAAGCCAAACCTGATGCGCCTTATTATTTCCAATATCAAGATGGTACCCCCTTCTACTTCTTTGGCGATACTAACTGGCGACTCGGTCAAACCTTATCCTCAGAAGATCTCGACCATGACACGGCTTTGGACTATTTAGATATCCGCGCCAGTCAAGGGTTTAACTATATCCATACCAACTTTGGTTATGACCCCAACGAAGGCGGGGAATTATGGGACGGCACAGAAGGCCGCGACCTCAACCCCGGTTTCTTCCAGGAATTAGATCGACGGATTGAATACATGAATGACCTGGGAATTACGACCGGTTATATGCTGGAATGGGCACAAGGGTGGAAGAATGACTTTAGTTCCCAAGCCGATCGTCTGCAGTATGCTGAGTATGTTACTGCTCGTTATAGCGCCCACAACGTGGTCTTTATTGTCTCTGGGGAATATAACGAAACCCTCAGTGCAGATGTCTACAGCGAAATAGGTCAAACCATCGATGCCACAGATCCCCATGACCGGATGATTACCATTCACGCCACCCGGTCAGTTGAACGGTTTGCCTCGGAGTCCTGGATGGATTTTGGGGATTATCAACAACAGTACAGCAATTTGCATCAAGAAATTCTCGACTCCCGAGATCATGATAAACCTGTGGTTAACTCTGAATATGCATACTATTTGCGGGATGCTAACGGTGATGGCGATGTTGATAAACCCAACAGTAACACATTAGAAGAAATTCGCGATGCCAGTTATGATATCGTCATGGCAGGAGGTCACCTCGTGACCGGTTGGGGCACCACCTATTTTGGCGGTTACCGTGACCCAGGGCCATTTAATCCAGATGACCCCCGCAATGATGATTGGGAAGAGGATGTTCAGCACGTTAAAACCCTATTGACAGACCGGGAATGGTGGAAACTTGAACCCCATGATGAGTTAATTGATGGCCCCGGTACAGAATATTTGCTGGCTGATATCGGAGACGAATATGTGGCTTATGTTCGGGGTAACAGTGGTAACTATTCCTTGGATTTAGACACAACATCTGTTGAAACTTACGATATCCAACGCTTCGATCCTCGCGAAGGGACTTACACCGATTTGGGGACTCATACCGGTAACGGTACATTCACCTTCTCTCCGCCAGATAGTCAAGATTGGGTGTATATTCTCAGTAATTAAAACTCATAGGATATCCGGCTGATTAATCATCTTGTAGGGACGTTGCATGCAACGTCTCTACTTCAAAAATCAATGTAATTTCCGGCAAAAAATCCCTAACTTTTATTAAGCTAGGGATTCATTTAATTACAGATTAATCACTTTAAAATCGAGATGAAATTGGGATATTAAAACTATCTGTTTTGATCCCAATTTCTATATCAATTTAACTGCGATCGCTTGCCGCTACCGGTTCAAAACTGGGAACCACCAAATCTTCATTTTGTTTGGTCAGTTGGTTATATAACCGTTCAGTATTGGGGAAGTTGGCGGCCGGTAAAGTGGGGAAACGACGATAAGGAACCGTATCTTCACCAAAGAATTGAGCATATTCAACACTACTAACCATCGCATTGATGAAACCCTTAATTCCTTCAGTTGCCAAGATTTGGTTATACTTGCGAATTTCCCCTTGATTTTGAGGCGCACGACCCAAGAAGTGCTTAGTCCCTAACTCAATCACTTTTGTATTAGGATAAGGGGTGTAGAACTCTTTAATATACAAAGAGGTACTACCCAAGGTTTCGATAAACTCTTTCAAGTTAATTTCTTGGTTACCCAACTTACTTTCCAGGGAAGTGAACTCATTGCGGGCGACATAGGGATCGATATCCCGTTCAAAGATTTGACGATAAGCCGCCTGAATTAACACCTTCAGCGCCGCTTTATCATCTGTATTGGTCAGCTTAAACACCTTGGTTTGTTGACGTTGCTTGCTGACACCCTGACTCACTCGGTTATTGAGTTCAATCTCTCCCTTGGTTTTATCCGGTGTACCCAGTTGGATAAACCGTGGCGTTGACTCCGGTTGAGCCACAACTTGAGGCATTTTCTCCGGCAGGGTACCCACTCGCATGGTTCGTAAGGAGACACCTGCAGGAGTCAAATAACGCTCATAGGGAACCGTATCTTCCCCAAAGGCTTCATTGTACTCCTGAGAGTCAATAATTGCATCAATTAGGGCGTAGAAGCCTTTTTTGGCACAGGTATCAAAGTAACTGTTAATTTCACCCCGGCCATAAGTAGGACGGCCCAATAAACGACGGTGAATATATTCAACCGCTTTACAAACGTACAGGGAAGTCCAATACATCTTGCGGAAAGTATCCGACTTGGCTAAGGCCCGGATAAACTCCCGTACGGTAATATCACCATTTTCCAGTTGAGTTTCAGCAACTTTTTGCCGTTGGCCTGCGTAAACCTCGCGACCAAACACTTGTAAGTAAGCCGCTTTAATGATTTTTTGGGTAGAGCTTTCTGAGTATTTAATACTCGCCCCATTACCGCCGCCGATGTTGCTGTAATTGCTATTAATGTAGCCGCCGGGAAGTTGATCCAGTTTAAACACTTTTGGCCCCAAGGAACCCGGATCTTGAGGTCGGGCTGCGGGGTTACTCAGTTGGTTATCAATGCCGGCACCATTACGGATCAAAATCCGCCGGGTATCTTTACCAAAGGGGGCAGGGCTATTTTTGGGGTTGCGAGTTTCTTTCGGGAAGATCGCACCAAACTGAATTTCTAACGGGTCATTGCCTTGACCGTAAACGTGTTGATCCGGTAAAGGTTGATCGTAGGCAGCAAACAGAGTGACAAACTGCGGTACTTTACGGAAGGGCGCACTGTAGTTAAACAGATCGATTTGCGGCCCCCAGTTGCGGCACTCTTGCGCTTCTTGACCCAAGCCTCGCAGATAAGGAACGGTTTCTTCTCCAAAGTAATCTGAATACTCTTGAGAATCTACCATAGCATCGACTAAAGCCGCCAAGCCTTTAGCCGAGATAATATCGAAATATTTGCTAAATTCCTCTGGAGAACTTAAGCCTCTGCCGAGGAAGTGACGGGCTGCCAGTTCTACGACCCGACTATTGACAAAGGGTTCATAGAACTGTTTGCGATATAATGGAGACTTACCAATACGGCGAATAAACTCCTTCATGGAGATTTCGCAGTTTTTGACCTTTGACTCCAAATCGGAGAGATTGAGGCTGTAAGCCCGCTTAATGTCGCGCTCAAATACCTGCCGATAAGCAGCCTTCACTGTCTCGAGCTTTTCAGACTGAGACAAGCCCGGTTTCATCACATACTTCTGACGGCGCTCAGCAGCATTGTAATAAATTTGAGGAAGTTCTAAGCCTTGTTGGTCACTGCTTTGACGTTGACGTAGTTTGTTCGACGGCGCGGCCGCCTCAAACTCAGAAACAACAATATTAAAGTATTGTTCGATAATACTCTGAGCTTCGGCATCGCCTCTAAAATATCCCAAAGAGGCACGGCGCATTTCTTGCAGGGCCACTAGAGTGGCAGCACTCGAGCATGCATTTTCAATAATTTCCCGCAAGCCCCGTACATTCACTGTGAGAATATTCGGGTCACCCGCTACAATCGCATAAGTGGTGTAGCGCAAGAACCAGCTCATATCCCGCAGGGACTTTGTCATGTTGCCTGGGCCATAACGGGATACATTAATCGGGCTAAATCCGGAGGGAATCCGAACCGGAGCGCCAGCACCACCGCCACCAGTGGTTGTACTCAGGAAGGATTTGACGTTGTCAAAAAAACCACCACTGCGCTCTTCGACATAAGAGACCGTGCCGGGTTGGATCTTTTCGATCACATTCATATCGCCACGACCGACTCCAGCGGCTGCCATCTCTGGCTCTGGATCGGGTTTCTCTAAGAAGGAGAGAGGAGAGCCTCCAGTAAAGATGCGGTTGGCTGCCCGAGAGACAATTAGCTCTGAGTTTTGGCTCAGAACTTGGGCAATGTTTAAACGCTTTGCACCGGAACTAAAATATTCAGCTAATTCGCTTAGCTCACTGCGTCCCAAGAAGCGATCTTGTTGCTCTGCTTGAGAAATGGTTGAAACCGGTACAGTTTGATAGAGTTGTGGACGGGTAATAGAACCGCCACCACTGGCTTTAATAGTCATTAGATTTTTTCTGCTCCTTACTCAGAATTGCGATAGCATTTTGGTTGGACTGTTCTCACTTTGAGGAAACAATCAAGGAGGCTAAGCAAAATTACTTAGTAAGAAAACCCTTCTATTCCCTTAAGTGGTCAGTCGAGTTAATCTTTCAGATTAAAATGTTTTCGGTTGATTACTGGGTATTTGTTAAAAACCGTATCGAATTTTATTGTATAGAGTTCAGAGAAGTTATCTTAAAAATCGTAATAAGTTTTATTACACGGCCAGGGGGTAGGGAAGCGCCGATTTACTGTGAATAGGTGGTTTGAGGGGTCTGAGAGTCATCCCGCGATCGCCAAATCTAAAAGACCCCTGGCCCACGAAAAATCACTGTATTCTCCAATTTGATGCATAATAACAAAATGTAAATTTCAGCCCTCAGCAGATCAACATCAGTCGAACTGGGGTAAGTTGGCTGCCAGCTCGTCTTATATTGAATCAAGTATAAAATTGACTGCTCTGCCACTAACCGCGCTTGCGGTATAGAGGCAGATTCTTAAGAGATAGTGACTCTTAACGGCTGAGCCAAACAGCGCTTAAACTCTCCGAGAAACTCATCGAGCTTACTTGTATGTTTGCGGATTATATTCAAAGCCCCATTACAATCAGCGTTGATCAACCCCCCTTCAGCGGTTCGGTACAGTCCGCGCTTAATCCGCTTACCGCTAAATTCATACTTGACGGGGTTGTCTGCATTCCAAGTCGCAAGTGCGTCCCCATCCAGGGAGGAAGCTTTGCTGGTATAGGATTCTTCTTGCTCAACCCATTCAATTCCGTAGCGCTCACAAAGGCTTTGAAGCTTGCGCTTCAAGGTGAATATTGGGATGTGGGTAAAGTTCTGGTTGTTGCGACTGCCCATATTGACTCCTTGCTTAAGAGTCGGGTTGTAACCAACAACAATTTTGCTTATCCCGTTATCGCGACACCAGTCAACAATGTATCTGGCGGCTTTATTCAAATAATCGTTGACTTTGTGATTTCGATTATCCAGAATCGCAGACTGACGACTGGTCAACTTCTTGCCAAATTTCTGCAAATCCTTGAAAGATTGCAGTCTGGCATTTTGCTTATTGAAGAACTGGTTGATCGACTTGAGTCTCTTTCCGTCAATAATGAACGACTCTCCAATACTGCTAACGCAGGCAGTAAGGTTGTCGAGTCCCAAGTCTATTCCCAAAATCTCACCCGTCTTTTCGACTTGCGGCTCAATTCCAGACTCATAAACATAGGACACCTCAAAACACTTGCCGCCAAACTTAGGCAGTATCCGAATTTCTTTAACTGTCTTACTCCTAAGCCTTTCAGGGATTTGAATACTCACAGAACCGTACTGGCTACGAAATTCCCGGGACATTGGAATATTGAACAGCCAATGACGCTTAGAGATTTTATCCCAATCCCGTGGACGCATAGGGATAATCAGCAAAAAGTAATCATCCTTAGGCAGGTAGCCTGGAAGTCTAACTTTAGCTTTATAGCTAGCTGTGGGTTGAGCTTTCAGGAGGTTGAAGAACGACCGGAACGACCTATCAACCACTTTCAGGGTTTGTTGGGCTATGTCAGTCGCCAACAGCTTGTAGTTCTCATTCTCCTTAGAGAGGTGATAGTTACCCTCATAGCGCAAATATTTGCGCTCCTGAAAAAAGTACTGACGCACGTTGTAAAGCCCTACATTGAACATGTTTTTGCTCAAGTGACAAAGCTGCTTCAGTGCCTCAGACTCCGCGTTATTCAGTTTCAGTCGATTAGTTTGGGTTAATAACATGAAACATCCTCCGCCATATTTTCATTATACAGCGGGAATTAGTAATGTTCCGCAAAGAATTTTTGGTGATTTCGGGGAGATTCAATCCCGCTCAATCACCACTCCTATCCCCCATACGACCATAGCCGATAGGCTTGGTCGCAGTACCTCGGAGGTTTTCTGATGGATCAGATCAGCGCTGCCGTTAAACAACTGTACGATACTTACCCGTTTCCTCCCGATCCGTTGTCGGATGAGCCGCCTCCCGGTTACAATTGGCGCTGGTGTTGGTCGGCGGCTTATAGTTTCTGCACGGGTCAAAAGCCAGCTCGGCAGCAAATTCGGATCTTAGATGCCGGGTGTGGTACCGGATCGAGTACGGAGTATCTGATTCAGCTTAATCCAGAAGCGGCGGTGATTGGGATTGACCTGAGTGAAGGGGCGGTAAAAGTGGCCAAAGAACGCTGTCAACGGTCTGGGATATCGACTGCGGGTACACCTGTGCCTGAGTTTAAGCGTTTGAGTGTTTATGATGTGGATCAGCTGGAGGGACAGTTTGATTTGATCAACTGTGTGGGGATGTTACATCATTTACCTGACCCGATAAAAGGCTTACAAAATCTGGCTACAAAGTTAGCACCGGGTGGGTTAATTCATATTTTTGTTTATGCAGAATTAGGGCGCTGGGAAATTCGGTTAATGCAGCAGGCGATCGCTCTATTGCAAGGTAAAGAAACCGCAGATTATCAAAAAGGTGTTAAACTGGGTCGTCAGTTATTTGCTAGCTTACCGAAGGATAACCGTTTGGTAAACTATGAAGCCACCCGTTGGGCGATGGAAAATCAGCGAGATGAATGTTTTGCTGATATGTATGTTCATCCCCAAGAAATTGATTATAATATTGAAACCTTATTTGAATTGATTGATGCTTCCGGTTTAGAATTTATCGGATTTTCTAATCCAGATTATTGGAGGCCAGAACGGTTAATCGGTCAGTCTGCTGAATTGATGGAAGAGTTTCAAACCCTGAGTGGGCGCGATCGCTATCGTCTGATTGAATTACTCGATCCAGAAATTAGTCATTATGAATTCTTCCTGGGAAAACCGCCTTTACCTAATAATAATTGGTCAGATGATAACCAGCTAAAAGCTGCAATTGCTGAAATTACCCCTTGTCTCAATGGCTGGCCGTCTCAAACTTTATTTGACTATAACTATCAGTTAGCCAGTTTATCTGAAGCGGAGTACGAATTTATGAAAGCAATTGATACTGAAAATACAGACGAAACTGACAAAAAAACAGTTAAAGATATTCTGGCTGAAGTCCAATTTGACTTAGAAGGAGTGCGATCGCTTCAGTCGCGTCAGTTCATTCTCCTGACTCCCGGTGAATCATGAAACAGCCTCAATCTCCCAAAAAATCACCTGTTGCTATTGTATCTGGCATTTGTGCTTTAATGATCGCGATCGCAGCCGGGGTCGCTTGGTGGACATTGACTACTCGTCAAACTCAACTGTCGTTAACTCCACCTGATGCTACCGTCTCCCCCACCGACAGCGCCGCTACCAGTCAACAAACGGTTAATATTTATTGGTTGCAACCGGATCAAAGCGGTGAAGTACAATGGGTTCCGACTCCCGTAAATCTTACCACTGAAAATAATCCTAGTGCTATCTTAGCCGCTGCATTTAGCCGTTTACTGACTCAACCCGAGTCGGATGATAAATATAGTGAAATCCCTCCCGGAACCCAGTTGCTGAGCCTGAAAGCCCTATATGGAGACATTTATTTAGACTTATCCTCTGAGTTTAGTACAGGTGGCGGCAGTGCTTCAATGATTGGTCGCTTAGGGCAGATTATTTATACTGCTACCAGTTTAGAGTCTGAGGGGAATGTTTGGATTTCTGTCGGGGGAAAACCGTTAGAATTACTCGGGGGAGAAGGTTTAGAAATTGCTCAACCCATAACTCGTGAAATTTTTGAGGCAGAATTTGTTAATCAATCTGATAATCCTTAATGTACTCCCTCAAAATGTATCCTGAACTAACTCAGAGGCGAGAAGATTTCCGCCTATTATTCAAATTGCCAGTAAACTGATTATAGCGAACACTAACCAACGAAAAAATTTAAGTCGAGATTCTAACATTGGGATAACAGATTATCGGAGAGTTCAAAAAGGAATGCGGATTATAATAAATTTTAGATTAAAATTATAGCACATTGATTTCTATTGATTGATAAACTTTGACATACTGTTACTCTTACCTCGTCAAAAAGTTAAAAAATTATCAATAGATTAAAAATAAAATATTTGAGAATTTATTTATTATTGAATTAATCCCTATTTTTATTCCTAAAATTCATAGTTTAATAACGCATATTTTGACGAATTTGTTCTATTTTTTCTGGCATTATTTCATTTTTAATTTTATTTAAGAACTCAACAACCAAAGGAATACCTAATCCTAAATCTAGCATTTTCTGTTCTTGACTAAAAACGGTTTCTGGGGTTCCTGTTAATACAACTTTCCCCCCATCCATGATAATCACCCAATCTGCCCAGGCTTCTACAAAATCTAAATTATGAGTCGCTAAAACTACTGTCGTTCCTGCCTTTTGAATCGTGTCTAAAGTGACTCGAAAATTGCGTATTTGTTGCGGGTCTAGATAAGCAGTGGGTTCATCTAATAGTAAAAGTTGAGGCTGCAAAACCATCACATCTGCAATAGAAACTCGCTTTTTTTGTCCTAAACTGAGATAATTAATCGGGGCATCAGCCAGATGAATTAAATCAAAATCAGATAACGCTTGTTGGACTCGTTGGATAATTTCAGATTCAGGTAACCCTAAATTACAGAGTCCATAAGAAATATCTTCTGCTACTGTTGTTGCGACTAATTGTTGTTCGGGATTTTGAAAGACTAACCCAATTTGATATCGTAATTGATTTAAAGCCTGTCGATGATAACTTAACGGTTTACCTTGCCAATAAATAACGCCTCGTTGGGGACGATACAACCCATTAGCGAGTCGAAATAGGGTGGTTTTGCCACAACCATTACGACCAATAACGGCACAGCGTTGATGTTGTGGAATACTGACGGTTAAGTTTTGAACGGCAGGACGTTGACTACAGGGATAGATATATTCAACGTTATCGAATGTGAGTAAATCAAATTCTGGCGACATAATGCCATCCAATAATAATTGATAATAAGAAGCAGCCGCTAATGGCTTCTATTGCATAGCGAAAATTCGGTTTATAACTGCGGATAGAAATTACTCTTAATTCTCCCATAAATCCGCGCGAGATTAATCCTAAAGAAATTTGACGATAATTTTCTAAGGTTCGTTGTAAGAGTTTACTAACAACAATAGCGGCACTCCGAATCCCAATTTTCCAAGTTCGATAACCGACTCGCGTTTGTTGGGCGGTTAATAATTCGCTGGCTGTTTCTGTGAGTAAGAAAATAAACCGATACATTAAAGTTAGCAATTCTGTGATTAAGTTGGGACAGCCTAAATGTTGCAAAGTTCTAATGATTTCTATAAAGGGAACCGTGAGTAAAATAAAATATAAACAAGCCGTTAATGAGAGAGAACGGGTTAATAAATCACTGACTTGTTCGATGCCTTGACGGCTAATATACAGGAAAAAGTGACCGACTCTAATCCCCCAATAAATATCAGGTTGAATTAATCCTAAATCCGGCAACTGAACTATTGCAAATACTAAAGCCGGAATACTGGTTAGTAAAAATACTATCGGAATTGTTTGTAATTTTAAGTAAGTAAAAACTGGAATTTTTGCATAACATATAATCCAAATCGCTATCCAAGCTGAAATTAATAATTGTAATATTGGTGTAGCTATCCAACTTAGGCAAAATAAAGTAATAGCAAACCCAAGTTTATGTTCAGGCGGTAAGTTGCGTAGGCGGTTTGTATAAGCCAGAGAATCAATTTGATGATGCATTATGACTTGCGATTTTGCCCTTGCTGACGACCTTTATATAAGCCAATCACATAGCCTATAATTCCTGCACCGATGGCTGCTTGGGAGACAAATAATAAACTTTCAACTTCTCCGCTAGGTAGTTCTAATACGGGATTAAACCAGGGTTCATAGTTGGGTTGAATTTCACCAATCATATTTTCTGCTTCTCCGTCTGCGCCGCCATATTCTCCTTCTATAAAAATTAGTGGAAATAAGGCTAAGAGAATCACTCCTAATACAATTAATTTATTCCCTTGCTGGGGAGATTGTGAAGTTTTGGGTTTAGAATTCATGATGGATGTAGTGATAATAATGAATCAACAGCAAAAATATCTTAACTGTCTTGCAACAGTTTTAAGGTTTGTAATTCTTCTTTGGCATAGGATTGTAACCAATTCCAAACCAAGACCGTTAACAAGCCTTCGCTAATTGATAAAGGTAATTGAGTAATTGCAAAAATCCCAGCAAATTTAACAAATGAAGCGATTATCCATCCATTGGCTGCGGGGAATGCTAGGGCTAATTGGAAAGAAGTCATCAGATAAGTGGCTAAACTTCCCAAAGTTGCCGCCAGGAAAATCCCCAGTTTTTGTTGTCCTTGCCCTAGACATAAACGATAAATCCCATAAGCCGTCCAGGGACCAACAATTGCCATGGCAAAGGCATTTGCCCCCAATGTTGTCAGGCCGCCATGGGCCAGTAACACCGCCTGAAACACTAATACTAAACTCCCTAAAACTGTCATCACGCCGGGGCTGAATAATACTGTACCCAGTCCTGTGCCGGTGGGATGAGAACTACTGCCTGTAACCGAAGGAATCTTTAAGGCAGACAATACAAAACTAAATGCCCCCGCCAATGCTAACAATAACTTCAGTTCAGGATTTTTTTGTGTAATTTGACTCAGGGACTTCATCCCCCAGAGAAAGAAAGGTAAAGCCAAAATCCACCAAAAAACAGCCCAACCCATGGGCAGAAATCCTTCCATAATGTGCATCGCCTGGGCTGGGGCTGCTGCACCAATAACTAAATAAAAGCTTAACCCTGCCATCGAGACAAGGTTGAAAATTCGGTTGACTTTCGACATCTGTACCTCGCAGATTAGGTCTTCGATATTTTCATGGGCGGGCATTCTGGCTTAGAGATATTCAACACAATCTCATTACAGTTGCGGGACAGCGTGGGATTTACACCCAACTTTCCCCCTTACCTCTAGTGGCTGCTCCCCACTAGAACCGATGAAGATGTGAAATAATTATAGAGCAATTTGCAAAGGTTTTATCGTTATATAATTTTAAGCCCAGTTAGAATATTAAATAATTTGAAGAAAATATTACAAAAGTTAAAACGAGAAGCAATGATTAATTTTAGGTAATTTATATTACATTAATTTATTCAGATAATTGTTGAACAAAACTCTGATGTTCTGTTGTTCCTATTCCTTGCTGCACTGTTTCAATCACGTTAATTAGGTTTCCAGTTAATAATGCTTCAGGGTTTAACCACAAACCGGGGAAAACTTTACTTTTAATAATACCATTTTCATCTATTTTTAGAGGAATATATTCTCCTTCTGTCAGCCGAAACCAATCCAAAGCATTATCCTCAAATCGCCAAATTAAATATTCTTGAACTTGATTCCGGCGATAGATTTTGAGCTTTTGATGAACATCAATTGAGACAGTGCTGGCTGCAACTTCAACAATTAATTCCGGTGCCCCCTCAACATATCCGTCTTCACTAATACGAGACTGTCCCCCTGTTTCAATTCTCAATAGTGCATCCGGTTGCGGTTCATTGTCTAAATCGAGTCTAACTGTACAATTATCCCCCAGTTGCACGCCTGGTGTAGATGCTTTGTATATCCCCAACCAGGTAATTGCTGAAGCATGGGGTTCGCCGTGTTGAGTAATGCGTAAGGGAGATGCCATATATACAATTCCTTCAACCAGTTCTGCTTTTTTCAGGTGCAGCATTGTCTGATAACGACGCTCAAATTCTAAACGAGTCAGTCTATCACCATTTTCTAAAGGCGGAATTGTTGATTTTAAATTGGGATGAGAACGGGTGACAAATGGACTTTTAGTCATTATTTTCTCCCGGAATTGCAGAATCTGTATATTTTTTTTATTACTCTCCCATACTCATTGTAATCATTAGATTTTCTCTTTCAAACTAACTGCCTGTTTTCATTTGCAGCGGATGATGCTGACCATTCAAGTTAAAACTCCATGACTCCGGCTTAAGCATTTCTAAATTGAGCCGATAGCCAACATTACGGACGGTCTGAATTAAACTGGGTTGGCGAGGGTCAATTTCAACTTTTTTTCGCAATGACAAGACATGAGTATCAATCGTACGGGGATTGTCAATCGCATCGGGCCAAGCTCGACTGAGCAATTCAGAACGACTCAGGGGTTCTCCTCCAACTTGAGCTAACACATAAAGTAAACTGTATTCTTGAGGGGTAAGTTCAATTAAATTATCTCGTAAACGAACCCGACGCTGTACTAAGTCGATTTTAAGAATACCGTAGTCGAGATGAGTCGGTGGTGCTCCCACACGGCTTCGACGAATTAAAGCCTCGCTACGGGCTAAAAACTCCTGCATCCCAAATGGTTTAGAGAGGTAATCATCTGCTCCCGCTCTTAACCCCCGCACGATATCGGCCTCTGTATTACGAGACGACAGCATCAAGACTAAGGCAAGTTGCTGCCTCTGCAACCATTGACAAAGCTCTAAACCTTTGCCGTCTGACAATTCCACATCCAAAATCACCAGGTTAGGTTGGTGAGTGTAAAACACTTCTTTCGCGTGAGCTGTATCTGCAGATTGATACACAGAATAGCCCACTTGCTGCAAATGCCATCCTAAAAGCGATCGCAAATGTGGATTTCCTTCAACGATTGAAATACAACCAGATCCCACGAGTGCTAGATTTCCTTATCCATTTTGGATTCCAGGTTAGCAGAGCTATTGATGTATATTTTGTAATCCCTGTTACCCGAATTAAGACTTTTTACTTAAATGTGAGCCGAACTTGACCATTACATGACTTAAAATAGGCAATTGCGTTAACTGAGAATAACTTAGATCGGTTATTGATTAGATTGATTCTAAGTTAAAGGCAAACTTCAACGGGTGAGGTTAACCCGAATCAACTCACAATTTGCACATTAGCTAAATCTTAAAATAATTAAGCTTCATCATGGGCTTCTTCGCTGGGATTCGGAGAAGAGTCATACAGGTAATCAAGTTGATGACGAGCTTCTTGAACTGAAAATGAACGCATTACCAATAATGGCTCACTCACGATATTACCTCGCTCATCCAAGAGTTCTGGGTGGGGGACAACCGCAGAAGCAGTCTTGGTAGAATAAGGGGATACAGTACGCTGAGACTCCATCCCAACACTAATTAAGCTGCGAATTAAGTTGCGAACAGCCAAGAAAGCAAGAACAGTAAATGCTGAAATATACAATAGGTGTAACATAGACTTCTCCAGAAATTTAAATTAAATGCTAAAGGGTTGAATCAAAAAGTTTTTATTTTTATTGAAGTTAATTATTTTTCCTCAAACAGAATCAATAATAGATCTGGTGATCGTGAGGATGATTGCATTAACATTTTTTTATTTTGGCACAGATTCGGCATCGTGAGTGACAATCTTGCGATAGACTCTTCTCCTCGATCGGTGAGCTAAGCTTCAACTCAAATCGGCTGAGGTTGCCCTGGGGGCTGATATTAATCTTCCTCGCCATTAAGGGCTGTTATTGCTCCCCTAAGCTTGATGAGTCTGAACCAGATTGTTCCAGGCGAAAGCGAGTTGAGACTTGCCAACATTCAGTCAGTAACTGATGCCAGGGCATTAATACTGACATATCAATCCCCACTTGACCATCCGTTGCCTGAAACATAACTTGAGCCGAGCTAACTCCCTGTTGAGCGTGTTTGACCCTAGTGAGTAAATCAGATTGCTGCTGCTGGGTCAGAAACGAAATCTCCTCATTTTCCAATAAATGACTTGAGCGATTAAACCAATACTGGAAGTCGTCTAACAGGGGCTTGAGCACAGACTGTAGCAGTTTAGACTCGGGTACGTTGGGAGTCAACATAAATTTGCATCGCAATAGAATCTTATTCACAAATATTAACAGTTTTTAATTTTTGTAACATCTATCTTAATAAAGATTTTATAAATGGGTGATTTGAGAAAATTAGGGGCGGGGGGATTAGGAGAACAATCATCCTCAAATCGTGTCATAATGATTCGGCAATCCACAAATAGATAAAGCTCGGATGGCTGATATCCCCTCCTCTTCTAACGAACTGGCTGAGGTTCTCAATGAATTTGCCGATTTAAACTTTGAGTTACCCGACCCAGAAGATGAAGCAATTTCTGAACCGGATTTTGAACAACAAGTTGATGTGGCTTGGAAGGTTTGCGATCGCTTTGACTTGCAGACTGAGATTTGGCGGGGACGGATTTTGCGGGCGGTGCGCGACCGCGAAAAACGCGGCGGAGAAGGACGAGGAACCGGTTTTCTCAACTGGCTGAAACAGCGGGAAATTAGTAAAAGTCAAGCTTATGCTTTAATTGAACTGGCCAACAGTGCCGATACTTTATTAGAACAGGGACATTTAAACCCAGACTCAATCAATAATTTCAGTAAACGGGCGTTTGTGGAGACGGCTAAATCTCCTATCGAAGTTCAGCAAATGGTGAGTGATGCCGCAACCCAGGGCGATCGCATTACCCGGCGGGAAGTGCGACAACTCTCCGATGAATGGACCGCCATGAGTTCAGATTTATTACCGGATGAAGTGCGAGAAAAAGCGAATGATGGGTCGATGCCACCCCGATATTTAGCACCGTTGGTACGGGAAATGGAGAAACTGCCTGAGTCTCATATCGGGGAAATTCAACGGGAAATGATTGATAGTCCCGATGTTGATACGGTGAAGCAACTCACCTCTGAGGCTCGTTCTTTAGCCAAATATCTCGATGCAGCGGCTCAAGTTCAAACTCTGTCTCAGACCTCTGTAGATGTAGAAATGGCGCTAGAAGAAGCGTTAAGAGTGGGGTGTTTGAGTACCGCCGCCGATTTAGTCAAACAAGCAACCCTACTTGAACAAAATATAGTCAAACTGTATAATACATGGAAACGTGTGGGGAATTTAGCCGACCGACTTTATGTAGATACGGGAGCCAGTACACCCCATCTGCGTTCTATGCTGACCTGTTTAGAACAACTGGCGGGTCAAATTATTGAAGTTCAACTCGGCGATAGTCAGCAAGGAAAAGTTCGTCTTCAGATTTTGTCAGAAACGTCTGAATAAGTCTGTAATACGAAAAAATATCTGTCTTTGCTGTTCTTAATTGAGCCGTAAAATTTAGCCTTTTTATAATTTATTAATTAATAGGTTTATTAACCTAATTTTTGTCAAGCTGTGGGAAAGAATATATCAAGTTTGATTAAAATTGTGTTAAATGCAATACATTTTGCTTATTTATAAGAAAAGTTGAATATAATGGGATAAATAAATTTGATGTGCCGTCCCTCGTCGATCCGATCGCCATTTTTTAAGTATTAATACTAAATGGTATCTCATAATAGGTGTTTGTCTAATTTGATAAATTAGCCACTGTACAGATATTTATCTGAATTGAATCCATCATTTTTAGGGACTCAAAAGAATAAGTCAATACTCTTACATTGCGGCTAAAATTTTTTCTATAGGATCTAAAATAAATTGTTACGGCAGATGACACATCATATTTTACTAAATTTCTGGGTGGATCTATTTCTGGACAGATTGTAAAAGTTACTCAGTTACTATTCATGAATAATTCGTCAGATTCCGAGTCTCCAAAACTATCTAGAGATCAAGATTCATTGAAAACACTTCATCTCAATTCTATTATTGAGGAGTTATGCCCGACTCAATGGCAATTAGAAATGAGTCAGACAGGTAATGATTTAGAAGAAATTTTTAACTCTAGTCCAACCATTCCAGGAATTATTTTAACTGATAAAGGTCAATTAGTCGGCATGGTATCTCGCCGTCGTTTTTTAGAAATTTTAAGCCGTGCTTATGGCCGCGAACTCTTTTTAAAACGATCCCTCTATATCTTTTATCGCTTTGCTAAGAAAGATGCTTTAATTTTACCCGGAAATACTAAAATTGTTGAGGCTGCTGAACAGGCAATTCAACGAAAAGACGATCTAATTTATGAACCCATTATTGTTAAAAAATCATCTCAAAAATATGGAGTATTAGCCATTCAGAATTTATTAACGGCTCAATCTTATATTCACCAATTAGCAACAGAGCTATTAGAGAAAAAAACGCAAGCTCAACTGATTCAAACTGAAAAGCTGGCAATGTTGGGACAAATGTTAGCAGGAGTTGCCCATGAAATTCGTAATCCCGTTGCTTGTATTGTGGGAAATATTCAGTGTCTCTCTAACTATTCAGATGATTTGTTAGAACTGATGCAAACTTATGAAAAAGTCTTTCCTGAGCCAAAGCCTATTTTAGAAGAACTTAAAGATGAAGTTGATTTAGAGTTTATTAAACAAGATGTTCCAGAGGTGGTGAAAAGTTTACAAATCTCATCTCAACGCTTGAGTCAAATGGTAACCAGTTTACGAGGATATTCTCGAACTGATGCAGAACAGCGACAACAAGCTAACTTGCATGAATGTTTGGATAATACCTTGTTAATTCTAAAAAATCGGCTTAAATCTGGGATAGAAGTCATTAAAGACTATGATAATATCCCCAAAATATCCTGTTATCCCGGTCAAATTAGTCAGGTTTTCATGAATTTAATCGCTAATGCTATCGATGTATTGGAAGAAAATAGAACAGATGTAAAAATACCCACAATATCGATTAAAACAGAATTAAAAAGCAATGATTGGATTGAAGAGAATCTGAGTTTACAAAATTATCATACAGCTCAAGAGCAAAGCCTTCAGAATCATGCTAGCTCATCCAACACCACTACAGAATTGCTGACTCGAAACCCACCTCAAGAGAGTTTATCTTCTTCCTCTTATATTTCAATTCGGATTATTGATAACGGCTCTGGAATTCCGCCGGAAATTCAAGAACGAATCTTTGATAACTTTTTTACCACAAAGCCAATGGGAAAGGGAACCGGTTTAGGATTAACAATTAGCCATCATATTGTTACCCAGCGCCACAAGGGGAAGCTTAAGTTAAAATCAACCGTGGGGGAAGGAACAGAATTTGAGGTTTTACTCCCCCTGATTTAGCAGTTTGTCAGCCAACACAGGGCAATTGTAAAGATGAGCGTCTCTAATTTCTTTAATGTAGCCAATCCAGACAACGATGAAGAATTATTTGAGTCGTTGCTTCAAGGTCGTAACATTCGAGTTGAGCGGATTGTTTCCTGTGGACAAGTCACTCCCCCAAATCAATGGTATGACGCTCAGCAAGATGAATGGGTGATGGTATTACAGGGTACGGCAAGATTAACCTTGTTGGATACAGAAATAACAACCATAGAAATGGAAGCAGGCAGCTATTTATTAATTCCGGCTCACCAAAAACATAGAGTAGAATTCACCAGTCAAGACCCACCCTGTATCTGGTTAGCAATTCACGGACAACTCACAACGCAATTCCCTCGTGGGACAAATTAAAGATAAATTGCCGATGTCCCCATTAGTTTTGTGAACTTTTTTAACGCTCACTCCGATTTACGCGACTAGATTCCCCTTGTCTGCATAAAATATGACCATTAAGTCTTTGCTGATTTTTTAACATAGAGGACACAAATAAATATGGCTAGTCGAGATCAAGAGGTTATTCAACCTTATAAAGGTGATCCCTTTGTGGGTCATCTGTCCACCCCCATTAGTGATTCTGATTTTACCCGCGCATTTATTGGGAATCTTCCAGCTTATCGCAAAGGACTTTCTCCCCTATTGCGTGGATTAGAAATTGGTATGGCTCATGGTTATTTCATCATCGGCCCCTGGACGTTACTCGGTCCGTTGCGCGATAGCGCCACTGCCAATATCGGAGGATTAATCTCTGGAATGGCTCTAATTTTAATTGCAACCATGTGTCTGTCCGCCTACGGGTTGGTTTCACACCAGACAGAAGTGACTCCTGACACCGACCCACTCAATACTTCTGAAGGATGGAGTCAGTTTGCAGGTGGCTTCTTCATCGGAGGGATGGGAGGCGCTTTTGTGGCATTTTTCCTATTAGAGAACTTTGAGGTTGTCGATTCAATTTTCAGAGGATTAGTCAACAATTAAACGTTGATGACTCATCAATGCATTCACTTTTGTAATTTCTTAAATAGGAGTATTTGAAATGACCGGTTCATACGCTGCTTCGTTCTTGCCTTGGATTATGATTCCCGTAGTTTGCTGGCTGATGCCAGTTGTGGTTATGGGTTTGTTGTTTATCCATATTGAAAGCGACGCATAATCTAAGTCCAAAATAACTCGAAACCCTCCCATTGATTGTGGGGGGGATTTATTTAACTCATCATCGTTAAAATTAATTCTTCAACCCCATTGACTGAAACAATCGGGGTTTGTAGGGTGTGTCATTGACGCACCCTCCACGCACTATAGCTGTAAACGTCCTTAGCGCTCACTGCTCTAACTCATCATCGTTAAAATTAATTCTTCAACCCCATTGACTGAAACAATCGGGGTTTGCAGTTTTTCCGCCACTTCAGCCACACTCATATCATCCAAAAATAAAGTATCTCCTTGCTTTAACATCAAAGAAGGAATGACAATCCCATCTCCTAATGATTTGCCTTGTAAACCGTTAAGTAAATCTTGACCCGTGAGTAAACCCGTTACAGTGATGGTTTGTCCCCAATATTGGCTGGCTAATGGGATAAAATTAATCTTCAATCCTTTGACCTGATTGAATTGTTCAACAATGGGTTGAAACGCTTGCTCAACCGCATTACCTACGACCCAGGTGAATGTTTTAGGTATTGGTCGAGATTTCCCCAGAAATTCTGTCCAGGCTTGATTAAAGGCTTGGAGAAATTGACGAATTGAACCGACTCCATTACCAATTTGTGGATAATCTTGATAATGAGAAGTGGGGGGTAATTCCTGACGCGCAATTAAAAACCATTCATCCGCCAGCCAAACACAAGTAGAACCCAATTGTTGCTGAAATTTCTGTTGTAATGTTTGCACTTGAGTAATCACTTCTTTGGCTTTTTCTGGGGTCACAGGAACTAATTCATCTTCAGCCGGACGAAACCGAGTTAATCCCACCGGCACCACCGCTACAGAAGCCACTGTTGGGATTTCCCCCTGATGAAAAGCGGCTAAATCAGTTAAGGTTTGTTCTAAATGTTGACCATCATTAATCCCCGGACAAACCACAACCTGAGCATGAATTTGTAGTTGATGGTTTTGAAACCATTTTAACTGTTCTAAAATTTGAGCGGCACGGGGATTTTTCAGGAGTTTAATTCTGACTTCCGGTTCAGTGGCATGAACCGAAACATACAAGGGAGACAGCCGCATCTGAGCAATTCGTTCCCATTCCCGTTGGGGTAAATTGGTTAATGTCAGGTAAGAACCATACAGGAAGCTGAGGCGATAATCGTCATCTTTTAAATAAAGAGTTTCCCGTTTTCCGGGGGGTTGTTGATCGATAAAGCAAAAAGGACAGCGATTATTACATTGAATTAAATGATCAAATAATGCGGTTTCAAATTCTAACCCTAAATCTTCATCGTAATCTTTTTCCAACTCAACTGTATGAAGTTTTCCTTCAGTATCTAACACTTCTAGTTCTAGGACTTCATCCGCGCAGAGAAATTGATAATCAATTAAATCTCGGGGAGAAACGCTATTAATAGAAATAATAGCATCCCCTGGCTCAAACCCGATTTCTGCCGCAATCGAATTCGGTAAGACTTGAGTAATTTTTGCGGGACGAAGAGAACGATTAGTCATTTCATTGGTTTTTTGTCATTTGTTTATTAGTATAGATAAAAATAATATTTTGTCAGGTGGGTTAAATACAGAATGAATTTTGACAAGCAACTCATCAGTTGGAATGAATGCTATTGGGTGTAGGAGAAAATTGAATTGTTTGTATTTCAAATGTTTATTGGGCCTAGCCCAAACATTTTTCATCTAATATTTTATCCAATTGCATAATATCAGTCATTTGTCAAGTTAACCCTGCCTAACTCGATCAGGAGTCTAATGAAATTCATTCAATTGTAGAGGGGAATGAGGGGAACAATTCCAGGAGATTCCACGATTTTTCTAGGCTTGAGGACAACATAATTTGATGTTGTCATACTCCCCCTTCGATTATTAAAATATCATACAAGCTGAAACTCGGAAAGTTGGCTGTCTTTACGGGTTGGCTGTCTTGACGGGTTGGCTGTCGCCAAACATTTTCCGTCACGCCAAACATTTCCCGTCTCGCCAAACATTTTCCTTAACGCAATCTCGTGACTTATTGAGAATTATTCTTAGATTAAATTGACCCAGATTATTGACATTTTATTGAAATTTTAAAATTAAAAATATTATATCATAATCTTAGCTTATACAACTTCTGTGATGATGGCATTTTTGACTGATAACATTTCTTGAGGGTTGATCTCCTCTTGAGTTCTATATATTAACTCAAGAGGCATTGACACTCTCACCGCCAAGCTACGCTGTGGCGGGAGATTCTTGTTTCACAGGCACCTGCTTTCTGATACAAGTACCAACGAGTCTTACAGTCTCTCCACAAGCTTGAATTTCTGTGTGTCCCACAGTATTTGTTGACAGTATCCTAATCCCTTCTGCTCTTAAATTCTTTGCAGCGTTTTCATCTCTATCGTGGTGAGTTTGACAACTCGGACAAACCCAATCACGAACGCTTAAATTTATTAAATTATTTTTAAATCCGCAGCAAGAACAAGTTTTTGTACTCGGATAAAATCTATCAACTTCCACAAGTTTCCCACATTCTCTTTCTAACTTGTAGCCTAATAAATTAAGCAGCATACCGAAACCAGCATCATGTATTGATTTAGCCAGTCGGGTACGTGCTAATCCTTTTATACAAAGGTTTTCTGCTACAATGACTTGCCCATAGGGTCGGTGCTTCCTTACTCGGACGCAGGTTCCAAGTACCAGCACCGAGTTTTCATCAACGAGTTTTCTAGAGAGTTTATGAAGAAAATCTTGCCTTGTATTTGAAATTTTTTCGTGAACTCTAGCTACTTTTTTAACGGCTTTCCTACGATTGTTAGACCCTTTAACTCTACGAGATAACGTTTGCTGTCTACGTCTTAAGCGTTTAGCATATTTTCTTGTAGGTTTAATTGGGTCAATTTTATAAACCGTTTCACCATCAAAAACTGTCACTAGAGTAGATAAACCCAGGTCAATTCCTGAGATTTTCTGTTTGTCGTTAACTGCTAAATCATCAGTTTCAAACAAAATTGATGCAAAATATTTATCAGTACTTGTTTTCGAGACAGTGACCGATTTTATTTTACCGTTAGTTTTCTTTGAAACCTTGGCTTTAACTATTCCCAATTTGGGTAGTTTTAGTCCATTATTTCTAATCGAACAGCTTTCAGGATAACGAATTGACTGCTTTTTGTGCTGGCTTTTAAACTTAGGAAATATTGCTCTTTTAGCAAAAAAGTTCTTGAAAGCAGATTCTAAGTTTTTTAGGGATTGCTGTAATGTAGAAGCCGTCGCCTCTTGCAGCCATTCGTAATCAGAGAGTTTTTGGAGTTGGGTTAAGTCTTTCGCCATCTGGCAATAAGTCATTCCCTTCCCTATTTCTTCGTACTGAGTATTTGTCTTATTTAAGTAGTAGTTAAACACAAAACGACAACAGCCCAAGTTTTTATCTAAGGTTATCTTTTGCTCGCGATTTGGATAAATTCTTACTTTTAAGACATTTAACATTAGTACGACCTCCCATGTTATCTTTTAATTGTACTCCATTATGACGAACAGGAAAAGGGATAAAAGCATTAAGGTTAGGCTGACTGAAGAAGAATTTGAACGAATCAACCTTTATGCGGAATCCAAAGGGTTTTCCGTGTCTGAAGTGATTCGCGACTATATCAAACGGCTGCCAAAAGTGGAAACGCTGTCGCGTTAGTTTATTTATTGGTCGCAATTCATGAGGCAGTTCTGTTGGCGGGTTCCCCGACATAAAGAAACTGCCATCTCACCGCTACACCGATAGGTTAGCGGGAGTCCTCTTGCGACATTTAAGATAGATTAACGAGAGACTTGGGTCTCCTGAGTCCGTTGTCCTCACGAGCAGTTAAAAACACAAAAATCTCTAATCTAGCAGCAGGGTTTTTGATAAGTTCAAATATTAGGTAATGCACCCCCAGCGATCGCCGCTAAAATCGCAACACCAAAGGCGAGGCGATACCAGACAAACACCCAAGTATCTTGGGTTTGTAGATATCGAATCAGCCAAGCGATCGCTAAATAAGATGAAATGGCTGAAGCAATTAATCCCCAAATCAACGCCATTCCTCCAATGTTACCAAATCCGCTTTCAATCAAACCGTTTAATTCAATTAAGCCGGCTATGGTAATGGCTGGAATACCCAGCAAAAATGAAAAACGAGCCGCAGTCGCCCGTTCAAGTCCCATAAACAGTCCAGCGGTGATGGTTGAACCCGAACGCGATACCCCCGGAATTAAAGCCAATGCTTGCGCCAGTCCCATTAACACCCCATCTCTAGCATCGAGTTGTTCGTAACTGCGTTGACGTTGACCGATTTTTTCCGCTAATCCCAGTAATAACGCCATGATAATTGAAGCGATCGCAATTGCGGCACTACTGCGAACCGGAGAGTTATCATAGTTGGGAATCAAAGCCTTAATTAATAATCCAAAAAACACAATCGGTAGGGTTCCCAATGCAATACCGAGAGCCATCCGAAACTCTGAAGAGTGATAGTCAGATTTTTGAATCGCTTTGAATGCACCGACGATAACGGTTGTCAAGTCTTGCCAAAAATACCATAGTACCGCCGCAATACTACCCAGTTGAATCACGGCGGTGAAAGCCACACCCGGATCCCCCCAACCCAAGGCAACGGGGACAATCTTCAGATGTGCAGTACTACTAATGGGTAAGAACTCTGTTAAGCCTTGAACAATGCCTAAAATAATGGCTTGAAAGCTATTAATTTCTGCTGTTGTCGAAAGAGCTGATGCGTCCACAGTACCTGTTTTAAACTCCAGTAAATGATTAGGGAAGACAGCCTCAGCCTGCTACCCGTTTTAGTTTACCAAGGTTCTCAACTCCTGTCAGACGATTTCAACATCAGTATTGAGCAAGACAAGGAATCATTAGTTGTTAATAACTGAAAGGCTATAAAGGGATTAAATGAACAAATGGCGAGTTAATAATGAAGCTGCAATATTAAATTGTGTTTCTTAATTGCTCTTAATGTGTAACTGGCTAAACAGCTTGAGATCTTTATAATTTTTCACAAATGATTCGACTGAGAATCATAATTAACCCAGATTTTTTAAAAAGCTGCTCAGAGCAATATTGATAAAGAATCTATCATTTGTGATTTCATTAATCTCCTAAAAACAGTATAATCTGCTTTACACCGTGAGTAAATCATCTCCTAAGACTTTAGCAACCATCGCAGCTCTAGAAGTCACCCCAAGTTTACAAAAAATTCGACGCAAGTGAGTGGCTACTGTCCACGGACTAATTCCTAACTGCTTGGCAATACATTTATTGGGTAAACCTGCGGCAACTAACTTAGTAATTTCTTGCTCTCGTGAACTCAGGTTCGTTAAATGGTCAGCCTTAGGACGAGCACGCACTAAATAATAATGTACACCATCAACATCGGATTCAAAAATGATCTCATTGATGGATTCATGATCGTGATTGAGTACTTTCTGAGAAGGTACAGGTGTTTTTCCTTGGCTGAGCAAGTATCGTAGCATATCTTGAAAGTTCATCATCTGTTTTGGAGTCTGTCTAAAATTTATAATTATGATTGATACCACCAGTAGTCACCCCGATTAGACTCGCAACACAACCGATACTAGTCCTCCGTGTGAATCACTTGACAACTAGAGTAACTTGAGATCGGCTACTAAAGAGTTACAAGAGTACCGCGACATCATCCGGATAATACGGAATAAAATACCCCAAGTGTTTTATACTCCTCCCTGAAATTACTGAAATTGGCAAATTTTGTAGTGAAAAATGATACTCTATTCAGAGATTGACTGAGTAGTCAATTTATAGAAACTCAGCCTTAACCGCAAAAAAATCCACTAAATTTAATTTAATGGATCGTGTAAAATTGATGATTAATATTCAAGAATTGTTAGAGAAAAATACTCATTGAGGCTATGACTATAGTCAGATACAGTTTCAGGCTTTATCTTAAAAAACTATCTAAATAATCCGATAAATGATTGCCCCATCACTTTCTCTATTATCAACTCTGATTAACTCTTCTTGTTGTAATTCTTCTAAAAAAAGGCGAACTTCAGCCGCCGAACATCCCGTTTCCAAAACACAATCGGCTACCGTAACAGCACCTTTATATTTAGCTGCTTTTAGAAGCTGAATTTTAACTTTATCTGGATTTAATACCGGAATTTGTTGATCTTTCATCCGTTTTTTTGCATGACTCACGGCTCGAGTATTTTCTATGGCTGTACCTGCACCATAGAGAAACATCATCCCAGTCATAAACTCTTCATCGTCATCTAAAGAGGGTTCCGCCATAAAACACAGTACAAGAATTCCGAAAAACATAGTAAATGTCTTAAATAAGGCTTTGTATCGCCCCGTATAAATATAACCCACTAAAGGCATGAAAAAAGTTAACATCCCAGTGGATAGAGTCCCTTTTTTAGCAAGTTTTTGAGTTTTTTCTAAATTAGAATTCATGAATAATCCTTTGGAATTGATGAGTGAGTGGGTGACATTCTTAGGGCTTTAACCCGTATCGCTTTAATATCAAAAGTGGGAGAGCAAACATTCTAAAATGGGAGAAACCCTGAATGAGATGGATGCCCAGGGAGCAATGATTAAGATTTTCCTTCAATGTTACTTATTCTCTACAGGTCTAACAACACTAATTCGGTACTATTATTCCAGCTTAGCCCATGTGCCACAGTAGCGGCTAATATCAAAGATATTAGACAATACGTGCAAGCACAGGTGCACGCCAACGCGGCTGAAGTTAAACTGTTGTCAGCTCAATAGCAAAGAATAATTGTGATGGAACCGAACTGGATAAAATGGGGAAAAGCACTACAAGCGATCGCCCAAACGGGATTACATTTTAGCCAAAGTGAATACGACGCAGAACGTTATCGGCAAATTCAGGAAATTGCAGCAGAGATTTTTGCTCTTCACACCAATACGGGGAAAGAAACAATTCTTGATTTGTTCTCAACAGACTCTGGCTATGCCACCCCTAAAGTTGATGTTCGAGGGGTTGTATTTCAAGACTCTCAAATTTTGCTCGTTCGAGAAGTTTTAGATCGCCACCGTTGGACATTACCAGGGGGATGGGCAGATGTGAATGAAACGCCGACCGAAGCCGTCACCCGAGAAGTGTTTGAAGAGTCTGGCTATCAAACAAAAGTGGTTAAACTTCTAGCCGTTTACGACAGAACTTATCAAGGTCATACCCCACCCATGCCCCATCATGTTTATAAACTGTTTTTTTTTGTGTGAATTGATCGGCGGAGTTGCCATCACCAGTCATGAAACCAGTGAAGTTGCATTCTTCCCAGAAAATCAGATCCCTGAACTTTCTCAGTCTCGGGTGTTACCCCATCAAATTCAACAGTTTTTTAAATATTATCGCAATCCGGATTTACCAACAGATTTTGACTAAATTATTATCAGTAATTTGCTAAGATTTGAAAGAAAAATAGAAAAATCTTGCTGCCATGCTCCGCAGAAGTACAACTCCTTGGATTTATCGTCACTCTCGTCTTTTGATCGCTGCTGTCGCTACACTCGGCTTATTGGAGACGACTTATCTATCTTGGGTCAAACTGACAGGGGGATCTTTCGCTTGTCCAACAGCCGGATGTAACGAGGTACTCAATAGTCCTTATGCCACCCTTTTTGGTTTACCACTGACATTATTTGGGAGTTTGGCTTATGGAATCATGTTACTCCTAGCGAGCGTTCCTTTAGCCCTGCAAGCCGATGGTGAAAGACAGAAACCACAATCCTCTCAATTAGATTTATGGAGTTGGCGGTTGATGTTTGTTGTCACCATTACCATGGTGATAGCAAGTGCTGATTTGATGTATCTGCTATTATTTGAGATTCAGGCAGGGTGTCCTTACTGTATCGCTTCTGCCCTGTTCTCAGCCACTTTATTCACCATTACCATTATTGGCTATCGCTGGGAAGACTTGGGGCAACTGGGATTTAATGGTTTAGTGATTGCTATGATAGCCCTGGTGGCAATATTGGGGGTTTATAATGGATTTAATCCAGCTTCTATGGATTCGACCAGCGGTGCAGAATATCAAATTACCACAACCTCAGGGCCAGCAGAAGTCGCCCTAGCCCGTCATTTGCAAAAAATAGGTGCGAAGAAATACGGGGCTTACTGGTGTCCCCACTGTCAAGAACAAAAGCAATTGTTTGGTCAAACAGCATTTGCTATGATTAACTATATAGAGTGTGACCCCCAGGGAAAAAATTCTCAGTCTCAATTGTGTCGAGCAGCAGGCATTACAGGTTATCCCACTTGGGAAATTCAGGGTGAATTATATCCCGGCAGATTATCATTAGAGAGATTAGCCGATCTCTCAGGTTATTCTGGACGGCGAGACTTTCAATATTAAACCCGTTGGGATCAAGGAAAAGCATAGACAAGCTGAGTCTAGATACAGTTGTCCTGTAATTCGTCATTGCAGGTTGAGTACATCAAGTTTGCTTTCACAGTTTGATCGAATTGGAATGATGGGAATGTTAAAGGCAAGAACATTCCTGAAATTTTAGTCTACCAAAAGTACAACAGTAATATCTTAAGCGTTCTCTCAATTTTCACTCACGATAGTGATTTTAGAATGGGGATGATAATCGCTTAGAACATCAACTAAGCGAGGTTAGACGATCAATTTTTTGCTCAAATTTATCAAACTGCTAAACGGTTCCATCCAATGTTTAAAGCTCTGGGTAAGCCCCAAAATAGTTTATTTAAACCTCTAAAAAAATGGTTATCACAGCAACGTCATATCGTCTGGACTTCCTCTAGTGTTGCTGGACTTATTCTGCTACTACGAGCCAGTGGACTGCTGCAAGCTTCAGAATGGGCAGTTTACGATCTGTTCTTTCGTCTTCGTCCGACTGAAGCGGTTGACGAACGGATTCTAATCGTAGGAATTGATGAGCAAGACTTACAAACCTATGGCTTTCCAGTCAAAGATGCTGATTTAGCTCAACTTTTAAACACAATTCATACAGCCCAACCTCGGGCAATCGGTTTAGACGTATACCGAGATTTACCCAATGAACCGGGCTATGCTGCACTGACACAAGTCTTTCAAACTTTACCGAATTTAGTGGGAATTGAAAAATTTGAAACTCCTAAAACTCAAGCCGTCAAGCCGCCTCCGTTTTTAAGAGAACGACAACTGATTGGATTTAATAATGTCTTGACCGACAGCGATGATAAAGTGCGCCGAGGCTTACTCTATGGCTGGTATTCAGATGGCACTATTCTTCATAGTTTTGCCCTCAAACTCGCAATGATGTATCTTGATCCTTTAGGAATTCCAGTTTCTATCGATAGTCAAGCGGATCAAATTCAACTCGGCAAGCAGGCTTTACACCGATTCAAATCTAATGACGGTGGATATATTAATACCGATGATAGAGGCTTTCAATATCTGATTAATCTTCGTGGCAATGCTAAAGCCTTCCGCACGGTTTCAATGCAGCAAGTGCTGTCTGGGGAGATTTCCCCTGATATCTTCCGCAATCGTATCGTATTAATTGGCTCAACCGCCACCAGTGTTAAGGATTTGCACTATACCTCCTATGGTGACGGTTTGTTTGAATCTTCTGAACAAATGTTTGGGGTCGAATTACAAGCCCACTTAATTAGTCAACTGTTAAGTACTGCCCTCGATAGTCGTCCTCTGATTCAAGTTTGGTTTGAACCCCTTGAATGGATCTGGATTATCGGCTGGTCTTGGATGGGTGCAAGTTTATGCTGGAAATTGCGATCGCCATCTCGTTCAGTTTTACTGATCTTCATTATTTGTTCGGCCTTGACAACGGGGGCCTATCTTAAATTTTTAGAGGGTTTATGGATTCCAGTTGTTCCCCCATTAATGACTCTCGTCGGGTCTGCTGTGGTTGTGATGGGATATTTAGCTCATGTTCAAGAAGAGTGGAAGCGATCGACTGAATTTTTACAAAGTTTAATTAATGCAATTCCCGACCCGGTTTACGTCAAAGATCAATTTCATCAGAAAATTGTCATTAATCAAGCCTATTGTGATTTGGTCGGCTATCCCTTAGAGATATTAGTTAGCCGAAGCGATCAAGAATTATTTCCGGCTCATGAAGCCGATATGTTCCGTCTTCAGGATGAAATGGCTTTTCATGGTCTGCAAAAAGAGGAGGATAAAGAAGAATTAACTGATGCTCATGGCAGAAAACATTTTCTGGCAACAAAGCGATCGCTACATCAGGACGCAGCAGGGAATTTATTTTTAGTCGGTGTCATCCGTGATATTACCGCTCACCAGCTTTTAATAGACAGTCTGCGACTTGAAGCTGAACATGATGCACTGACCGGTTTACCAAACCGGAAGTTATTCTATGTCCGTTTAGGCGAAGCAATAGAGTCAGCCAATAGCAATAATAAGTGTGTTGCTCTATTTTTTCTAGATTTGAATGATTTTAAAGGGATTAACGATAATCTAGGGCATCGTATTGGAGATTTAGTTCTCAAAATGGTTTCAGAACGTTTGAAAGGGTGTCTACGCAGCAGTGATACAGTTTCTCGTTTGGGAGGCGATGAGTTTACGGTGATTTTACCTGAAATTCCCGGAAAAGCTGGCGCTGCTAAAGTCGCAGAAAAAATTCTTCACACCATTAATCAACCTGCATATTTAGAAGGGCATCAGATTTCAGTTACAACCAGTATCGGTATTAGTCTTTATCCCATTGATACAGAAGAACGAGAATTAATGATTCAGAAAGCGGACGATGCGATGTATCGAGCTAAGAATTTAGGTAAAAATCGATATGAGTTCTTTAGCCAGTAAGGTCATCTATTTTCATGTGGCTCTGAACGGTCGATTTTTCGACTGGTGAATTGCCACCAGCAAGTTCAAAGTATATTACGATGCAACAGTAATGTACCCGGAGAGTGCCACTAATCTTGATTAGTGATTCTCACCTTGATGTCGCAAGGAGGCTGACGCTATTGCATTTGTTAGCCTTCAGAGGAATTGCGACCAACATATTGACGCGAAATACAATTCTATATTAGGATGTCACAATTGTGAGTTTTTCAGGTCAATGAGCCAGGTCTTAACCTTAGATTGAATTTATCCTGCTGTGAATGAAAGACAGGATGAATCTCGCTTCATGCATCATGAAACACCAACGAATATGGACTTGAAGTTACCCTGGAAAGATAAACGTGATGCTGCTCTGTTACTTGGCTTACATAGAGATGTGATTATCGGGACTAATTACTTCAATGTGTGACAAATAGTCGGAAAGTGATGCTTTTAGCTCTCTATAAAACTTAAAACTTTAAATCAGCTTTGGTGAGTTTGGTGAATGCAAGGTCGTTCTCAATTCTTGAATTGGGGTTTAGTAGATCAAGGGGCTATAGAGTTAGAGTCTATAAAGCTTATACCTCAGAAGGATATAACCTCTACAGGTTAATACCCCTTGTTATGGATATTATACAGCGATTTTTGTGTAAAAGTAAATTAATAACTCTATTGATTTATTAACTTACGTTAAAAACTCTATTGACCTTAAGTCAAGTTTATGTAAATATTTGTAATATTTTACGGATTTAGCCACTAAGGCATAGAACAGATCCGTGTAATTACTGATATACTGAAATCATCGGGGGACTAGTACGTCAGTAGAATTCAGTAGGTTGAGTTAAGGGAGAAAACTTCATGGGGTGCATTTTCAGACTGACCGCCATTGTGGCTCTAGCTACAGGCATTCACATCAACTTAGCGAGTGAAACTTTCGCTCACCCCAGTTCAGGTTTACCGGAGGTATTTTCCGGGACCACTGAGTTATTTGATCAAAATTTGAGTAATTCAGGAAACGAAGACGGAATTCCCGGAGATGCGGGGCGTGGCAGCGGCGGCCGATCTCTTAAAAACTCCAACGCCAATCAACAGCGAGAAGGGATGCCAGATGCGGATGGAGATACTGGCTCTCGGTAAAGTTACTATTACTATTACAGTTCTGCTGTGGAAGGATTGTTAATATCCAAATGTGTTCACCCTGAATCAGAGTAGCGATTTGCCAATCAGAGCGAAGCTCAAATAGTCTTAATAGTATCCACCACAGGTTTGAGTGCGTTAAGCAGCTATCTCTAACTTGATTAACTAATGTCAAGTTAATTTGGCATTTCGATCTAAAGCTTTAACTACTGATGTGGGGAGCCTTCTTAGTTTAAATGCAAGGCTTACCCAGATCTTAGGCTAGACAATATCCCAAAGGAAACCCCACTAAGTTAGGGAGTTTTTCCGAATTAGACGACTCAAACAAACAGCAGTAGTTTGCTGCTCATAGTCTAACATCTGTTGAAAGTAAATGTCTACCCTAGGGGGGATGATTTTGAGTTGGGAGAAGGGGTTTTAACATCCGGAGGTCAACATCGTTCAATTATAGCCCTGAATCACACAGTTGTGCACTAAGGATCAAAAATTAACAAATCTTCATAGCTGAAGCAGAGGAGAATATAGCCGCTCAAACCGCTGCTGTAATTTTTTCCTGCGCCAAAGCGATCGCTGAGAGAGTCAACTGTTGGGCAATAGAG